>JAEWJH010000101.1 GCA_023386635.1 Pseudomonadota bacterium
GCGGTGGTGGTGCTCACCGTCGCAGTGATCCATGCCGAGCGGCTGCGCCATCGCGTCGAGCGGCGGCCGCTCGACGCGCCGGCCGGCGCCGTGGAGCAACCCACATGATCGACGTAATGGAGCAGGGCGACATCGCCGTGGTCGAGATGCACCACGGCAAGGCCAATGCGCTCGACATCGCGTTCTGCGACGCGCTGACCTTGCGGTTTCGGCGGCTGCGGGAGTCATCCTCGCGCGCGGTGGTGCTCACCGGGCAGGGCAAGATGTTCTCCGCCGGTGTTGATCTGCCGCAGATGGTCGAAGCCGGCGTGCCGTATATCCGCGAATTCCTGCCGGCACTGCATCGGCTCTACGACACGGTCTTCAATTTTCCGAAGCCCGTGGTGGCGGCGATCAACGGCCACGCCATCGCCGGCGGCTGCATTCTCGCCTGCTGCGCCGACCATCGGCTGATGCCGCAGGATGGCGGCCGCAACGATGTGAGAATGGGTGTGACGGAAATTCTCGTCGGCGTGCCGTTTCCGCCGCTGGCGTTCGAGGTAATGCGCAGCGTCACCGCGCCGCAGTTTCTCGCCGAGTCGATCCTGGCCGGCGCCACCGTCGCGCCGGACGAGGCGATGACGCGCGGCTGGGTCAACGAACTCGTCGCGCGGGAGGACATCGCGTCCCGTGCCGTGGCGCAAGCTGAAAAGCTCGCGGCGGTGTCGCCCGCCGCGTTCGCCATGGGCAAGCGGCAGTTGCGCCAGCCGGCGACGGAGCGCATGGCAGCGAGCGGCGCGGCGCTCGAAGCCGAGGTGACGGATATCTGGGTGGCGGATGCGACGCTCGCGCGCATGCGTGATTTCGTGGCGCGGACGCTGAAGAAGGCGTGAGCGGTCCGACGTCAGCTATTCATGCTCCGTCATGGCCGGGCGTAGTCCCGGCCATCTCGATAAGGTGAGCACGAGGGCAGTCTAAGCGGGATGCCCGGGTCAAGCCCGGGCATGACGGGTCATAGACCGGTGTCAATCAAAGCTCTGACACGGTTTGTTTCAAAAAAAAGCCCGGCATCGTTGCCGGGCTTTTCTTTTTCGAGAAACGCGCGCGGATCACGCGGCGTTCAATCCCTGCTCGAGGTCGGCGATGATGTCGGCGACGTCCTCGATGCCGATCGAGAGGCGCACGACGTCCGGTCCGGCGCCGGCCTGCACCTTCTGCGCATCCGACAACTGCCGGTGCGTGGTCGAGGCCGGATGGATGATCAGCGATCGCGTGTCGCCGATATTGGCGAGATGCGAGAACAGCTGCACGTTGGAGACGAGCTTCACGCCCGCCTCGTAGCCGCCCTTGAGGCCGAAGGTGAACACGGCGCCGGCGCCTTTTGGACAGTATTTCTGGGCGAGCGCGTGATACTTGTCGTTCGGCAGGCCCGGATAGCTGACCCATGCCACCTTGTCCTGCTTCGACAGCCACGTGGCGACCGCGAGCGCGTTGTCGCAGTGCTTCTGCATCCGCAGCGGCAGCGTTTCGATGCCGTTGAGCAGCAGGAACGCATTCATCGGCGACAGCGCCGGCCCGAGATCGCGCAGGCCGAGCACGCGGCAGGCGATGGCGAAGGCGAAGTTGCCGAAGGTCTCGTGCAGGACGATGCCCTGATATTCCGGCCGCGGCTCGGACAGCATCGGGTAGCGGCCTTCCTGCGACCAGTTGAAGGTGCCGCCGTCGACGATCATGCCGCCGATGGAGTTACCGTGGCCGCCCAGGAATTTGGTGACCGAGTGCACGACGATGTCCGCGCCGTAATCGATCGGCTTCCACAGATACGGCGTCGCCAGCGTGTTGTCGACGATCAGCGGCACGCGCGCCTGCTTGGCGATCTTCGCGATGGCTTCGAGATCGACGATCACGCCGCCCGGATTGGCGATCGACTCGACGAAGATGGCCTTGGTCTTCGGCGAGATCGCGCGCTCGAACGAACCGATGTCGTCCGGATCGGCCCACACCACGTTCCAGCCGTAGTTCTTGTAGGCGTGGTTGAACTGGTTGATCGAGCCGCCATAGAGCTTCTTCGACGCGACGAACTCGTCGCCCGGCGTCATCAGCGTGTGCATGACGATGAACTGCGCGGCGTGGCCCGACGCGACCGCGAGGCCGGCGGTGCCGCCCTCGAGCGCGGCGACGCGCTCCTCCAGCACCGCGTTGGTCGGATTGCCGAGCCGCGTATAGATGTTGCCGAACGCCTGCAGGCCGAACAGCGAGGCGGCGTGATCGACGTCGTCGAACACGAACGACGTGGTCTGATAGATCGGTGTCGCGCGCGCGCCGGTGGTCGGATCCGGCTGGGCGCCGGCGTGGATGGCAAGCGTGGAGAAACCCGGTGTTCGCTCTGTCATGATCTATCCTGAAAAACGGCGCGCCACGGCATGCGGCGCAGCACAGGTTATCAAATCAGCGGGGAGAGCCGTCAAGGCAGGGATGACGGCATTTGCGTCGCAGCCGTCCAGGAGGATGAACCTGCTGTACGCTGCGCCGGTGGGGAAATGAACTGCTGCCGCGCGGCGGAAGCGGCTCGGGTGCCGACCGCGCGGAGAATCCGCGCGGTGGTCGGTCGTTCCCTCAGTCGTTGCCTTTAATCGTTGCCTTGCGCCATCTCGTCCTGTTGGGCGCGCTGCGCCGCATCAGTGGCATCGGTGGTGCCGCCGCTCATGGTGGTTCGGTTGAGCGACATGCGCTGCACGCCCTTGCCCATGACCTTGGCGCGTTTCGACGACAGCGTGCGGGAATTGACGCCGATCCACGAGATTTCCGACGAGAGGCGGCCGTATTCGATCTTCGGGCAGCGGTTCATCACCACCTTGATGCCGTTGTCCTCGGCGAGCTTCGCCGCCGCATCGTCGCGCACGGTGAGCTGCATCCAGATCACCTTCGGCTTCGGGTCGAGCGTCAGCGCTTCCTGCACAATGCCCATGGCATAAGGCGACGCGCGGAAGACATCGACCATGTCGATCGGCTCGGGAATGTCCGCGAGCTTGCCGTAGATGCGCTGGCCCAGCAGGTCCTTGCCGGCCTGGCCGGGATTGACCGGGATCATTTTGTAGCCGCGCTCGAGCAGATATTTGAACGCGAAATAGCTCGGCCGGTTTTCTTTCGGCGACACGCCGACCATGGCGATGGTCTTGGTGGTGTTGAGGATGCCGCGGATATAACCGTCGGCATAGGGAAGGTCGTGGTTCATTCCTGAGGCTCGCCTGTCTTCTCTGCCAGCAATGCCCGCAGCCGGGCGTTCTCCTGCTGCAAGGCGCCGATGGTCTGCTGCACCGTCGCCATCGCCTCCGCGATGTCCGCTTCCGAGAAGCGGGTCACGATGTGCGACGAGCAGTTGCTGTCCCAGGCATCGATCGTGAACAGGATGGCACGTTCCGGCCGCGCCTTGTAACCGACATCGACCAGTCTGGCGAGCAGATCGGGATCGTTGTCGACGACGCGCGCGCGGCCCCAAAGCTTGACGCGCTGGCGGCGCGCGACATCGAGCAGGAAAAGGAAGGCCCGGTCGCTCTCCGCCAGATTGCCAAGCGTGATGTATTGGCGATTACCACGAAAATCCGCGAAGCCGAGCGTCCGTTCGTCTAACACCTTGATGAAGCCCTTGGGGCCGCCGCGATGCTGGATATAGGGCGCGCCGGCGCCGGAGACGGTGCCGAGAAACGCAGTGTCCTGCAGCGCGATGAAGCGCGCCAGCTCCTCCGTGACGGCGTTGGGAAAGCCCTCGGCGAAACGCTGTGCATAGGCCTTGGCGGAGCCGCGCGCTTCCTGCTCGGCGCGCGCGGCCGGCGTGAAGACGAGATCGGCGTTATCGGCCATTGCGCGCGAGCGCGGTGATGGCACCCATGGCCACGATGCCGGTCGCGATCGAGACCGCCGCGGTCATCGCCGTGGTGTCGATGCAGGCGGCGCCGCATTGCGCGAATGCCATGCCGGTGAGGCCGGCGGTGAGCGCCGCGCCCCAGGCCGTGCCGCCGATCAATGAGCGGATCATCCAGGACCGTGACATCCAGCTTGCGCGCGGAGCGGCGAGGGCGAGAGCAACGGGGCGTTTCATGTCAGCGGTCCTCCCAGGTCGGGGTTCGTTTGTCGATGAAGGCGCAGATGCCTTCCTCCGCGTCGCGCGCCATCATGTTCTCGACCATGACCTCGGAGGCGTAGCGATAGGCGGCAGCGAGACTCATCTCCGCCTGCCGGTAGAAGGCTTCCTTGCCGACCTTCACGGTGTAGCTCGACTTTGCAGCGATCTTGCGCGCGAGCGCGAGCGCGGCATTCATTTCCTCGCCCGGCGCGACGACGGAATTGACGAGGCCGATGCGCTGCGCCTCGTCCGCCGGGACCATGTCGCCGGTGAGCAGCATCGCCATCGCGTGCTTGCGCGACACGTTGCGCGAGAGCGCCACCATCGGCGTCGAGCAGAACAGGCCGATATCGACACCCGGCGTCGCGAACTTCGCGGCGGCTGAGGCGATGGCAAGATCGCAGCTGGCGACGAGCTGGCAGCCGGCCGCGGTGGCGACGCCATGGACCACGGCGATCACCGGCTGCGGCATCGCGACGATCTGCTGCATCATCGCGCTGCACGCGGTCATGATCGTCGCGAAATAGGCGCGGCCGCCATCCGGATCGCTGCGCCGCGCGGTCAATTCCTTGAGATCGTGTCCGGCGCAGAACGCGGGACCATTGGCGGCAATGATCACCGCGCGCACGCTCGTGTCGGCGGCTATATCGGTGAGCGCATTCGACAGCGACGCCAGCATCGCCTCCGACAGCGCATTGCGCCGCTCCGGCTGATCGAGCGTCAGCACCGCGATGCTGTCGCTCCGCTGCATCAGCAGCGGGCCGGCGGAGGTGCGGACATCCTGAACGTTCATGCTAAAACCCGTTTTGCGAAAACCGTCTGAAGAATCGGTTTTGCTGTTCTTTCGTGTTGCGCCCGTATTGCACCTGAGCGGAAGCCGATAGTATCGGACCGAAAGCACGCGGACGGGAGATCTTTCACATGGCGGTGCCGGCGTTGTCGGTCAAGGAGATGGAGACCTATCTGCGGCGCGAATTCCCGCAGGTGTTCAATGACCAAAGCGGCCTGACGATCGTCGATATCACCACGCAGGGCTGCCGGGTTGCTCAGGCCTTCCGGCCGGAATTCGTCCGCCCCGGTGGAACGGTGTCCGGGCCGACCATGATGGCGCTGGCCGATTTCGCCATGTATGTCGCCATTCTCGCGGCGATCGGCCCGGTGGCCCTGGCGGTGACCACCAATCTCAACATCAATTTTCTGCGCAAACCGGCCCAGGCCGGTCTGGTCGCCGATGTCCGCCTGCTCAAGCTCGGCAAGCGGCTGGCGGTGGGAGAGGTCCTTATCTACTCCGAGGGGGAGGACGAGCCGGTGGCCCATGTGACCTCGACATATTCCATCCCGCCACGGCCTTAGAGATTGGTATTAAAATACCATTTTTTCAAACTGCTGATTTAATTGCACAATTTGGCCGTTGCGGGCATTGACCGGATGACGCCGGTTGCGTACACAGCCGCGCAACGATGCCGTAGGTTTGCGGCGTCGCTTCGATTTCCAAGGATCAGTTCCATGAAGACGTTTTCGGCAAAGCCCGCCGAGGTCGAGAAGAAGTGGGTCGTGATCGACGCCTCTGGCGTCGTCGTCGGCCGGCTTGCGACCATGGTGGCGATGCGGCTGCGCGGCAAGCACAAGCCGTCCTACACGCCGCATGTGGATGATGGCGACAATGTCATCATCGTCAACGCCGCGAAGGCCGTTCTGACCGGCCGCAAGCGCGAGCAGAAGGTGTACTACCACCACACCGGCTATCCGGGTGGCATCAAGGAGCGCACCGCCAAGGCGATCTTCGACGGCCGCTTCCCGGAGCGCGTGGTCGAAAAGGCCATCGAGCGCATGCTGCCGCGCGGTCCGCTCGGCCGCGTGCAGCTCGGCAATCTGCGCGTCTATCCCGGTCCCGACCATCCGCATGAAGCGCAGAAGCCGGAAGTCGTCGACTTCGCCAGTGCCAGCCGCAAGAACAAGAGGGCCGTGTAATGGCTGAGACCATGCAATCGCTCGACCAGCTGTCGACGCTGAAGACCACGGCTGCCGCATCCGACGCGCCCGCCTATACGCAGAAGCTCGACAAGCAGGGCCGCGCTTATGCCACTGGCAAGCGCAAGAACGCGGTCGCCCGTGTCTGGATCAAGCCCGGCGCCGGCAAGATCATCGTCAACACCCGTCCGGTGGAGCAGTTCTTTGCCCGTCCGGTGCTGCGCATGCTGATCCAGCAGCCGCTGGTGACGGCGAACCGCCTCGGCCAGTACGACGTCGTCTGCACCGTGTCGGGCGGCGGTCTGTCCGGCCAGGCCGGCGCGGTGCGTCACGGCCTGTCCAAGGCGCTGACCCACTTCGAACCGGATCTGCGCACCGCGCTCAAGCGTGGCGGCTTCCTCACTCGCGACAGCCGCGTGGTCGAGCGCAAGAAGTACGGCAAGGCCAAGGCCCGCCGGTCCTTCCAGTTCTCGAAGCGCTGATCGCGTTATCGATTTCGATCTGCCGGAAAGGGGCGCGCAAGCGCCCCTTTTTCTTTGGCGCGGCTCGTCGCATTACCGATAGTTTTCGATAAAGGCCGCCGGTTTCTGAAAGCCTTCGACAAATCCCATCCCCTAGATGTGTGACCGCCGCGGCAGTCCCGCGTCGCATCAGGGATGACCGTGGCTTCCGTATTGCTGGCGAGTTCGACGTTCAACGTTCCGACGCTGTTGCTGGTCGGCATGGCGATCGCGGCGTTGCTCGGCATCTTCATGCTGCTGATCTGGCTGCAGGATCGTGCCATGCGGGCGCTCGCCTGGTGGGGCGCGGCCTATCTGATCGGCGGGGCGGCGATGGCGCTGTGGAATGCGCCGGCCGAATGGTCGATCCCCCCATGGGCGCCCGGCGCGCTGCTCTATCTTGCCTGCGGCATTGTCGTGAATGGCGTGCGTGTCTTTCACCGCCGCCGGCTGCGCTATCTCGGCGCTTATTTCGGCACCGTCATCTGGTGTGCGCTGACGCAATTGCCGGGGTTCGAGGATGGCACAGGCCCGCGTCTGATCACCGGTGCCATCATCGTCGCGGCCTATACGTTCCTGATCACGTTCGAGTTGCGGCACGATCGTCGCAAGGCGGCGCGGATCGCCGGCCCGCCGTTTCTGGTGCCGGTCATTCACGCCACCATCTTTCTGTTGCCGGTCGCGCTGAACGAGATGTTTCCGGGGCCGATGCGCGAGGCGTTCGCCGCTGTCTGGTTTCAATTGTTCGCCATCGAGACGATCCTCTACGCGGTCGGCACCGCGTTCATCGTGCTGCTGCTGGTGAAGGATCATCACGTCCAGATTCACAAGACCGCGGCATCGACCGATCCGCTCACCGGCCTGTTCAACCGGCGCGGTTTCTACGAGGCGGCAGCTCAATTGCGTGCGCGCGCGGCGAAGAAGCGCGAGCCGGTCAGCGTCCTGATGTTCGATCTCGATCACTTCAAGTCGATCAACGACCGGTTCGGCCACGCGACCGGCGACGACGTGATCCATCGCTTCGCCCGCACGGCGGCCGACAGCATGCGCGCCGACGACATCGTCGCGCGGCTCGGCGGCGAGGAGTTCGCCGCCATCGTCGCCGGCGGCGAGGATGTGGCCGCGCTGATCGGCGAGCGCGTGCGCGGCAATTTCCAGACCGCCGGCACGCATTTCAACGACATCGCCATCAACGCCACAGTCAGCGTCGGCGCTGCCTGCACCCGTGACAGCGCGCTCGACCTGCATGTGCTGCTCGATCGCGCCGACGGCGCGCTTTACCAGGCCAAGAAGGGCGGGCGAAACCGCGTCACCGTCGCCGCGGAGCCGCAGCCGCACCCGGTGGCGCGGCATATCGCGGCGGCGCGTGCGGCCAACAATCTGCCGGAGGTGCGTTCGCCGTCACTGGTGCCGGCCGCGGGCACTCCCTTGCCGCATCTTGCGGACGCCTGATTGGCAAGCCCGCACCGGCAAGACAGCACCGGCAAGATCCTACCGGCAAGACTCTCTTTACCAATCGCGCGCACACTTTGCGGATCATGTCCCGTGTGCCGGCTCAACCTTCGGACTGGGGCGACCTGACGCTGGAGCGTCAGGCGGCGAGCGCCGGTTGCGCGCTGGCCTGTTCGTTCTCGTCATCGGACGAATTTTACGCCGACATCATCCACGAGCGCCGCGCCGCCGGTGTCTACGGCGTGCCGTGGTATCGCACGCCCGCCGCGGCCGTCTGTGCCGGCGTGGTCGTGCTCGCTTTGGCGTTGCTCGCCCTCTGAGGCCGAAACATGATCCCAAAGCAAACGGGGCGCCCTCGCGAGCGCCCCGTAAAATCCTGCCGTATCGCTCGCGCGATCAGCCGGAATAGTACATGTCGTACTCGACCGGATGCGGGGTGTGTTCGAAGCGGATCACTTCCGTCATCTTCAGGTCGATATAGCTGTCGATGAAGTCGTCATCGAACACGCCGCCGGCCTTGAGGAAGTCGCGATCCTTGTCGAGGCTCTCGAGCGCTTCGCGCAGCGAACCGCACACGGTCGGGATCTTCTTCAGCTCGGCGCGCGGCAGATCGTAGAGATCCTTGTCCATCGCATCGCCGGGGTGGAGCTTGTTCTTGATGCCGTCGAGGCCCGCCATCAGCAGCGCGGCGAAGCAGAGATACGGGTTCGCCAGCGGATCGGGGAAGCGCACTTCGACGCGCTTGGCCTTCGGGTTGGTGGTGTAGGGGATGCGGCACGAGGCCGAGCGGTTGCGCGCCGAATAGGCGAGCAGCACCGGCGCTTCGAAGCCCGGCACCAGACGCTTGTAGGAGTTGGTGGTCGGGTTGGTGAAGGCGTTGATCGCCTTCGCGTGCTTGATCACGCCGGCGATGTAGGAGAGGCAGGTCTCCGACAGATCGGCGTATTTGTTGCCGGCGAAGGTCGGTTTGCCGTCCTTCCAGATCGACTGATGCACGTGCATGCCCGAGCCGTTGTCGCCGTAGATCGGCTTCGGCATGAAGGTCGCGGTCTTGCCGTAGATGTGCGCGACCTGATGCACGCAGTACTTATAGATCTGCATCTGGTCGGCCATGTAGGTGAGCGGCGCGAACTTCAGGCCGAGTTCGTGCTGGGCGGACGCGACTTCGTGGTGATGCTTTTCCACCTTTGCGCCCATGCGCGCCATGGCGCCGAGCATTTCCGAACGCATGTCCTGCGCGGAATCCATCGGCGGCACCGGGAAGTAGCCGCCCTTGGTCTTGATGCGGTGGCCGAGATTGCCGCCTTCGTAGTCGGTGTCCGAGTTGGTCGGCAGTTCGACCGAGTCGAGCTTGAAGCTGACGTTGTAGGTGTCCGCCTTGTACTTCACGTCGTCGAACACGAAGAACTCGGCTTCCGGACCGACGAAGATGGTGTCGCCGACGCCCGACTGCTTGACCATCGCTTCGGCCTTCTTGGCGATCGAGCGCGGGTCGCGATTATAAGGCTCGCCGGTGGTCGGCTCGAGCACGTCGCACACCAGCACCATGGTCGTTTCTGCGAAGAACGGATCGATGCAGGCGGTGGCCGGGTCCGGCATCAGCTGCATGTCGGATTCGTTGATGGCCTTCCAGCCGGCGATCGATGAGCCGTCGAACGCCTGGCCTTCGGCGAAGGTGTCTTCCTCGATCATGCCGACGTCGAACGTGACGTGCTGCCACTTGCCGCGCGGGTCGGTGAAGCGCAGGTCGACGTATTTCACGTCGTTGTCCTTGATCATTTTCATCACGTCTTTAGGCGTCGTCATCGTCACGGTCCCTGTTATTGATTGGGGGAGAGCTGAAGAATGTTGGAAAGAAGGACGGAGGCTGTCCGTCAGATCGCATCCATGCCGGACTCACCGGTGCGGATGCGGATCGCTTCTTCGATATTGGACACGAAAATCTTGCCGTCGCCGATGCGGCCGGTCTGGGCCGCGCGGCGGATCGCGTCGACGGCCTTGTCGACCATCGCATCGCCCAGCACGATTTCGATTTTCACCTTGGGAAGGAAGTCGACCACATATTCGGCGCCGCGATAGAGTTCGGTGTGGCCCTTCTGCCGGCCGAAGCCCTTGGCCTCGGTCACGGTGATGCCTTGCAAGCCGACCTCCTGCAAAGCCTCCTTCACTTCATCGAGCTTGAATGGCTTGATGACTGCCTCGATTTTTTTCATCGATGTCCTTCCCACGGCACGCCTGTTGGGCGCGCCGGGCGAGAGAGCTGGCGCGCCGACGCGGGATAAGCACGTCTCGTGCCAACTCGCGGATCTGCAAAAGGTGTGGCAGGGCAATGCTTTGACCGGCCGGCGCGCGATCGGCGTGCGGCTGCCGCTTTTTTGGTGCCTGTTTTATGATCAGCCTGCCGCTTTTTTGGTCGGCACAACGAGGGGCCGAGGGAGGATCATTGACGGATGATGGAACTGCTCACCACGGCGGAAATGGCGCGGGCCGATCAACGGACCATCGCGGCCGGGACGCCCGGCATCGTGCTGATGGAGCGCGCCGGCGCGGCGGTGGCCGAGCGGGCGATGGCGTTGCGGTCCCACGGCCGCGTGCTGGTTCTGGCCGGGCCGGGCAACAATGGCGGCGACGGTTATGTCGCCGCGCGCCTCATGGCCGGGAGAGGCTACGCGGTTACGGTTCTCGCGCCCGGCGGTGAGCCGCGCGCCGGCGATGCGGCCGAGGCGGCACGGCGCTGGACGGGTGCGACGCTGACCGGCGGCGATCTTCCGCCGTGCGATCTCATCGTCGATGCGCTGTTCGGAGCCGGGCTGGCGCGCCCGCTCGACGGCGCGGCTGCGGCGCTGGTCGAGGCCGCTAATGCGGCGAAGGTGCCGATCCTGGCGGTCGATCTGCCGAGCGGCATTCAGGGCGATACCGGTGAGGTTCCGGGCGGGGGCGTTGGCATCGCGATCCGCGCGACCGAGACCGTGACGTTCGCGCGCCGCAAGCCGGGGCATCTGCTGCTGCCGGGCCGGCTGCATTGCGGCCGGGTGCGGGTCGCCGATATCGGCATTTCGGCCGAGACCATCGCGGCGGTGGCGCCGTCCTGTTTCGCCAACGAACCGAACCTGTGGCGTCAGGCGCTGCCGTGGCCTGCGGCGGATGGCCACAAATACAGCCGCGGCCATGTGGTGGCCGGTTCGGGCGGGCTCGCCAGCACCGGAGCCGGGCGCCTTGCCGCACGCGCCGCGCTGCGGGCCGGGGCGGGGCTGGTGACGATTGCCTGCCCGCTGGACGCGCTGGCGGTTCAGGCGACCGCCAATACGGCGGTGATGGTCCGCCCCGTCGACGGTGCGGACGATCTGGCGGCGCTGCTGGCGGACCGGCGGGTCACGGCGGTGGTGCTGGGACCAGGCGCCGGGGTCGGCGAGCGGCTGCGGGCGGAGGTGCGGACGGCGCTCGCCAGCGAGGCGGCGGTGGTGCTCGACGCTGATGCGATCACCAGTTTCGCCGACGCGCCGGAGGCCCTGGCCGCCGCCATCGGTGCGCGGCAGGCTCCGACCGTGCTCACGCCCCATGGGGGCGAATTTCATCGCTTAGTCAGTCTGTTAAATGGTTTTGATAAAATTATAGATAAACTTGAACAAGCGCGTTCATCGTCCCGATATTTCAGGGCAATCATCCTGTTGAAAGGGCCGGATACTGTCGTCGCCATGCCGGACGGGCGGGCCTCCATCGCCGGGAATGCGCCGCCGTGGCTGGCCACCGCCGGGGCCGGCGATGCGCTGGCGGGCATAATCGCCGGGCTTCTCGCTCAGGGGATGCCGGCGTTCGAGGCGGTTTCGGCCGCGGTCTGGCTTCATGGCGCGGCGGCCGCGGCGGTCGGTCCCGGCCTGATCGCCGAGGACCTCCCGGAGGCGCTGCCCGGCGTTCTGACCCGTCTGCGCGCGGGTGTTTCGTCGATGGAACCCGGCGGGTCTGCGACACGCGATCCCGCCCATTTTTGGTGGTGTGCCGGCCCGCGTGCGTGATATAGACCGCGCCGCCTGTGATGCGGTCTGCCGCCTCGCGGCGAGCGCGGACATCCTGCATTCCCACGACCTGTCGCGGCCGGGATGCCCTCGCGGGCGTGGCGGAATTGGTAGACGCGCCGGATTTAGGTTCCGGTGGCGAAAGTCGTGGGGGTTCGAGTCCCTCCGCCCGCACCACTGAATTTGGTTTTTCCTGCCGCGTGTCCGGCATCACCCGGCTTGGCCGATCACGGCTTTGCCGACGAAGACTGAGAGAATTGTCATGAACGTCACTGAAACCTTGTCCGAGGGCCTCAAGCGCGAATTTCGCGTCGTCGTGCCGGCGACCGATCTGGCCGAGAAGGTTACCGCGCGGCTCAACGAACTGAAGGATCGCGTGCAGATCCGCGGCTTCCGTCCGGGCAAGGTGCCGATGTCGCATCTCCAGCGCATGTATGGCCGCTCGGCGATGGCCGAGACCATCGAGAGCACGGTGCGCGACACCAACATCAAGATCTTCACCGAGCGCGGCTTCAAGCTCGCGTCCGAGGCCAAGGTGACGCTGCCGACCGAAGAGCAGGCGGTCGAGAAGCTGATCGAGGGCAAGTCCGACCTCGACTACACCGTGGCGATCGAGATCGTCCCGGAGATCAAGCTCGCCGACTTCAAGACCTTCAAACTCAAGCGCGTCACCGCCGATGTGAGCGACGCGGAGATCGACGAGGCGGTGCAGCGCATCGCCGACCAGAACAAGCCTTACGAGGCGCGCGCCGAAGGCGAAGCGGCCGCGAAGGACGATCGCGTGACCATGAAGTTCGTCGGCTCGATCGACGGCAAGGTGTTCGACGGCGGCAGCGGCGACGACGTGCCGGTGGTGATCGGCTCCAACACCTTCATCCCGGGTTTCGAGGATCAGCTCGTCGGCATCAAGACCGGCGAGACCCGCACCGTGAACGTCACGTTCCCGGAGCAGTATCCGAGCGCCGAACTGGCCGGCAAGGCCGCGTCGTTCGAAGTGACGGCCAAAGCGGTGGAGAAGCCGGGTACGGTCGCGCTCGACGACGAGTTCGCCAAGCGCCTCGGCATCGAATCGATCGCCAAGCTGCGCGAGGCGGTGAAGGAGCGGATCGCGGCCGAGCACGCGGGCGTGTCGCGCCAGCTCATCAAGCGCGCGCTGCTCGACCAGGTCGACAAGGCCCACAAGTTCGATCCGCCGCAGTCCCTTGTCAGCGACGAATTCGAGCGTATCTGGAAGTCGACCAACGACGAGCTGAAGGCGCAGGGCCGGACGTTCGCCGACGAGAACACGACCGAGGAGAAGGCTCGCGCCGAATATCAGCAGATCGCCGATCGCCGCGTGCGGCTCGGCCTGGTCCTGGCGGATATCGGGGAGAAGAACAATATTACGGTCACGGACGAGGAAGTGAACCGGGCGATGGTTGAGCGCCTGCGTCAGTTCCCCGGCCAGGAGCAGAAGGTCTGGGAGTACTACCGCAATAATCCGGACGCCATGGCGTCCCTGCGGGCGCCGATCTTCGAGGACAAGGTGATCGACTTCGTGATCGAACTCGCTGAAGTCACCGACGAGAAGGTGAGCCGCGAGGAGTTGAAGAAGTTGTCCGAGGCTCAGGACACCGAGGCTCAAGGCGGGACGGCGGCCTGACCGGCGACGGATCAGGCGGGCCGGTTCGCTTCCGAAACTTGGGAAGGCTAGACTCCGGCCCGCACGATTCGTGCTGCCGCGTATGATGTTTGCAAGGACGCAAGATGAGAGACCCCGTCGATACCTATATGAACTACCTCGTGCCGATGGTGGTCGAGCAGACCAACCGGGGCGAGCGCGCCTACGACATCTACTCGCGGCTGTTGAAAGAGCGCATCATCTTCGTAACCGGTCCGGTCGAGGACGGCATGGCGACGTTATGTGTCGCCCAGCTCCTGTTCCTCGAGGCGGAGAATCCGAAGAAAGAGATCGCGATGTACATCAACTCCCCCGGCGGGGTGGTGACGTCGGGCATGGCGATCTACGACACGATGCAGTTCATCCGGCCGGCGGTATCGACGCTGTGCATCGGCCAGGCGGCCTCCATGGGCTCGCTGCTGCTGACCGCCGGCGCCAAGGACATGCGCTTCGCGCTGCCGAATGCCCGCATCATGGTCCACCAGCCCTCGGGCGGGTTCCAGGGGCAGGCCACGGACATCATGCTGCACGCCCAGGAAATCCTGAACCTGAAGAAGCGGCTGAATGAAATCTATGTGAAGCACACCGGCCAGTCCCTCAAGAAGATTGAGGACGCGCTGGAGCGTGATTACTTCCTGACATCTGATATGGCGAAGGATTTCGGCCTGATCGACAAGGTTCTCGAGCAGCGCCCGGAAGACCTGGTTCCGAAGCCGGCCTGATTGCCGGTGGAACAACTTGGCATCAAGGGACGCCGGATATCGCCGGCGTCACCCCAAAACAGCCACAAAAAATAGTCCGAGTGGGCAAAGGCTGGACTTGTGCACGACCGGGCAGGGGTTCGTTATCATTAATGAAATCTTGATTATCCGATCGTTAGCATGCTTCGCTTAGAGTGCCGTGCTCTGCCGGCGAATCTGGAACCGACGGCGGGGCCGAACAAGAACAGACCGGAGCAGCATCCGGCTCGAAATTTACTTCCAGGAACGAACGGACGCATCGGCGTCCGACGGAGACGCGAATGAGCAAAGTCGGCGGCAACGATTCAAAGAACACCCTCTATTGCTCGTTCTGCGGCAAGAGCCAGCACGAAGTCCGCAAGCTGATCGCCGGTCCGACGGTGTTCATCTGCGACGAATGCGTCGAGCTCTGCATGGATATCATCCGCGAGGAGAACAAGTCCTCGCTGGTGAAGTCGCGCGACGGCATCCCGACCCCGAAGGAAATCCGCAAGGTCCTCGATGACTACGTCATCGGCCAGGACCACGCGAAGAAGGTCCTCTCGGTCGCGGTCCACAACCATTACAAGCGGCTGAACCACCAGACCAAGCACAACGACGTCGAACTGGCGAAGTCGAACATCCTGCTGATCGGTCCGACCGGCTCGGGCAAGACGCTGCTGGCGCAGACGCTGGCGCGGATCCTTGACGTGCCGTTCACGATGGCGGACGCGACAACGCTCACCGAGGCCGGCTATGTCGGCGAGGACGTCGAGAACATCATCCTCAAGCTGCTGCAGGCGGCCGACTACAACGTCGAACGCGCGCAGCGCGGCATCGTCTATATCGACGAGATCGACAAGATCTCGCGCAAGTCCGACAATCCGTCGATCACCCGCGACGTGTCGGGCGAGGGCGTGCAGCAGGCGCTGCTCAAGATCATGGAAGGCACGGTCGCTTCGGTGCCGCCGCAGGGCGGCCGCAAGCACCCGCAGCAGGAATTCCTCCAGGTCGACACCACCAACATCCTGTTCATCTGCGGTGGTGCGTTCTCCGGCCTTGAGAAGATCATTTCGTCGCGCGGCAAGTCGACCTCGATCGGCTTCGGCGCGAAGGTGTCGGCGCCGGAAGACCGCCGCACCGGCGAGATTTTCCGTCACGTCGAGCCGGAAGACCTCTTGAAGTACGGCCTGATCCCGGAATTCGTCGGCCGTCTGCCGGTCGTCGCCACGCTCGAGGACCTCGACGAGGCGTCGCTGAAGATGATCCTGACCACGCCGAAGAACGCGCTGGTGAAGCAATACCAGCGGCTGTTCGAGATGGAGTCGATTGACCTCACCTTCGCCGACGAGGCGCTGGGCGCGATCGCGCGCAAGGCGATCGAGCGCAAGACCGGCGCGCGCGGCCTGCGGTCGATCATGGAAAGCATCCTGCTGGACACGATGTTCGACCTGCCGAGCCTCGAAGGCGTGGAAGAGGTCGTTCTGTCCCGGGAAGTGGTCGAGGGGACGGCGCGGCCGCTCTACATCTATGCGGATCGCTCCGACCGCGAAAAGGACGCAGCCGGCGGCGCCAGCGCCTGATCCCGGCTGCCTGACCGATCCAGTCCGATGATGGTCCGGGCCGCGCAGGGCGCGGCCCGTTCGACCTCGCGTGACGCGCCGGCTGCAAAGCGGCTGCGCAGATGCCGGAACCGGGGGACAGATCGGCCCATTGATAAGGGGAGATAGCACCCCTAACTACGTGTGGCGTCCGAAACGTACTAGCGTACCAAGTCCGTGCGATTCCGGCGTGATTCTGGGCAAGGGGGCTGGGCATCCAGCCATCATCCTGTCCATCCCGATGCACATGTCGACGGTGCCGAAAGCGGGCCGGAGATGTGGGGCACAACATAAGGAACTGGGGTAATGACCACTGCAAAACCACGCACTCCGCTGCAGCCCGGCGAAAATCGGGCCTATCCGGTTCTGCCGCTGCGCGACATCGTGGTCTTTCCGCACATGATCGTTCCGCTCTTCGTCGGCCGTGAGAAGTCGATCAAGGCGCTGGAAGAGGTGATGCGGTCCGATACCTATATCCTGCTGGCCACGCAGAAGAACGCGTCCGACGACGATCCGTCGACCGACTCGATCTACGAGATCGGCACGCTCGCCAGCGTCCTGCAGCTCCTGAAGCTGCCAGACGGCACCGTCAAGGTGCTGGTCGAGGGTGTGGAGCGCGCCAAGGTGCGCCAGTACACCGACCGTGCCGACTACTACGAAGCCGACGCCGAGGTGTTCACCGACGATGAGGGCGAGCGCGTCGAAGCGGAAGCCATGGCGCGGTCCGTCGTCACCGAATTCGAGAGCTATGTGAAGCTCAACAAGAAGGTGTCGCCGGAGGTGATCGGCGTCGTCCAGCAGATTGACGACTACGCGAAGCTCGCCGACACGGTGGCCTCGCATCTCGCCGTCAAAATTCCGGACAAGCAGGCCATCCTGGAGACGCCGTCGGTGACGCAGCGGCTCGAGAAGGTGCTCGGCCTGATGGAGAGCGAGATCTCGGTCCTGCAGGTCGAGAAGCGCATCCGTACGCGCGTTAAGCGCCAGATGGAGAAGACCCAGCGCGAGTATTATCTCAACGAGCAGATGAAGGCGATCCAGAAGGAACTGGGCGACGACGAGGGCAAGGACGAACTTGCCGAGCTCGAAGAGAAGATCAAGAAGACCAAGCTCTCGAAGGAAGCGCGGGAGAAGGCGCAGCACGAGCTCAAGAAGCTGCGCCAGATGTCGCCCATGTCCGCCGAGGCGACGGTCGTGCGCAACTATCTCGACTGGCTGCTGTCGATCCCGTGGGGCAAGAAGTCCAAGGTCAAGGCTGACCTCAAGTCCGCGCAGGATATCCTCGACAGCGATCACTATGGCCTGGAGAAGGTCAAGGATCGCATCGTCGAATATCTCGCCGTGCAGCAGCGGGCCAACAAGCTGACCGGACCGATCCTGTGCCTCGTCGGCCCTCCGGGCGTCGGCAAGACCTCGCTCGGCAAGTCGATCGCCAAGGCGACCGGCCGTGAATTCGTGCGCGTGTCGCTTGGCGGCGTGCGCGATGAAGCGGAAATCCGCGGTCACCGCCGTACCTACATCGGCTCGATGCCCGGCAAGATCATTCAGTCGATGCGCAAGGCGAAGACCTCGAACCCGCTCTTCCTGCTCGACGAGATCGACAAGATGGGCGCCGATTTCCGGGGCGATCCGTCGTCCGCGCTGCTGGAGGTGCTTGACCCCGAGCAGAACGGGACGTTCTCGGATCACTACCTCGAGGTCGAATACGATCTCTCCAACGTGATGTTCGTCACGACCGCGAATACGCTGAATATTCCCGGTCCGCTGATGGACCGCATGGAGCTGATCCGCATCGCCGGCTACACCGAGGACGAGAAGCTGGAGATCGCGCGCAAGCATCTGATCCCGGCGGCCGTGTCCAAGCACGGTCTCGAGCCGAAGGAGTGGTCGATCAACGACGACGCGCTGCTGCTGCTGATCCGCCGTTACACGCGGGAAGCGGGCGTGCGTAACCTCGAGCGCGAAATCTCGACACTGGTCCGCAAGGCCGTGAAGGAGATCATGCTCTCGAAGAAGAAGTCGGTCGAGGTGACGATAGACAATCTCAGCGATTTCGTCGGCGTGCCGAAATACCGCTTCGGCGAGGTCGAGGACGTGGATCTTGTCGGCGTGGTCACCGGCCTCGCGTGGACCGAGGTGGGCGGCGAGTTGCTGACCATCGAAGGCGCGATGATGCCGGGCAAGGGCCGCATGACCGTCACCGGCAACCTGCGCGATGTGATGAAGGAATCGATCTCGGCAGCGGCCTCCTATGTCCGCTCGCGCTCGATCGCCTTCGGAATCGAGCCGCCGCTGTTCGACAAGCGCGACATCCACGTGCACGTGCCGGAAGGCGCGACGCCGAAGGATGGTCCGTCGGCCGGCGTGGCGATGGTCACCTCGATCGTCTCGGTGCTCACCGGCATCCCGGTGCGCCGCGACGTGGCGATGACCGGCGAGATCACCTTGCGCGGCCGCGTGCTGCCGATCGGCGGCCTGAAAGAGAAACTGCTGGCCGCCGCGCGCGGCGGCATCAAGACGGTGCTGATCCCGGAGGAAAACGCCAAGGATCTGGTCGACATCTCCGACAGCATCAAGAAGGGACTGGAGATCATTCCGGTCAGCCGCATGGACGAGGTTCTGGCGCGCGCACTGGTGCGCAAGCCTGAGCCGATCCAGTGGGAGGAGAAGCCCGAGACGGTGAAGCCGGTCGAGGAGGATTCTCCTGGTCTCACGGCCCACTGATGGCGGCAGCCTTCGTCTGACATCTGCGAACGGCGGCGCGTATGCGCCGCCGTTTCGTTATGCGCTCAGTCGATGGGGTGATCCGGCGCGTTACGTACGGCCTGGCGGGCTTGCCTCGGCAGGCCGAGAGGCGATACACGGCGCGGGCAGGGCGATTAGCTCAGTTGGTAGAGCGCCTCCTTTACACGGAGGATGTCGGCGGTTCGAGTCCGTCATCGCCCACCAGGCCCGTTAGCGACGGGCGCTTTGCATGCCAGCCGTAATGAACGCGACCAGTTCGCGAATGATGTCTCGGCGGAACGCGGGAGGCCGGATCGCTGTTGCCGTCCATATCGGCAAATGGAGAGTGCGATGAAAGCGATTGTAGGTGCGGCGGCGCTGCTGCTGGCGGTCACTGGCGCGGCCTTCGCCCAGAGCCAGCCCAATACCGGGCCGGCCGGAGCTGCCAATGGCGACAGCTTCGGTAAGCCTTATAGCGGCGCACGACCGTTGAAGACCAAGCCGCAGCGTCTCAAGACGACGGTCGGACACCGGCACAAAAAAGTGAAGCGGGTGAGGATACCGCGCTGATCGCGTTGAACGGAGGCTTTGACGTTTGCGCTCCACGGCGGGATCGTTGGTGCAAGGATCCGAACAGCAACAACAATCCAGAAAACAAAAAGGCAGGGCGAAATCGCTTCGCGCCTGCCTTCTTGTTGCGTATGGCATCCGGAGGGTTGTCGCCCCGGACCGTCGATCGGGAGGCTTAGATCGATTCCTTCAGCTCTTTCGCCGCGCGGAACGCGACCTTCTTGCTGGCCTTGATCTGAATCTGTTCGCCGGTCGCCGGGTTGCGGCCCATGCGGGCGGCGCGCTTGCGGACCTGAAGGATTCCGAGGCCACCGATGCGGATGCGCTCGCCCTTCTTGAGATGCTTGACGATATTGGCGACGAGGTCGGTGAGCACCGCCTCGGCTTGCTTCTTCGGCATTTCGTGGTCTTCCGCGAGCGCTGCGGCAAGATGCTTCAGCGTGACGGTCGTCGGTGTTGCCGGCTTGGTGGCCATGGGTCAAAACCCTCCTCGTTGCAACGGTGGTTTGGCGAACCGCCAATCACAGCGTCCGGATTAGACGATTCGGGACCGTGCTGACCATGATTCTTACGGCAAAATGGGGGTTTCTCGCCATCCCCGTGCGATTTTCGGCTGTGCCTTGACTTGGCGCGAGGCGCACTTTAAAGCCCGTGCATCGCCCGCGGGGGCGTAGCTCAGTTGGTTAGAGCGCTGCCCTGTCACGGCAGAGGCCGAGGGTTCGAGTCCCTTCGCTCCCGCCATTTTCCCCCGATTTGCCAGATAGGTGACGCCGCCCGCTGCGGCGCTCGATGCGTGTCGGCAAGGGATTTGGCTTCCCCTTACGCCAACCAAACCCACGGTCAAAACAATCCGCCGCCGGCTGGCCGCAGCCTTCCCGCTGCCTTCCGTGAGCCTTGCGCATATCGCCTGTGGGGCGCGCGGAACCAAGGGGAAATGCCCGCTTGCGAGTGGTAGGACCCTGCGCTAAACGCAGGCGAATTCCCGACCCTAGAACGAATCCAGTTCAATCCGGGGTCATATCCCGACTTTCTGCCTCGCCCATGATGCGGAACGCGGGACTGGCGTCCTTCCAGAAGCGCAGCGAGGCGCGGATGAACGAACTCTTGCTCGACTACCTGCCTTTGGTTGTGTTCGTCGGTGTCTCCGCCGTCATCGGCGTGGTGCTGCTGCTTGTTCCCTTCATCGTCGCGTTTCGGTCGCCGGACCCGGAAAAACTCTCCGCCTACGAGTGCGGCTTCAATGCGTTCGACGACGCGCGCATGAAGTTCGACGTGCGCTTTTATCTGGTGGCGATCCTGTTCATCATTTTCGACCTCGAAGTCGCCTTCCTGTTCCCCTGGGCGGTGGCGTTCGGACAGGTCGGCGTGTTCGGCTTCTGGTCGATGATGGTCTTCCTTGGCGTCCTGACCATTGGCTTCATATATGAATGGAAGAAGGGGGCGCTGGAATGGAACTGATCCGCGCATGACCATCGTCGCCCCTGCACCCAAAGGCGTCCTCGATCCGCGCACCGGCCAGCCGGTCGGCGCGGACGATCCGTTTTTCCGCGATCTCAACGGCGAACTGTCCGACAAGGGCTTCATCGTCACCGCCGCCGACGATCTCATCACCTGGGCCCGCACCGGCTCGCTGATGTGGATGACGTTCGGTCTCGCCTGCTGCGCGGTCGAGATGATGCAGGTGTCGATGCCGCGTTACGACGTCGAGCGCTTCGGCTTCGCGCCGCGCGCGTCGCCGCGCCAGTCGGACGTGATGATCGTCGCCGGCACGCTGACCAACAAGATGGCTCCCGCGCTGCGCAAGGTCTACGACCAGATGCCGGAGCCGCGCTACGTCATCTCCATGGGCTCCTGCGCCAATGGCGGCGGCTATTACCACTATTCCTATTCGGTGGTGCGCGGCTGCGACCGCATCGTGCCGGTCGATATCTACGTGCCGGGTTGTCCGCCGACCGCGGAGGCGCTGCTGTACGGCGTGTTGCTGTTGCAGAAGAAGATCCGCCGGATCGGCACCATCGAGCGGTAGTGTGATGCGGATGTCGGATATCCCGTTCGGGACGACGGACTGGGCGGCCATTGCGCCGACCCGGCATCCGGGCGATTCCGGCGAGGCGACCTGGCGCACGCGCCAGTTCGGCGAGATCCGCGTCCGCATGGTCGACTATTCGCCGGGTTACGTTGCCGATCACTGGTGCAGCAAGGGCCATATCCTGCTGTGCATCGACGGCGAATTGACGACCGAGCTGGAGGACGGACGTTTGTTCGTGCTCAAGCCCGGCATGAGCTACCAGGTCGCCGACGGCGCCGACGCGCATCGCTCGCGCACGGCGTCCGGGGCGCGGCTGTTTATCGTGGATTGATCGGCGGGACAGGAACCGATGGACGAGACACTCGACAAGCTCGGACAGATGATCGTTTCTGCGCTGCCAGGCGTGGCAACCGGTCATGCCGTCGTCTATGACGAACTGACGATCACCGCGGTGGCCGCCGAGATCGTCGCGGTGGCGCGCTTCCTGCGCGACGATCCGCGCTGCCGCTTCATCAGCATCATCGACGTGACCGCGGTCGACTGGCCCGCGCGCGAGCGGCGGTTCGATGTCGTTTATCATTTCCTGTCGCCGGTCCTGAACAAGCGGCTGCGCGTCAAGATCGAGACCGACGAGACGACGCCGGTGCCGTCGATCATCGACGTGTTCAAGGGCGCGGACTGGTTCGAGCGCGAGACCTACGATCTTTACGGCGTGCTGTTTACCGGCCACCCGGACATGCGCCGGTTGCTCACCGACTACGGTTTCGAGGGGCATCCGCTGCGCAAGGATTTCCCGATGACCGGCTTCGTCGAGGTGCGCTACGACGACGAGCAGAAGCGCGTCGTCTACGACAAGGTGAAGCTCAACCAGGAATTCCGCAACTTCGACTTCCTGTCGCCGTGGGAAGGCACCGACTACGTGCTGCCGGGCGACGAGAAGGCCAAGGGGCTGGATACCGCCGCGCAGGCCAACAAGTTGACCGGCGAGCCGGCCAAGAAGGGGGCGTGATGAAGACGTCCCTGAAGCCCGGCCTCAAGCACCGCATGACCTTCACGGTCCCCGAGAACAAGACCGTTCCGCATCTCTATCCGGAAGCGGCGATGTTCCAGGAGATGCCGAAGGTGTTTGCCACGGGCTACATGGTCGGCCTGTTCGAGTGGGCCTGCATCGAACTGATCCGCGATCATCTCGATCCGGGCGAGGGCAGCCTCGGCGTGCATGTGGATTTCAGCCACCTCGCGGCGACGCCGCCCGGCCTCACCGTGACGGTCGAAGCGGAATGCACGTCGGTCGACGGCAAGCGTCTCGGTTTCACGGTGCGCGGCCATGACGGCGTCGACGTGATCGGCGAGGGCAACCACGCGCGCGCCGTGGTGGCGTGGGACAAGTTCAATGCCAAGGTCGCCGGCAAGGCGAAGGCGGCGCAGGTGGTGAACTGATATGGCCGAAACCTCTCTGCGCAATTTCACGCTGAACTTCGGGCCGCAGCATCCGGCGGCGCACGGTGTGTTGCGTCTCGTGCTCGAACTCGACGGCGAAATCGTCGAGCGTGTCGATCCGCATATCGGCCTGCTGCATCGCGGCACGGAGAAGCTGATCGAGGCGAAGACCTATCTGCAGGCGATGCCGTATTTCGACCGGCTCGACTATGTCGCGCCGATGAATCAGGAGCATGCGTTCTGCCTCGCGGTAGAGAAGCTGCTCGGCATCGAGGTGCCGCGGCGCGCGCAGCTGATCCGCGTGCTCTACAGCGAGATCGGCCGGCTGTTGTCGCATCTGCTCAACGTCACCACGCAGGCGATGGACGTCGGCGCGCTCACCCCGCCGCTGTGGGGCTTTGAAGAGCGCGAGAAGCTGATGGTGTTCTATGAGCGCGCTTCCGGCTCGCGCATGCACGCGGCTTATTTCCGTCCGGGTGGCGTGCATCAGGACCTGCCGCGGCAACTGATCGACGACATCGATGCCTTCTGCGATCCGTTCCTCAAGGTGGTCGATGACCTCGACACGCTGCTGACCGGGAACCGCATCTTCAAGCAGCGCAACGTCGATATCGGCGTCGTCAGCCTGGAGGATTGCTGGAACTGGGGCTTCTCCGGCGTGATGGTGCGCGGCTCCGGCGCCGCGTGGGACCTGCGCAAGTCGCAGCCTTACGAATGCTACGCCGAGATGGAATTCGACATTCCGATCGGCAAGAACGGCGACTGCTACGACCGCTATCTCATCCGCATGGATGAGATGCGCCAGTCCGTCCGCATCATGAAGCAGTGCATCGCCAAGCTGCGCATGGCGGAGGGGCAGGGTCCGGTCTCCGTCACCGACAACAAGATCGTGCCGCCGCGCCGCGGCGAGATGAAGAAGACGATGGAAGCGCTGATCCATCACTTCAAGCTCTACACCGAAGGCTTCCATGTGCCGGCCGGCGAAGTCTACTGTGCCGTCGAAGCCCCGAAGGGCGAATTCGGCGTCTATCTGGTCGCCGACGGCACCAACAAACCCTACAAGTGCAAGATTCGTGCGCCCGGCTTCGCGCATCTGCAGGCGATGGACTTCATGTGCCGCGGGCACATGCTGGCCGACGTCTCAGCGGTGCTCGGCTCGCTCGACATCGTGTTCGGAGAGGTCGACCGATGAGTGTGCGTCGTCTCGCGCCGGCAGAGATTCAGCCGAAGGAGTTCGCGTTCAGCGCGGACAATCTCGCCTGGGCGAACAAGCAGGTGGAGAAATATCCGGCCGGCCGTCAGGCCTCGGCGATCATTCCGCTGTTGTGGCGCGCGCAGAAGCAGGCGGGCGGTTGGCTTCCGGAAGTGGCGATCCGTTACGTCGCCGACTTCCTGGCGATGCCGCATATCCGCGCGCTCGAAGTCGCGACCTTCTACACGATGTTCAATCTGGAGCCGGTCGGCCGCTTCTATGTGCAACTATGCGGCACCACGCCGTGCATGCTGCGCGGTGCGGAGGATCTGAAGCGCGTGTGCCGCGACCGGATCGGCGAGCCGGGCCATGTCACCAAGGACGGCACGTTCTCGTGGCTTGAGGTCGAATGCCTCGGCGCCTGCGTCAACGCGCCGATGGTGCAGATCAACGACGACTTCTACGAAGATCTCAACACTGAGAATTTCAACAAGCTGCTCGACGATCTCGCTGCCGGACGCCCGGTGAAAGTCGGCCCGCAAATCGACCGGCAGTATTCCGCGCCGGCCGGCGGGGCGACAACGCTGACCGATCCGTCGCTCTATCAGACCAACGGCAAATCGGCCGGTGCGGCCAAGCCTGCCACCACCGATGCCGAAGCCAAGAAGCCGACCAAGGCCGCCAGCGATCGTGAAGCGCCAGCGCCGAAACCGCCCCTGAAATCGGCTCCCGCCGACAAGACCAAACCAAAGGCGCGCTGACCATGCTCGCTGACAAGGATCGCATCTTCCGCAATCTCTACGGCCAGCACGACTGGGGCCTGGAAGGCGCGCGTGCGCGCGGCGCCTGGGACGGCACCAAGGGCATTCTCGAGAAGGGCCGCGACTGGATCATCAACGAGGTGAAGGCCTCGGGTCTGCGCGGTCGTGGCGGCGCGGGCTTCCCGACCGGTCTCAAGTGGTCCTTCATGCCGAAGGAATCCAAGGACGGCCGCCCGAGCTATCTCGTCGTCAATGCCGACGAATCCGAGCCCGGCACCTGCAAGGACCGCGAGATTATGCGGCACGATCCGCATCTGCTCGTGGAAGGCTGCCTGATCGCCGGCTACGCCATGGGCGCGGTCGCCGCTTACATCTATGTGCGCGGCGAGTTTATCCACGAGCGCGAGCGGCTGCAGGCGGCGGTCGACCAGGCCTATGAGGCCAGGCTGATCGGCAAGAACAACGTCAACGGCTACGACTTCGACGTGGTCGTGCATCACGGCGCCGGCGCTTACATTTGCGGCGAAGAGACCGCGATGCTCGAAAGCCTCGAAGGCAAGAAGGGCATGCCGCGGCTCAAGCCGCCGTTCCCGGCGAATGTCGGTCTCTATGGCTGCCCGACCACGGTGAACAACGTGGAGTCGATCGCGGTCGCCGGCGACATCTGCCGGCGCGGCGCGGCGTGGTTCGCCGGCATCGGCCGGCCGAACAACACCGGCACCAAGCTGTTCTGCGTCTCCGGCCACGTGAACAATCCGTGCAATGTCGAAGAAGCGATGGGCATTCCGTTCCCGGAACTGATCGACAAGCATTGCGGCGGCATTCGTGGCGGCTGGGACAACCTGCTCGCCGTGATCCCCGGCGGATCGTCAGTGCCGTTGCTGCCGGCATCGCAGTGCGGCAACGACCTCTATATGGATTTCGACACGCTGCGGAATCTGAAGTCCGGTCTCGGCACCGCCGCCGTGATCGTCATGGACAAGTCGACCGACATCGTGCGGGCGATCACGCGGCTGTCCTATTTCTACAAGCATGAGAGCTGCGGCCAGTGCACGCCGTGCCGCGAAGGCACCGGCTGGATGTGGCGCGTGATGACGCGCATGTCGGAAGGCCGCGCGCAGAAGCGCGAGATCGGCATGCTGCTCGAAGTGACGACGCAGGTCGAAGGCCACACCATCTGCGCGCTCGGCGATGCCGCGGCCTGGCCGATTCAGGGCCTGATCCGGCATTTCCGACCTGAAATCGAACGGCGCATCGACGAATACGCGGCGCGCGCGGACAACCATCGCGCACCGGAGCGAATGCCGGCCGAGGCGGCGGAGTAGGGCATGACCAAGGTCATCATCGACGGCCAGGAACTCGACGTCCCGCCGGAATACACGCTGCTGCAGGCGTGCGAAGCCGCCGGCGCGGAAATCCCGCGATTCTGCTTCCACGAGCGGCTGTCGATCGCCGGCAACTGCCGTATGTGCCTGATCGAGGTGAAGGGCGGACCGCCGAAGCCGGTCGCGTCCTGCGCGCAGAACGTGCGCGACTTGCGGCCCGGACCGAACGGCGAACCGCCGGAAATGTTCACGCGCTCGCCGATGGTGAAGAAGGCGCGCGAAGGCGTGATGGAATTTCTGCTGATCAACCATCCGCTGGATTGCCCGATCTGCGATCAGGGCGGCGAATGCGACCTGCAAGACCAGGCGATGGCCTATGGCGTCGATTCCAGCCGCTACGCCGAGAACAAGCGCGCGGTCGAGGACAAGTATATCGGCCCGCTGGTGAAGACGATCATGACGCGCTGCATTCACTGCACGCGCTGCATCCGCTTCACCACCGAGGTTGCCGGCGTCTCCGAACTCGGCGCCATCGGACGCGGCGAGGACATGGAGATCACCACCTATCTCGAACAGGCGATGACCTCCGAACTGCAGGGCAACGTTGTCGACCTGTGCCCGGTCGGCGCGCTGACCAGCAAGCCTTACGCTTTCGCCGCGCGTCCATGGGAGCTGACCAAGACCGAATCCATCGACGTGATGGACGCGGTCGGTTCCGCGATCCGCATCGATACGCGCGGCCGCGAGGTGATGCGCATCCTGCCGCGCGAGAACGACGCGGTGAACGAGGAGTGGATCTCCGACAAGACCCGTCACATCGTCGATGGTCTGCGCACGCAGCGCCTCGATCAACCCTATGTGCGCGACAACGGCCGCCTGCGTCCGGCGTCGTGGCAGGAAGCGTTCGCGCGCATCGCCGAGAAGGTGCGCGGCACCAAGGCGTCACGGATCGGCGCTATCGCCGGCGATCTCGCCGCGGTCGAGGAAATGTATGCGCTCAAGGACCTGATGACGCGCCTCGGCAGCGCCAACATCGATGCGCGCCAGGACGGCAGCACGCTCGATCCGGCCTGGGGCCGCGCGTCCTATCTGTTCAACGCCAGCATCGCCGGAATCGAGCAGGCCGATGCGCTGGTGATCGTCGGCTCCAATCCGCGTCATGAGGCGGCGGTGCTCAACGCCCGCATTCGCAAGCGCTGGCGCGCCGGCAATTTCCCGGTCGCGCTGATTGGTGAGAAATACGATCTGACCTATCCCTACGAATATCTCGGCGCGGGTGCCGAGACGCTGGCCGGTCTTGCGGCATCGTCATTCGGCGAGACGCTGAAGAAGGCGCAGCGCCCGATGCTGCTGATCGGCGCCGGCGCGTTTACGCGCGCGGACGGCGCGGCGGTCGCGGCGCTGGCCGCCAAGGCGGCGCAGGAGATCGGCGCGGTCAAGGACGGCTGGAACGGCTACTGCGTGTTGCAGGGTGCCGCGTCCCGCGTCGGCGCGCTCGACATCGGCTTCGTGCCGGGTGCGGGCGGCCTGACCGCAACGCAGATGGCGGCGGCTGGCGGCCTCGACGTGGCGGTGCTGCTCGGCGCCGATGAGATCGAAGTCGCGCCGGGCGCGTTCGTCGTCTACATCGGAACGCACGGCGACCGGGGCGCGCATCGTGCCGACGTGATCCTGCCGGGCGCGGCTTACCCCGAAAAGAGCGGGCTGTTCGTCAACACCGAGGGTCGCGTGCAACTCGCCGCGCGCGCCGCGTTCCCGCCGGGCGATGCCCGGGAGGACTGGGCGATCCTGCGCGCGCTGTCGGACGTGCTCGGCCACAAGCTGCCTTACGATACGCTCGCGGGCGTGCGGCAGGCGCTGTTCCGCGATTATCCGCACCTGATGCGCATCGACGCGATCGAGCCCGGCAAGCCGGCCGATCTCGCGACGCTCGCGGGCAAAGCAGCGAAGAGCGCGGACAAGGCGGCGCTGCGGACCTGGGTGTCCGATTTCTATTTCACCAATCCGATCGCGCGGGCCTCGGCCGTGATGGCCGAATGCGCGGCGCTCGCGGGCAAGTCTGCCCGCACCGCGGCGGAGTGAGGGGCATGGCGGAAATCTTCACCACTTATATCTGGCCGGTGCTCGTCATCCTGGCGCAGTCGGTCATGCTGCTGGTGATCCTGCTGGTCGCCATCGCCTACATCCTGCTGGCGGACCGCAAGATCTGGGCGGCAGTGCAGATCCGTCGCGGCCCCAACGTGGTCGGGCCGTGGGGACTGTTCCAGTCCTTCGCCGACCTTCTGAAGTTCATGCTCAAGGAGCCGGTCATTCCGGCCGGCGCGAACAAGGGCATCTTCCTGCTCGCGCCGCTGGTCTCGACCACGCTGGCGCTCGCCGCCTGGGCGGTGATGCCCGTGTCGGCGGGATGGGTGATCGCCAACATCAATGTCGGCATCCTCTACATCTTCGCGATCTCGTCGCTCAGTATCTATGGCATCATCATGGGCGGCTGGGCGTCGAACTCGAAATACCCGTTCCTGTCGGCGTTGCGCTCGGCCGCGCAGATGGTGTCCTACGAAGTCTCGATCGGCTTCGTCATCATCACCGTGCTGCTGTGCGCGGGCTCGCTGAACCTCACGGCGATCGTCGAGGCGCAGAACAGCCCCTACGGCCTGCTCGGCTGGTACTGGCTGCCGCTGTTCCCGATGTTCGTGATCTTTTATATCTCCGCACTCGCGGAGACGAACCGGCCGCCGTTTGATCTGGTCGAAGCGGAATCCGAACTGGTCGCCGGCTTCATGGTCGAATACGGCTCGTCGCCGTACATGATGTTCATGCTCGGCGAGTATGTGGCGATCGCCACTATGTGCGCGATGGCGACGATCCTGTTCCTCGGCGGCTGGCTCCCGCCGGTGCCGTATGCGCCGTTCACCTGGGTGCCGGGCGTGGTCTGGTTCACGCTCAAGGCGCTGTTCATGTTCTTCCTGTTCGCGATGGCGAAGGCGATCGTCCCGCGATACCGCTACGACCAACTGATGCGGCTCGGCTGGAAGGTGTTCCTGCCGCTGTCGCTGGCGATGGTGGTGATCGTTGCCGGCGTTCTGCAATACGGCCATCTGGCGTGGAAGTGAGGATGCGATGAGGCTCGACCGCGCGGCCAAGGCGCTGTTTCTCTGGGAGTTCGTGACCGGCTTCGCGCTGGCCATGCGCTATTTCTTCCAGCCGAAGGCGACGCTGAACTATCCGTTCGAGAAGGGGCCGATCTCACCGCGCTTTCGCGGCGAGCATGCGCTGCGCCGCTATCCGAACGGCGAGGAGCGCTGCATCGCATGCAAGCTGTGCGAGGCGATCTGCCCGGCACAGGCCATCACCATCGAGGCCGGCCCGCGCCGCAACGACGGCACGCGCCGCACCACGCGCTACGACATCGACATGGTGAAGTGCATCTATTGCGGCTTTTGCCAGGAAGCCTGCCCGGTCGACGCCATCGTCGAGGGGCCGAATTTCGAATTCGCGACCGAGACGCGCGAGGAGCTCTATTACGACAAGGAGCGCCTGCTCGCGAACGGGGACCGCTGGGAGCGCGAGATCGCGAAGAACATCGCGCTCGACGCGCCGTACCGGTGATGATTATGAACGCGCGCCTCTCTCACACGCCTCACCCTGAGGAGCGGCTGCAAGCCGCGTCTCGAAGGGCGAGGCGCCCGGCTGGTGCTCTTCGTCCTTCGAGACGGCCGCGTTGCGGCCTCCTCAGGACGAGGGCGATGGATGGGTTCGGGAGCCCAACACGATGATCACGGCTCTGTTCTTTTATCTCTTCGCCGGCATCTGCATCGCCTCCGCGGTGATGGTGATCGCGTCGAAGAATCCGGTTCACTCGGTGCTGTTCCTGATCCTCGCCTTCGTCAATGCGGCGGGGCTGTTCGTGCTGCTCGGCGCCGAATTCCTGGCGATGATTCTGATCGTCGTCTATGTCGGCGCAGTCGCCGTGCTGTTCCTGTTCGTGGTGATGATGCTTGACGTCGACTTCGCCGAGCTGCGGCAGGGCTTCCAGCAATATCTTCCGGTCGGTGCGCTGGTCGGCTTCGTCATGCTCGCCGAACTCCTGATGGTGGTCGGCGGCTGGGCGATCGACCCCAACGTGACCAAGGCGTCGCCGATCCCGCCGGTGGCGCAGGTGAGCAACACCGAGGCGCTCGGCCTCGTGCTCTATACGAAGTACATCTACTTCTTCCAGGCGGCGGGCCTTGTCCTGCTGGTGGCGATGATCGGCGCGATCGTGCTGACGCTGCATCATCGCGCCCGCGTGCGCCGCCAGAGCATCGCCGAACAGGTTGCGCGCACACCCGCGACAGCGATCGAGATCAAGCAGGTGCGGCCGGGTCAGGGCCTGTCGGAGAACCCATCATGACGATCGGCCTCGGCCACTATCTCGCCGTCGCGGCGATCATGTTCACACTCGGCATCTTCGGCATCTTCCTCAACCGGAAGAACGTGATCGTCATCCTGATGTCGATCGAGCTCATCCTGCTTGCGGTGAACATCAACCTGGTGTCGTTCTCGTCGTTCCTCGGCGATCTGGTCGGACAGGTGTTTGCGCTGCTGGTGCTCACGGTCGCGGCGGCGGAAGCCGCCATCGGCCTTGCCATTCTGGTGGCGTTCTACCGCAACCGCGGCTCTATCGCGGTTGAAGACATCAACCTGATGAAGGGCTGAGACACTCATGTATCAGGCGATCGTCTTTCTGCCGCTGCTCGGCGCGATCCTCGGGGGATTGATCGCGATCGCCGGCGCGCGCGCGCGGTTCCCGGGGCAAAACCCGAAGCCCGACACCGGGCATCCTACGGACCATCACGGCGCTCATCATCATGAGCCGGGCGGCCAAAGCGGCGGGGTCCATGGCGGCGGTGTCATCCATCACGACACCCATGAAGACCATCCGCATGAGCCGCCGGCGGCGGGCTCGCGGCTCGTCGAACTGATCACCACCTCGCTGCTGTTCGTTTCGGCGGCGCTGTCGTGGGTCGCGTTCGTCCAGGTCGGCTTCGGCCATCAGGACATCCGCATCGACCTGATGCCGTGGATCATCTCAGGCGATCTCAAGGTGCACTGGGCGATCCGCGTCGACACGCTCACCGCGGTGATGCTGGTCGTCGTCAACACCGTGTCGGCGCTCGTGCATCTCTATTCCATCGGCTACATGCACGAGGATCCGAACCGGCCGCGGTTCTTCGCCTATCTGTCGCTGTTCACCTTCGCCATGCTGATGCTGGTGACCTCCGACAATCTGGCGCAGCTGTTCTTCGGCTGGGAAGGCGTGGGTCTCGCCAGCTATCTGCTGATCGGTTTCTGGTACCAGAAGCCGGAGGCGAACGCGGCGGCGATCAAGGCGTTCGTCGTCAACCGCGTCGGCGACTTTGGCTTCGCGCTCGGCATTTTCGCGCTGTTCATGATGGTCGGCGCGATCGATTTCGACACCGTGTTCGCGCAAGCGCCGTCGCTGACCGGCAAGACCATTACCTTCTTCGGCTGGCACGCCGATGCGCTGACGCTGATCTGCCTGTTCCTGTTCATGGGCGCCATGGGCAAGTCGGCGCAGTTCCTGCTGCACACCTGGTTGCCGGACGCGATGGAAGGTCCGACCCCGGTGTCGGCGCTGATCCATGCCGCGACCATGGTGACCGCGGGCGTGTTCATGGTGGCGCGACTGTCGCCGCTGTTCGAACTCGCGCCGAACGCGCAGACCGTTGTGACGCTGATCGGCGCGACCACCGCGCTGTTCGCGGCGACCATCGGGCTCGTCCAGAACGACATCAAGCGTATCGTTGCTTATTCGACCTGTTCGCAGCTCGGCTACATGTTCGTGGCAATGGGCGTGGGTGCTTATTCCGTCGGCATGTTCCACCTGTTCACGCACGCTTTCTTCAAGGCGCTCCTGTTCTTAGGCTCCGGCTCGGTGATCCACGCGATGCATCACGAGCAGGACATCCGCAACATGGGTGGCCTGAAGGATCGCATCCCGTTCACTTACATCGTGATGCTGATCGGCACGCTCGCTTTGACCGGCTTCCCCCTGACCGCCGGCTATTTCTCCAAGGACGCGATCATCGAAGCCGCCTTCGTCGGCCACAATCCGATGGCTCTCTATGGCTTCCTCTGCACGGTCATCGCCGCGCTGCTGACCTCGTTCTATTCCTGGCGTCTGATCTTCAAGACCTTCCATGGCAAGCCGCACGATCAGCATCATTATGAGGCGGCGCGTGAAAGCCCGCTGGTGATGACGATCCCGCTCGCCGTGTTGGCGCTCGGTTCGCTCGCCGCCGGTTTCCCGTTCAAGGAAGTGTTCGCCGGTCACGGCGTGGCGGAATTCTTCCGCGGGTCTTTGACCTTCGCCAAGGACAACAAGGTGCTCGAGGAAATGCACCACATCCCGTTGTGGATCGCGCTGATGCCCACGGTGATGATGGTGATCGGCTTCCTCGTCGCCTGGCAGTTCTATATCCGCCGGCCGGATATCCCGGTCGAACTGGCGCGGCAGCACCAGCCGCTCTACCGCTTCCTGCTCAACAAGTGGTACTTCGACGAACTCTACGACACGATCTTCGTTCGCCCCGCGAAGTGGCTCGGCCGCACGCTGTGGAAGCGCGGCGACGGCTGGCTGATCGACGGCTTCGGGCCTGACGGTGTGTCGGCGCGGGTGCTTGACGTCACCCGCAACGTGGTCCGGCTGCAGACCGGATATCTCTATCACTACGCATTCGCCATGCTGATCGGCGTCGCCGCCTTCATCACCTGGTTCATGTTCATGCCGGGGAGCCACTGATGAACTGGCCGGTCCTGTCCGTCACGACGTTTCTGCCGGTTCTCGGCGCGCTGCTGGTGTGGATCACCGCGCGCGGCGAGGGGAACCTGGGCAAGAACACCGCCCGCTGGATCTCGTTGTGGACCACGCTGATCACCTTCGCGGTGTCGCTGGTGCTGCTCGTGAACTTCGATGCCAGTTCGGCCGACTTCCAGTTCGTCGAGAAGCATCCGTGGCTGCTCGGCGTCGCGTCCTACCACATGGGCGTCGACGGCATCTCGCTGCCGCTGATCATCCTGACGACCGCGATCATGCCGATCGCCATCATCGCCAGCTGGTCGGCGATCCAGATGCGCGTCAAGGAATACATGATCGCGTTCCTGGTTCTGGAAACGCTGATGATCGGCACCTTCTCGGCGCTCGATCTGGTGCTGTTCTACCTGTTCTTCGAGGGCGGTCTGATCCCGATGTTCCTGATCATCGGCGTCTGGGGCGGTCCGCGCCGCGTCTATGCGAGCTTCAAGTTCTTCCTCTACACGCTGCTGGGCTCGGTGCTGATGCTGCTCGCCATCATGGCGATGTACTGGAGCGCCGGCACCACCGACATTCCGACGCTGCTCAAGCATGGCTTCCCGTATGACCTGCAGAAGTGGGCATGGCTCGCCTTCTTCGCCTCGTTCGCGGTGAAGATGCCGATGTGGCCGGTGCACACCTGGCTGCCGGACGCGCACGTCGAAGCGCCGACGGCGGGCTCGGTGATCCTCGCGGCGATCCTTCTGAAGATGGGCGGCTACGGCTTCCTGCGCTTCTCGCTGCCGATGTTCCCCGAGGCGTCGCATTATTTCGCCCCGTTCGTGTTCGCGCTGTCGGTCGTCGCGATCATCTACACGTCGCTGGTCGCGCTGATGCAGGAGGATATGAAGAAGCTGATCGCTTATTCCTCCGTGGCGCATATGGGCTTCGTCACCATGGGCATCTTCGCGGCGACCACGCAGGGCGTCGCCGGCGGTATCTTCCAGATGGTGTCGCACGGCGTCGTCTCCGGCGCGCTGTTCCTCTGCGTCGGCGTCGTCTACGACCGCATGCACACGCGCGAGATCGCGGCCTATGGCGGCCTCGTCAACCGCATGCCGCTCTATGCGGCGGTGTTCATGCTGTTCACCATGGCCAATGTCGGCCTGCCGGGTACCTCCGGGTTCGTCGGCGAATTCATGACGCTGCTCGGCACCTTCAAGGTCAACGTCCCGACCGGAACGCTGGCGACGCTCGGCGTCATCCTGTCGGCCGCCTATGCGCTGTGGCTCTACCGCAAGGTGGTGTTCGGCAAGCTGGAGAAGCCGTCGCTCGTCGCGATCCGCGACATCGGCTGGCGGGAATCGCTGATCCTCGCGCCGCTGGTGGTGCTGACGATCCTGCTCGGCGTTGCGCCGACGCCGGTGCTCGACATCTCTGCCGCGTCCGTCAACCAGTTGCTCACCCACTATCATGCAGCGCTCAAGGCGGCCCAGACCGCCGCGCTGATCGTGCAGTAAGGCGAACCCGATGACTGAAGCCTTCACCGCAACCATGTTGACGCCGGTTCTGCCGGAGCTGGTGCTCGCCGCCGGCGCGCTGGTGCTGCTGATGATCGGCGCGTTCGCCGGCCACCGCAGCCTCGCCGTGATCAACACGCTATCGCTGCTGCTGATCACCGCGGTCGCGGCGATGGTTGTCACCATGGCACCCGGCAAGCATGTGGCGTTCGGCGGTAGCTTCATCGTCGACGATTTCGCCCGCTTCCTGAAGATCCTCGCGCTCGCGGCCTCGGCCTCGGCCATCGTCCTCTCGTTCGATTATCTGCGCGCCGAGAAGCAGCAGAAGTTCGAGTATCCGGTGCTGATCCTGCTCTCGACGGTCGGCATGATGATGCTGATCTCGGCCAATGACCTGATCGCGCTCTATCTTGGTCTCGAACTGATGTCGCTCGCGCTTTACGTCATCGCGGCGTCGAACCGCGACAGCGTGCGCTCCACCGAAGCGGGCCTCAAATATTTCGTCCTCGGCGCGCTGTCGTCGGGCATGCTGCTCTACGGCGCTTCGCTGGTCTATGGCTTCACCGGCACGGTGAGCTTCGAGGGCATCGCCAAGGCGGCGCAGCAGGGCGGCATCGGCCTCGTATTCGGTCTGGTGTTCCTGTTCGTCGGCTTCTGCTTCAAGGTCTCGGCGGTGCCGTTCCACATGTGGACGCCGGACGTCTACGAAGGTGCGCCGACGCCGGTGACGACGTTCTTCGCCTCGGCGGTCAAGGTCGCCTCGATCGCGATGTTCGTGCGCGCCACCATCGTCGCGTTCCCGGGCATCATGCATCAGTGGCAGCAGATCGTCGTGTTCGTCGCCATCGCCTCGATGGCGCTCGGCTCGTTCGCCGCCATCGGCCAGCGCAACATCAAGCGGCTGCTGGCTTATTCGTCCATCGGACATATGGGTTTCGCGTTGGTCGGGCTTGCCGCCGGCACCGCGGAAGGCGTGCAGGGCGTGCTGGTCTACATGACCATCTATGTGGCGATGACCATCGGCTCCTTCGCCTTCGTTCTGGCGATGCGCCGCGACGGCGGCCTGGTCGAGAACATCAGCGATCTCGCCGGTCTCGCGCGCACGCATCCGACCATGGCGTTCTTCTTCGGCGCGCTGTTGTTTTCGCTCGCCGGTATCCCGCCGCTCGCGGGCTTCTTCGCCAAGTTCTACGTGTTCCTCGCGGCGATGAAGGCGGGACTTTATGTCCTTGCAGTGCTCGGTGTCGTCACCAGCGTGGTCGGCGCTTACTACTATCTGCTGATCGTCAAGGTGATGTATTTCGACGAGCCGGCGCCGCGCTTCGTGAAGATGGCGCCATCGCTTGGCGTGATGCTCGCGCTGTCGGGGCTCGCCAACATCCTGTTCTTCGTCTTTCCCGGCCCGCTCCTCGATGCGGCGACGGCGGCGGCGAAGTCGCTGTTTTAGATGCGGCTCGACCCCGTCGCAGTCGCGGCCGGTGTCCGGCTGGCGTTGCACGAGGTTATCGGCTCGACCAACGCCGAGGCGAAGCGTCTGGCGCGCGGCGGCGAGCGCGGCCCGCTCTGGGTCGTGGCGCGGACGCAGACGCAAGGCCGCGGCCGGCGCGACAATGCCTGGGTCTCGCAGCCGGGCAATCTGTTCGCCTCGCTGCTGCTGACCGATCCGGCGCCCCCGGCGCGCGCACCGGAGCTTGCGTTCGTCAGCGTACTGGCGCTGACCGATGCCGTTCTGGCCTGTGCACCGGCGCTCGGCGGGCAGGTGACGGTCAAATGGCCGAATGACATGCTGGTCGACGGCCACAAGGCCGCCGGCATTCTGATTGAAGCGGAAGGCAGCGCAGTGGTGATCGGACTGGGTGTGAATTGCGTCAGCCATCCGCCAGAGACGGCATTTCCCGCAACCGACCTTGCCAGCGTCGGCGCTGTGGTCGACGCGGATGAGCTGTTCGCCGCGTTGAGCGCCGCTATGGTGGCGCGGCTCGCGCAATGGTCGGCCGGGGCCGGCTTTGCCGGCATCCGCACCGACTGGCTGGCGCGCGCCGCGGGGCTCGGCGCGCCGATCCGCGTGCGGCTGCCGGGCCGCGAAATGACCGGGCAGTTTACGGGTCTCGACGCGCAGGGCCGGCTGCTGCTCGGGCATGCCGACGGCACCACTGAAATCGTGACCGCGGGCGACGTGTTCAGCCTCGCAACCGAAGCGAGGCACTGAGCATGGCACCCGCGCAGACAGATCTGGTGTTCGCGCCGCTCGGCGGCGTCGGCGAGATCGGCATGAACATGTCGCTCTACGGCGTCGGGCAGGGCCGCCAGCGCAAATGGCTGATTGTCGATCTCGGCGTGTCGTTCGCGTCCGAGGATCAGTTACCCGGCGTCGATCTGGTCCTGCCGGATATCGGTTACATCGCCGAGGAGAAGCGCGACGTCGTCGGCATCGTGCTCACGCACGCGCACGAAGACCATTTCGGTGCGGTGCTCGATCTGTGGCCGCGGCTCAAGGTGCCGGTCTATGCGACGCCGTTCACCGCCGCGCTGCTCGACGCCAAGCGCCGCAGCGAGCCGGGCGCGCCGGAGGTCGAGGTCGAGGTCATTCCGGTCGGCGGCCGGTTCACCGCCGGACCCTTTGATGTGGAGCTGGTCTCCGTCGCGCACTCCATTCCGGAATCGAACGCGCTGATCATCCGCACGCCGGCCGGCACGGTGCTGCACACCGGCGACTGGAAGATCGATCCGACGCCGGTGCTCGGCCCCAAGACCGACGAGGCAAAGCTGCGTGCGCTCGGCGACGAGGGCTGCCTCGCGCTGATCGGCGATTCCACCAATGCGGTACGCGAAGGCCGTTCGCCCTCGGAACAGGAGGTCGGCCGCACGATCACCGATCTGATCCGCTCCGCGCGCGGGCGCGTCGCCGTGACGACCTTCGCCTCCAATGTCGGGCGGCTCAAGGTCGTTGCCGAGGCGGCGCGCGCCTGCGACCGTGAGGTCGTGGTCGTCGGTCGCGCCATGGAGCGCGTGGTGCAGGTCGCGCGCGAGACCGGCAATTTCGAGGGCGTGCAGGATTTCCGCAGCCAGGACGCCTACGGCTATCTGCCGCCGGACAAGGTCGTTGCGCTGTGCACCGGCAGCCAGGGCGAGCCGCGCGCGGCGCTGGCGCGCATCGCCGCCGACCAGCATCCGGAGGTGACGCTGTCGCGTGGCGATCGTGTGATCGTTTCCGCGCGCACCATTCCGGGCAACGAAAAGGCCGTGGGCCGTGTGCTCAACGGGCTGATCGAGCAGGGCATCGAGGTGATCACCGACCGCACCCATCTGGTGCATGTGTCGGGCCATCCGCGCCGCGACGAACTCACGGATATGATCTCGTGGGTGAAGCCGAAGATCCTGATCCCGGTCCACGGCGAGGCGCTGCATCTGTCCGAGCATGCGAGCCTCGCGCGCAGCCTCGGCGTGCCGGAAGTGATCTCCTGCCGCAACGGCGACGTGGTGAAGCTGTCGGGCGTCGCCGGTGTGATCGACGAGATTCCGGCCGGGCGGCTCTACAAGGACGGCAAGCTGCTGGTGGATTCCCAATCGCGCACGGTCGCGGACCGCCGGCGGCTATCGTTCGCCGGTGTGGTCTCGATCGCGCTGGCGCTCGACGAGCGCGGCGAACTCGTCGCCGATCCGGAATACGACCTGATCGGCCTGCCGGAGCGGGACGCCGAAGGGAAGGCGATGGCCGACGTGATCGCCACGGTGATCGAACAGACGATCCAGTCCTTGCCGCGTCAGCGCCGCCGCGATCCCGACAGCGTCGGCGAAAGCGTGCGCCGCGCGGTGCGCTCCGCGGTCGCGGAGAGGTGGGGCAAGAAGCCCATGTGCCACGTTCACGTGCTTCCCGTATAAGTTTTGCGGTATAATCGCGGCGAGAGGTACGCACAGATGATCGGACGCCTGAATCACGTTGCCATCGCCGTGAAGGACATCGCCAAGGCCACGGCGGTCTATCGCGATACGCTCGGCGCGCAGGTGTCCGAGAAAGTGGCGCAGCCGGCGCATGGCGTCAGCACCGTGTTCGTCAGTCTGCCGAACACCAAGATCGAACTGCTGGAGCCGCTCGGCGACAATTCGCCGATCAACAAATTCCTGGAGAAAAGCCCGGACGGCGGCATCCACCACGTGTGCTACGAGGTCGACGACATCATCGCCGCGCGCGACCGGCTCAAGGCGGCGGGCGCCCGGGTGATAGGCGACGGCGAACCGAAGATCGGCGCGCATGGCAAGCCGGTGCTGTTCCTGCACCCCAAGGACTTTGCCGGCACGCTGGTCGAACTCGAGCAGGCTTGAGATGTCCACGACGACGGCTATCGCCATCTACTTCCTGATCTGGTGGGTAACGCTGTTCGCGGTGTTGCCTTGGGGCGTGCGCAGCCAGGAGGAGCAGGGTGAGTTCGCCGCCGGCACCGACCCCGGCGCGCCGGTCGCGGCGCGGCTGCTCTGGAAGCTCGTCTGGACCACGCTGGTGGCCAGCGTCGTCTTCGGCATTCTCGCGCTGATCTACGAGAAGCAGTGGATCACGCTCGATCAGATCGCCGGGCTGCTCGGTTTCCGGTAGCGCATGGCGCAAAAAAAAGCAGGGCCGAAGCCCCGCCGATAACCAATGTTCTTTTGCGCCGTTGCTGCTCTTGTCGCGACATTGTTGGTGTCGTGTCGTGTTTTGGGGGTCCTGCGGACGCCGGAGGCGTCGCGAGCCCGATTGGTCTCCCCAGACTCAAGCCATTCATGGCCCTTTTTTAGCCACCGCCTGCGCGATGGTTAAGCAACCTTATCACCCTGAACGGGCTTGTCACGAACTAAGGTTGCAACACAACCGGGCCGTCCAGCACGATCTTGTCGAAATCGTCGATCAGGGCGGTCACGGCGATGGTCCAGGTCCCGGCCGTTGGCACGAGCAGGCCGGTGATTTCCCAGGCGCCGGGTTCTGCCGGTGCTCCAGTCCGGGTCAGAGGCTCGATGCCGAGTCCCGGCTGCTCGAGGCTGACGCTGAGTTCCCGCGCGCCAATCGGCGTGCCGTCCTCGCGCATCAGCCGCACGGTGATGGTCACCGGCCCGGGGCGACCCGGCGTGACGGTGATGTCGGCCATCGTCTTTCCGTCGTGCAGGTGGACCAGCGCGGGCTCGGCGGCGGCCAGCGCGCGGGGCGGCGGCGTCAGCCGCCATCCGGCGACCAGGCCGAGGATCGCCAGCGCCACGGCGATCTCCGCGGCCACAGCCCGGAAGAAAGCGCGGCGCGCGCCCGGCGTGCCGGCCATCACCGCCGGGGCGAGGCTGAGCCGGTTGCGCAGCGCCAGCGCCAGCAGCATGGCGACCAGCGCGAGCTTGGCGATCAGCAACCGGCCGTAGCCGGTGTCAGGCAGAAGGCGCAGATCGGGGACCTGCACCCAGACCAATACGCCGCCCGCGGCGATCAGCACGACGAGCGGCAGCGGGATGAGCTTGCTGAACAGCGCCAGCGGCGCCTGCGGGTCCGGGGTGCGGATCAGCGCCAAGGCGAGCGGCAGCAGCGAGCCGAGCCAGAAACAAAGCCCGACGATGTGCAGGAACACGGCGGGGCGGGAGACCCATTGCGGCGGCGCGCTGCTGGCATGCCCGGTCATCGCAAGCGCGGCGCCGGCGCACAGCGTCGCCAGCACGGCGCAGAAGCGCGGCGCGCTGCGGCCGGAGAGCGCGATCAGGCCGAGGATGAATCCGGCAAGCGCCGTGAACGCCATCCACGCCACCGACGAGGCAAAGGCGATGTGCCAGCTCTCGGCGTCGAGCAGGGCGCTTACGGGTACGCCGAGGCTATCCAGCGCTTGTAGCGCCAGCAGGAGCGGCAGCGATATCACGCCGGTGCCGATGGCGAACCGTGCCGCGCGAACCGCGCCGGGAATGGGCCGCCGCTGCAGCGTCAGGAACAGGCTGCCTCCGATGCCGCCGAACAGACCGATGAACAGCAGCACGCGGGCGATCACGAACAGCGCGCCGCGCGCGGAATCGCCATCTACATCTTTGAAGGTGTTGGCCGTCGTTGCTCCGATGGAGAACAGCAGGGCGCCGCCGACCGGATGTCCGTCAGCGGAAACGACGCGCCAACTCAGCACATGAGAGCCGCGCGCGAGCCCGGAGACCGGAAGACGCAAGGTTGTGCCGCCGTCGGCCGGGGGCTTCACGCTGATCGGCGCGCCGTCGGGACCGAGCAGCTTGAACACCAGCGGCGCGACCGCTTCGTTGAAGGTGAGGACGAGCATTGCCGGCGCGCGGTCGAGCACCGCGCCGTCGGCGGGTTGAGACGAGACCAGCGTCGCATGACCGAACGCCGCCGTCGCGCTCACCATCCAGAGGATGAGCGCGGCGGCGACGCCTGTCCAGCGATGCCGAGCAGCGATCATGTTTTCGGTTGCAGCCGCAGACCCGGCGCGGGTTCCTTCAATTCGTGGCTCGAACCGCCGGCTTTCGGAATCTCGATCCAGCGATGCACGCCCCTCTCGCATTCCTGCATCACCGGAAAGTAAAGCGTTTCGCCGGCCTTGAGGCTGTCGGCGATGAACACCGACACGACGAACTCATCGTAATATTGATCCTCGAGCTTGCCGGTCCAGGTGATGGTCTTCACGCCTTCCTTGAGCGACGCGCCGTGGAAAAAACTGTAGGCCTTGTCGTAAGGTCCGCTCTCGATCTCGATCTGCCAGCCGGGTTTCGGCATCGGCTTCGCGGCGATCACGCCGTCCGGCAGCCGCACGCGAAGTTTCGTGGTCGGCGAGCCGTTGCAGCCGTGCCCGACCTTGAACACGGCCTTGTATGGTGCGCCGAGGGTCGCCTCCGACTTCTCGAGGACGACATGAGCTTGAGCCGTCGCAGCGGCGAGGAATGTCAACGCTACGCTCGCGCAGACGGATTTGGAGATTGATAAGGTTTGCATGGCTCACATCTTCTTCATGGTGTGCGTGTTGTTCGTGTCGTGACCCGCCTTGCTCCCGTCGGGGGCCTGCGCGCCAATGCCTTGAACATCGAGCGTGACATCGACCTTGCCGGCCTTGGCGAACGTCAGCGTCAGCGGCACCTTGTCACCCTGCTTGAGCGGTGCCTTGAGGCCCATCAACATCAGGTGAAAACCGCCCGGCGCGAAGCTGACGGATTTGCCGGGCGCGATAGCGACGCCCTTTGCTATCGGGCGCATGGTCATGACGCCGTCCTTCATCGCCATTTCATGAATCTCGACATGATCGGAGGCGCCGGTCCTCGCCGAGACCAGCGTGTCCGGCGCGCTGCCCGTATTGGTCACGGTGAAATAGCCGGCGCCGATCTTGGAATTGCCAGGCGTGGCGCGGCTCCACGCTTTCTCGATCTTGAGGTCGCCGGCCTGCTGCGCCGACGCGGGGAGGGTGATCGCCGGAATGGCCAGCATGGTCGCAACAGCAAGGCGCTGGAGCATGGTTGTCATGGATGTTCTCCTGTTCGTGGTTGAAGCATGAGGTGAGCGGCGCGCAACCGCAGTCGCGCGCCGATCGTGCGTTAGTGCGGCGGGTGATGTCCGTCGGCTCCGATCATGACGATCCCGTCGAAGCGAGAGAACAAAGCAAGCCGTTTTGGATCGGTGCTCGCCTCGGCCTTTGCAAGTTGGCTGGCGAGCGCGTTGGCGGCCGGCATCGGCAATCCGGCATGAGCCAGCGTGTCGACCGACCTCAATTGATCGCCACTGCACAACACGATCTGCCAATGATCACCTTTGCGTCTGAGCAGCGCGCGGCCGCCCGTGTCGCCCTGAGTCCAGCCGGCGATGGCATGATCGCCATCGACCGCCACCGGCTCCACAATCAGCTTGGCGCCCGGCTTGTCGAAGGTCGAATGCAGGAGGTGGCGCACGGCGTCCTCATTCGGACCCGCGAATGCGGGCCCGGCGAGACCTGACAGGACGAGGAATGCGGCAAGGAGCTTTGTCATGGGTTTGCTCACATGCGATAGCGAAGACCGGCATAGATCGCGCGGCCGGCACCGGGATTGAAAAGCTGCGCGTTCGGCGTCGCAGTCCCGACCGTGACCGTGGTCGAGATGTAGCGTTTGTCGAACAGGTTGCGTCCTTCGATATAACCGGACCAGCCGGTGCCCTGATCGAAGCCGACCTTGAAATTCACCAAGGCATAGGGGTCGATCGTCAGGGTGTTGGCATTGTCGGCGAAGAAGTCTTGCGGCATCCACTCGACATTCGGCCCCGCATAGAAGCCGCTCGGATGTTTGTAGACGACTTCCGCGCGCAGATAGTGGGGCGGGATCGCGGGCAGGCGGTTGTTGTCGAACGTCGCGTCTCCGTCGAAGCGGAAGTCGCTATATGTATAGGCGACATTCAGCCAGAAGCGGTCCTGCTGTGCGAACGCGGATTTCAGGAAAGCGACGCCGAGCCCGGCCTCGATACCCTGATGCACGGTACGGGGAGCATTGGTCGCGGTGCAGCCGCCCACATTGGCGGGATCAGCCAGACATTGAAGTTCGTTGCGGATAGTGGCGCGATACAGCGACAGATCCCACGTCAAGTCCGGCCGGCGACCTCGGGTGCCGATCTCGTAGGTTGTCGCGGTCTGTGCCTGAAGATTGGAGTTGACCGGCGTCGTGAAGGCGAGCGTGTCGAAACTCGGGGCCTCCGAACTGCGCGAGACATTGCCGAACACCTGCCAGGCGGGGTCGACATCCCAGAGCAATCCGACCTTGGGCGTGAACGCGTCGTAGGTCCGCCGGCCCGACTGATCGCCGTTGCTCAGGAACCGGTCCTGCTGGTCGCGGATGCTGCGCTGGAGCTGGCCGCCGAGAATCGCAGCAACCGTCGGCAGGAAGTAGAACGAATTCTCTGCATAGGCCGTGTAATTCTGCGACTTCCATAAATTCGATGCGATCAGAATGCCCTTGCTGCCGCCCAGATTGAGGTAGTTGTCAAGATCGATCGCGCCGTTCTGGACGTTGAATCCCGTAACGAACCGATTGCGGAATCCGCCGATCACCCGCTCGTCGGCGGCACGCACAAACCCACCGTAATCGTGCGCGCGGAAGTCATAGTAGATGAAGATGGGATGATCGACGCGCCGCTCGAGCGCGAACAGGCCGAAATCCACGGTCGTGGTATCGAACCGCAGGGTCGTCTTGTTAGCCACGCGCACTGAATCGATGTTGCGCTGCTGGTTTCCGGCCACCCAAAACGGGTTGGCGGCGCGCGGATTGTTCAGCGCGTCGCTCTTGCTGACCTCTCCGGGCAACTGCCCGCGCCATGAATTGGCGTTGATGTAAAATCTCGTCTCGGCATCCGGAGAGAACTGATAGCCGAAATTCGCATTGAGCCGCTCCATGTGGTTCTTGCTGTGCTCGCGATAGCCCATTTCGCTTTGCGCCGAGCCGGTGATGAACCAGTCGTATGGTCCTTTGGAGCCAGCGGTGCTGCTCTGACCGCGCAGGTAACCAAAGCTGCCGGCATCGACCCGGCTGTCGAATGCGCTGGCGTCGCGTCCGGTCGGCATGACGAAGTTGATGGCGCCGCCGAGCGAATTGCCGCCGTACCGGAGTGCGTTGGCGCCCTTGAAAACCTCGACATAACGGTAAGCGCTCGGATCGATCTCATAGAGATCGAACAGACCGTCGGCGGTGCTGATCGGAATGCCATCCATCATCGGGTTGAGACCACGGTTGCCGTAGCTGCGCGACAAACCGGAGCCCCGGATCGACAACCGTGCGTCAGGCCCCCAACGCGGTTGCGCGATCACGCCCGGAACCCAATCGAGAATGTCCTTCACCGTGCTGGCCGGACCATTCTTGAAAACGGTGTCGGGGACGATCGCGACGGCCCCCGGCGTGCGCTCGATTTCGGCGGTGGCTTGTGCGGTGTTGGGCGCCGTCAGCGAACTGCCGCCTTGTGAAGCGCCGGCATTGACGGTGATTTCCGGAACCTGAACCGGTGAGGATGTTTGTTGAGCCTGCGCGGCGCTTTCGAACGCGACAGACCCGAGCAGCACGGCGCTGCCCAGCATAACCAGACGTGACATGGGTCTTAACCTGACAAAACGGATGACGATGCGGCTCGAGCCGCGGCGATCAGCCGATCTGCGGTGGACCTCGGGGGAAATGCGGACGGACCTCGCTGGTCACGGCGAGACGGGAGACCGGTGGCTGCACAACGGCACCAGCCGGCAAAGGCGTCCATTCGGTGGTCGTGATGGTGGGCGCCGGCAGACCGGTCGCCAGACACATCACGCAATGGTCGCATTTGTGCGTCGGGGCCGGCGTGCTGCCGTCCTGCTGCGGCGCGGCGGCATCGTGGCCGCCGGTCAGACAGGTGATCGCCAGCGGATCGAAGCCGGAGACCGCGGCGCTGACCGGAGAGAGCGTTGCCAGCAGGCCATGCAGCGTGATGGCGAAAATCGCCACCAAAGCCACAAGCCCCTGCCGCAGATCGCGCATCGCAAGCCCTCAACTGGATCGCAGCGTTACCATGCTCTCAGAACACTGGGAATGGGCCTTTTCATCCCATGTCCACCCCCTTGAGGCCTGCAAAAGCGCGATTTCGGCTGCGGCCTTGTGTTTTGCAGGGCGATCCGGTTTCACTCGCCCCCGAACCCGTTCCAGAACGAATCGATCCACCGCCATGCGCCTGTCCCGCTTTTTCCTGCCGATCCTGCGTGAAGCTCCCCGCGAGGCGGAGATCGTTTCGCACCGCCTGATGCTGCGCGCAGGCATGATGCGGCAGGAGGCTGCCGGCATCTATGCGTTCCTGCCGCTCGGCTGGCGCGTGCTGCAGAAGGTCGTGCAGATCGTACGCGAGGAGCAGAACCGCGCCGGCGCCATCGAACTGCTGATGCCGACGATCCAGTCGGCCGATCTGTGGCGCGAGAGCGGCCGCTACGACGCCTACGGCAAGGAGATGCTGCGCATCAAGGATCGTCACGAGCGCGAGGTGCTGTACGGCCCGACCAACGAGGAGATGATCACCGACATCTTCCGCGCCTATGTGCGCTCCTACAAGGAATTGCCGCTCAACCTCTATCACATCCAGTGGAAGTTCCGCGACGAGGTGCGTCCGCGCTTCGGGCTGATGCGCGGCCGCGAATTCCTGATGAAGGACGCCTATTCGTTCGACCTCGATCAGGCCGGCGCCGAGCATTCCTACAACAAGATGTTCGCCGCCTATCTGCGCACCTTCGCGCGCATGGGGCTGCGTTCGATTCCGATGCGCGCCGACACCGGTCCGATCGGCGGCAATCTCAGCCACGAATTCATCATTCTCGCCTCGACCGGCGAGAGCGAAGTGTTCTGCCACAAGGACTATCTCGGCATGGATGTGCCGGGCGCGGACGTGAATTTCGACGATCCCAAGGCCATGCAGGATATCTTCAGCCAGTGGACGTCGCATTACGCGGCGACCTCGGAGATGCACGACGCGGCGGCGTTCGACGCGCTGCCGGCCGACAAGCAGGTGTCGGCGCGCGGCATCGAGGTCGGGCACATTTTCTATTTCGGCACGAAATATTCCGAGCCGATGAAGGCTGTGGTCGCGACCGGCGAGGGCGGCGAGAAGCCGGTGCATATGGGCTCTTACGGCATCGGCCCGTCGCGGCTCGTTGCTGCGATCATTGAGGCGTCGCATGACGACGCCGGCATCATCTGGCCGGAGGCGGTCGCGCCGTTCAAGGTCGCGGTCCTCAATCTCAAGCAGGGCGATGCCGCCACCGACGGCGCCTGCGAACAGCTCTATCGCGATCTCACCGCCAAGGGTGTCGAGGTGCTCTACAACGATCTCGACGAGCGCGCCGGCGCGAAATTCGCCGCGACCGACCTGATCGGCATTCCGTGGCAGGTGATGGTCGGCCCGCGCGGGCTTGCCGAAGGCAAGGTCGAGGTGAAGAAGCGCGCCGACGGCAGCCGCGAGATGCTGTCGCTAGCCGCCGCCACCGACCGGCTGTCGCAGTGATGGCGGGATGGATGGCCGTTGGTCGCCTGACGTTTTCTGTGTGCTATCCGGCTTTTTCTCCCGCCGGGGCGGGCATGAATCCGCCAGAATCGTGTGAAAATCAGCAGGCGGGAACAACACCTCGATGAGTCAGCCCTCCGGCACGCGGCCCTTTTCACCGTTCGAATGGATGCTGTCGCTGCGCTACCTGCGGGCGCGGCGCAAGGAAGGATTCATCTCGGTCATTGCCGGGTTCTCCTTTCTCGGCATCATGCTCGGCGTCGCTACGCTGATCATCGTCATGGCGGTGATGAACGGCTTCCGCAAGGAACTGCTCGACAAGATTCTCGGTCTCAACGGCCATCTGTTGATCCAGCCGCTGGAATCGCCGCTGACCGACTGGGACGAGGTGGCGGCGCGCATCAACGGCGTATCCGGCGTGCGGCTCGCGGCACCGATCGTCGAGGGGCAGGCGCTGGCGTCTTCGCCGTTCAATGCGGGCGGCGTGCTGGTGCGGGGCATTCGTCTGGCCGATCTGAAGAAACTTCCCTCGATCGCCAACAACATCAAGCAGGGCACGCTCGACGGCTTCGATGAGGGTCAGGGCATCGCCATCGGCCGCCGCATGGCAGACCAGATGTCTGTACGCGCCGGTGACAATCTGACGCTGGTAGCGCCGAAAGGCGCGGTGACGCCCATGGGCACGACGCCGCGCATCAAGATCTACAAGATCGCCGCGGTGTTCGAGATCGGCATGTCGGAATACGATTCCGCCATTGTCTTCATGCCGCTCAAGGAAGCGCAGGCTTATTTCAATCGCGCCGGCGACGTGACCGCGATCGAGGTCTACACCGACAATCCCGACAAGATCGATCAATACCGCAAGGCCGTGCAGGACGCGGCCAAGCGGCCGATCTACATGGTCGACTGGCGGCAGCGGAACGCGACGTTCTTTAACGCGCTGCAGGTCGAGCGCAACGTCATGTTCCTGATCCTGACGCTGATCGTGCTGGTGGCGGCGCTCAACATCGTGTCCGGCCTGATCATGCTGGTGAAGGATAAGGGGCAGGACATCGCCATCCTGCGCACCATGGGCGCGACGCAAGGGGCGATCACCCGCGTGTTCCTGATCACCGGCGCCTCGATCGGCGTTACCGGGACGATCATGGGCTTCCTGTTCGGCGTTCTGGTCTGCCGCAATATCGAGTCGATCCGGCAATTCCTGTCGTGGCTCACCAGCACCGAGCTGTTCTCGCCGGAATTGTATTTTCTCTCCAAGCTCCCTGCCGATCTCGACGTCGGCGAGACCACGGCGGTCGTGGTGATGGCGCTCACCCTGTCGCTGCTGGCGACGCTCTATCCGTCATGGCGGGCCGCGCGGCTCGATCCGGTCGAGGCGCTTCGCTATGAGTGACATGACGATGGAGTACGAGGCCGAGACGCAGGTTGCCGCGGAAGAGGTGCCGATCCTCTATCTGCATCAGGTTGAGCGGCATTACCGGCAGGGTGAGGCGACGCTCTACATCCTCAAGGGCGCGGATCTGGCGCTCTGGGCCGGGCAGTCGGTCGCGCTGGTTGCGCCGTCCGGGTCCGGCAAGTCGACCCTGCTGCATCTCGCCGGTCTGCTGGAACACCCCGACCATGGCGAGGTCTATGTGGACGGGCAGGCCACGGTCGGCCTCTCCGACAGCGAGCGCACCCGGTTGCGCCGCGAGCAGGTCGGTTTCGTCTACCAGTCGCACCGCCTGCTGCCGGAATTCTCCGCGCTGGAGAACGTGATGCTGCCGCAGATGATCCGCGGCCTGTCGCGTCGCGAGGCGAGCCGGCGCGGGATGGAGCTGCTCGGCTATCTCGGGCTGGCGGAGCGGGCGACCCATCGTCCGGCCGAACTGTCTGGCGGCGCGCAGCAGCGCGTGGCCATCGCCCGCGCGGTCGCCAATGCGCCGCGGCTGTTGCTGGCCGACGAACCGACCGGCAACCTCGACCCGCACACCGCCAATCACGTCTTCAACGCGCTTGATCAGCTCGTCCGGGCGTCGGGACTCGCCACGGTCGTCGCGACCCACAATATGGAATTGGCGGCGCGGATGGACCGCCGCGTGACGCTCCGCGACGGCCTGATCGTCGAGATGGATTGACCTGCCGCTCGGGTTTCACGCGGCTTCCAATCTCCAAAGCGCTGATTCCGCAAGATTATTCTCGCCGGTTAACCATCGGCGGTGGCTTGCGGGGACGGATTTCCGAGCCGCCTTGACGATAGAACAAAAGATGAACTATGTTCTAGTTCTGTTCTTGAAACGAGGGAGGCGACGATGCTCAAGGCCATGGTTCATGAAGCGGCGGCACTGGCGTCCTTGGCGCTGTTCGTGGGGATGGTGGCGGTCTGGGCCAACGTGCTCTGCATGGTCTGATCGCTTGGCAGTGGTGAGGCTGGGGATAGGGCGGATCGCGGCCCGTTCATCCCGGTCCGGCGGTAGACAGCGCCGCCTGCCGCTCGCACCATCGCGGCAAAGGAATCATCACTGTGGCCGCGGAACTTCAATTCGTGCACCTGCGCGTGCACTCGTCCTATTCGCTCCTGGAAGGAGCGCTGCCGATCGCCAAGCTCGCCGACCTCGCCAAGGCGGACAAGCAGCCGGCGCTGGCGCTGACCGACACCGACAACATGTTCGGGGCGCTGGAGTTCTCGCAGAAGATGGCGGGCTCCGGCATCCAGCCGATCGTCGGCTGCGCCCAGGCGATCGACTTCGGCGATCAGGAAGCACGGCCGAACCAGCCGCTGCAGCTCGGCCGTGTCGTACTGCTCGCGGCCACCGAGGCCGGTTATCGCAGCCTGATGCGGCTCAACTCCCGCGCCTTCCTCGAAACGCCGTCGAACGAGGCGCCGCACCTCAAGCTCGCCTGGCTCGAGGGCGAGACTGACGGCATCATCGCGCTCACCGGTGGACCGGGCGGACCGCTGAATGCCGCGATCGTCGCCGGGCAGGGGCATCTGGCCGCCTCGCGCTGCGAAGTTTTGCAGAGGCTGTTCGGCGACCGGCTCTATGTGGAACTGCAGCGCCATGGCGTGCCGGCCGAGCGCGACGCTGAGCCGGCCTTGCTCGACCTCGCTTATGATCGCGGCCTGCCGCTGGTCGCGACCAACGAGCCATACTTCGCCAATGCCTCGGACTACGAAGCGCACGACGCGCTGATCTGCATCGCCGAGAGCCGGGTCGTCTCCGAGACCGACCGCCGCCAGCTCACCGTCGAGCATCGGTTCAAGACCCGCGCCGAGATGGCGCAACTCTTCGCCGATCTGCCGGAGGCGCTGGCGTCGACCATCGAAATCGCGCGGCGCTGTTCGTATCGCCCGAAGACCCGCGCGCCGATCCTGCCGAATTTCACCTCCGGCGATGAGAAGTCCGACGAAGCAGCCGAACTGCGCAAGCGCGCGCAGGACGGTCTCGCGGCGCGTCTTTCCGCGCACGGCTTGGCGCCCGGGCTCGCCACAGAGGATTACGACAAGCGGCTCGCCTTCGAGCTCGATGTGATCGAGCGGATGAAATATCCGGGCTACTTCCTGATCGTGTCGGACTTCATCCAGTGGGCGAAGCAGCAGGGCATTCCGGTCGGGCCGGGCCGCGGTTCCGGCGCAGGCTCGCTGGTCGCTTATTCGCTCACCATCACCGACCTCGATCCGATGCGGTTCGGGCTGTTGTTCGAGCGCTTCCTCAATCCCGAGCGCGTGTCGATGCCGGACTTCGACATCGACTTCTGCCAGGACCGCCGCGACGAGGTGATCAAGTATGTGCAGGAGCGCTACGGCCGCGATCAGGTGGCGCAGATTATCACCTTCGGTACCCTGCAGGCGCGCGGCGTGCTGCGCGACGTCGGCCGCGTGCTGCAGATGCCGTACGGCCAGGTCGACAAGCTGTGCAAGCTCGTGCCGCAGAATCCGGCCAATCCGATCACGCTCGCGCGCGCCATCGAGGACGAGCCCAAACTGCAGGCCGAGGCCGCGGAAAATCCGGTGGTCAAGCGCGCCTTCGACATCGCGCGCAAGCTCGAAGGCCTGACGCGCCACGCCTCGACCCACGCCGCCGGTATCGTCATCGGTGACCGGCCGCTGGCGGAACTCGTGCCGCTCTACCGCGATCCGAAATCGGATATGCCGGTGACCCAGTTCAACATGAAATGGGTCGAGCCGGCGGGCCTCGTCAAATTCGACTTCCTCGGTCTCAAGACGCTCACCGTGCTGCAGACCGCGGTCAATCTCTTGCGCCAGCGCGGCATCGAACTCGATCTCGCCAAGATCCCGCTCGACGACAAGAAAACCTACGACATGCTGACCCGGGCGGAAGCGGTCGGCATCTTCCAGTTGGAAAGTCAGGGCATGCGCCGCGCGCTGCTCGACATGAAGCCGGACCGGTTCGAGGACATCATCGCGCTGGTGGCGCTCTATCGGCCGGGCCCGATGGCGAACATCCCGACCTATTGCGCGCGCAAACATGGCGACGAGCAGCCGGACTATATCCACCCGAAGCTGGAAGAGGTGCTGCGCGAGACCTTCGGCGTCATCGTCTATCAGGAACAGGTGATGCAGGCGGCGCAGATCCTCGCCGGCTACACGCTCGGCGAGGCCGATCTCCTGCGCCGCGCCATGGGCAAGAAAATCCGCAAGGAGATGGAGGCGCAGCGCAGCCGCTTCGTCTCCGGCTGCACCGAGCGCGGCATCCCCAAGGATCAGGCCGACGCGATCTTCGACCTGCTCGAACGTTTCGCCGAATACGGCTTCAACAAAAGCCACGCCGCGGCTTATGCGCTGGTCGCGTATCAGACCGCCTATATGAAGGCGAACTATCCGGTCGAGTTTCTGGCGGCGTCGATGACGCTCGACATGAACAACACCGACAAGCTCGCGGAATTCCGCGCCGAAGCGGGCCGGCTCGATATCGTTCTCGAGCCACCGACCATTAATCGCTCGGGCGTCGCCTTCGCCGTCGAGGATCGCACGATTATCTATGCGCTCGCTGCGCTCAAAGGCGTCGGCGTGCAGGCGGTGCAGTCGATCGTGGAGGTGCGCGGCGACGTGCCGTTCAAGGATCTCGCCGATTTCGCCGCGCGCATCAATCCGCGCGCGGTCAACAAGCGCGTGCTGGAGAGCCTTGCCGCTGCCGGCGCGTTCGACGGCTTCAGCCGCGACCGTGCCGCCGTGTTCGCGGCGATGGACCGCGTGCTCGGCCGCGCGCAGCGCTCGCATGAGAGCGAAGCGGTCGGACAGAGCGACATGTTCGGCGGAAGCTCGGGGCCGGAGCCGATCACGCTGCCGTCGGTCGAGCCGTGGCTGCCGGCGGAAAAGCTCAAGCGCGAATACGATGCGATCGGCTTCTTCCTCTCGGGCCATCCGCTCGATGACTATCAGGCGGTGCTCGGACGTGAGAAGGCGCAGAGCTGGGTCGAGTTCTGCAATTCGGTGAAGAACGGCGCGACCGCGGGCAAGGTCGGCGCCACGGTGGTGTCGCGGCTGGAACGCCGCACCAAGACCGGCAGCAAGATGGGGATCTTCGGCCTGTCCGACCCGACCGGCCATTACGAGGCGATCGTGTTTTCGGAAGGGCTTGCCGAATACCGTGAATTGCTGGAGCCCGGCGCCAACGTGTTGCTGTTCCTGAGCGGCGAGGTGCAGGGCGAGGATGTGCGCGCGCGCATCCAGTGGGCGAAGCCGCTCGATGCCGTGGCGACGGCGCGGATGTCGGACTTGCGCATCCATATCGCCGGCAACGATCCGCTCGACAGTTTGCGCAAGCGGCTGGAGCCGCGCTCAGACAGCAGCGAAGGCGGCGAGGTGACGCTGGTGTTGCAGCTGCGGGATGGCGGCGAGGTGCAGGTGCGCCTGCCGGGCCGCTTCAAAGTGTCGCCCCAGATCGTCGGTGCGATCAAGGCCGTCAACGGCGTCGACAAGGTCGAGGCGGTTTGACGCCGCGTCCGCGGCAAGCGACAAAACGAGTTGCCGGCAACGATCGGGAAGGACCTCGCGCGTGAGCGGAGCAACGTCATCGCATTGGCTCGATCGTCCTGTCGACAGTCAGCGCGATCACACGCTTGGCCCGACCGGCGCGCCGATCACATTGGTCGAGTACGGCAGCTATGCCTGTCCGTATTGCCGCGCCGCCAATGCGCGCATCGAGACGGTACGCGACAAGCTCGGCGACCGATTGCGGTATGTGTTCCGCCATCGGCCGGTCACCGGCAGCGAACTGGCGCGCCGCGCCGCCGAACTGGTTGAGCGCATCGACGACCCGGAACGGTTCTGGGCGGCGCATATCCTGCTGATGACGCGTTCGGAAGCGCTGACCGAGGACGATCTGGCAGCCGCAGCGCGCGAGGCCGGATTGTCAGATGGCATCGATGCGGCCGTGACCGAGCGCGCCGTCGCGCATGTCGATGCCGACGTGGCGAGTTCGCGCGCCAGCGGCGTGATGATTACACCCACCTTCTTCATCAACAGCCGCCGTTACGACGGGCCGTGGGATGACGTATCGTTCTCCGACGCCATTGTCGGCACGCTCGGGCATCGGTTTCGCGCTGCAGCGGTCGATTTCGCCGGCTGGGCACCGTCCGCGGGCGTGCTGCTGCTGCTCTCGACCGTGCTCGCCGTGCTGCTGATGAACACGGCGATGGCGCCGGACTTCGAGTCCTTCTGGAAGCAGTATGTCGGCTTGAGCTTTGGCGACGCCGCATTCCGCCTGTCGCTGCTGCACTGGATCAACGACGGGCTGCTGACGATCTTCTTCCTGGTGGTTGGCCTCGAGATCAAGCGCGAGTTCACCGTCGGCCATCTCGCCGGGGTGCGCCAGGCAGCGCTGCCGATTGCGGCGGCGATCGGTGGCATGGCCGTGCCGGCGCTGTTTTATGCGCTGATCATTCCGTCGGGGCCGTGGGCGCATGGCTGGGGCGTGCCGATGGCGACCGACACCGCGTTCGCCATCGCCCTGATCGTCCTGCTCGGGCCGCGCGTGCCGGTGGAGCTGCGGATCTTTCTGACCGCGGCCGCGATCGTCGACGACATCGGTGCCATCGGCGTGGTCGCGGTGTTCTATTCCGGCGACTTGCATCTGGCTTATCTTGCGGGTGCGGCGGCAACGGTGATCGGGCTCGCCTGTCTCAATCGCGGCCGCATTTACAGCGTCACGCCCTATGCGCTGCTCGGCGTCGTGCTGTGGGCCTGTGTCCACGCCAGCGGCCTGCATGCGACGCTCGCCGGCGTTCTGCTCGCGCTGTTCATTCCGACGCGGCCGCCGGCCAATCTCAACGCGCTGATGGTGCAGGCCAACACCATCGTCGCGGCCGAGGCGAAACGCGCCAGCGAGGTTTTGCGAAGCGGTCCGTCAGCCCCGGCGCTGCAGGCGCTCGATGCGATTCACGACCGGATCGAGTCTCCCGCCGACCGGCTGCTGCGGCACGCGGGCGCGCGGTCGAGTTATCTGGTGCTGCCGTTGTTCGCCTTTGCCAATGCCGGCGTGACCATCCGCACCGACGTGTTCGACGGACGCGAGGCGCTGATGCTCGCCATCATTGCCGCCCTGATGCTCGGCAAGCCGATCGGCTTCATCGCGTTCTCGGCGCTGGCGGTCTGGCTCAGGCTCGCGGCGAAGCCGGCCGATTATTCCTGGGGGCAGTTGGCGGGTGCGGGCGCGCTGGCAGGGATCGGCTTCACCATGTCGTTGTTCATTGCCGGACAGGCGTTTCCCGCCGGGGACGATTTCGCCGCGGCCAAGATCGCGGTGTTTGCCGCCTCGATCCTGTCGGCGATGATCGGTTGCCTGATCCTGTGGCGGCTCGGAGGGGCGACGGCCGAGGAGCCGGCTGCGGCGCCGGCCCCGTCAACGTCTCAAGCGCAATCCTGAGAGAGCTGAGAGGAGAGAGCGAATGATCGTCGAACTGGTGACGTTCCGCGCCCCGCATGGCGGCGACTGGGATCACATCCTCGAAGGCGCACGCGGCACGATCCCGAAGTGGAGCGCGAACCCGAAGCTGGTGCGCAAGCACTTCCTGCTGTCCGAGGACGCGCAGACCTGTGCCGGCCTCTATATCTGGCCGTCGCGGGCGGACGCCGAGCACGCCCATAACGCGCTGTGGCAGGACGAGGTGGAGCGCCGCACCGGCTCGCGCCCGGAATTCCGCTATTTCGAGCTGCAAATGCTGCTCGACAACGAGGCCGGGACCGTCACCGAATGGTCCAGATCGGGCGAAAAGCGTGTGTCCAAAGTAGGTTAGGGGCATTTTCTCCAGTTCGGCCCCAGCCTCACAAAGCTTGCGCGGCGCAGCAGACCCGATTATACGCACGCGCATCACTCACGCGGATTTCGGCGCCGGCCCCGACAATGGGTCGCCAGCCATCCGGTGGCGGTCATGTGGCCGCTCACACAATCCGCGGCGGATCAACCGGAGAAGATCAATGGCGCTTCCTGACTTTTCAATGCGTCAGCTTTTGGAAGCTGGCGTGCATTTCGGCCATCAGGCCCACCGCTGGAACCCGAAGATGGGCGAGTACATCTTCGGCACCCGCAACAACATTCATATCGTCGACCTCGGGCAGACGGTGCCGATGCTGCACCAGGCGCTTCAGGCCGTCAGCGACACGGTTGCCAAGGGCGGCCGCATCCTGTTCGTCGGCACCAAGCGCCAGGCGCAGGACGCGATCGCCGATGCGGCCAAGCGCTGCGCCCAGTACTACGTGAACTCGCGCTGGCTCGGCGGCACGCTGACCAACTGGAAGACCATTTCCGGTTCGATCGCGCGGCTGCGCAAGCTCGACGAAATGCTCTCATCCAACGAGGCGCAGGGCTACACCAAGAAAGAGCGGCTCGACCTCACCCGTGAGCGCGACAAGCTCAACCGCTCGCTCGGTGGCATCAAGGACATGGGTGGCGTTCCGGACATGCTGTTCGTGATCGACACCAACAAGGAAGACATCGCGATCGCCGAAGCGCGCCGCCTTGGCATCCCGATCGCGGCGGTGGTCGACACCAACTGCAACCCGGACGGCATCAGCTACGTGGTCCCGGGTAACGACGACGCCTCGCGCGCCGTCTCGATGTATTGCGATCTCGTCGCGCGCGCCGCGCTCGACGGCATCTCGCGCGCCCAGGGCGATGCGGGCATCGATCTCGGCGCCTCGGCGAAGCCGGCGGTGGAAGAAGACGTGCCGGCGGCTGCCGGTCTGGGCTTCGAACAGCTGTCGGGTCCGCGCGGCGTTGCCGACGACCTCAAAAAGCTGCCGGGCGTGTCCGGCGCGATCGAGAAGCAGCTCAACGATCTCGGCATCTTCCACTATTCGCAGATTGCCGAATTGTCGCCCGAAGCCGCGCATAATGTCGGCGAAGAAGTCGGCCTGCCGGGCCGCGTCGATAGCTGGATCGCCAAGGCGAAGCAGCTCACCGCCGAGTGATGACAGCCGGCGCGCGGCATGATCCGCGCGCCGTCTTTCACGACACGACAAGCGTATCTGCAACCCGAATTTGCGCTGAGTTATCGCGCAGAGGGATCAACCAATGTCTACGATTACAACCGAGATGATCAAGAACCTGCGCGAGTCGACTGGCGCGGGCATGATGGACTGCAAGGCCGCGCTCACCGAAGCCAATGGCGACATGGAAGCCGCGCAGGACTGGCTGCGCAAGAAGGGGCTGTCGAAGGCCGCCAAGAAGGCCGGCCGCGTCGCCGCGGAAGGCCTGATCGGTATCGTCGTGCGCGGCACCAAGGCGGCGATGGTTGAGGTCAATTCCGAGACCGACTTCGTCGCCCGCAACGACCTGTTCCAGGGCCTTGTCAAGATGATCGCGGACGTCGCGCTCGACGCCGGCACCGACGTCGAGGCGATCAAGGCGGCCAAGGCCGGCAGCATCACCGTTGCCGAAGCGCTGTCGGACAGCATCGCCAAGATCGGCGAGAACATGACGCTGCGCCGGGCCGCCGTGCTTTCGGTCAATCAGGGCGCGATTGGCAGCTACCTGCACAATTCGGTCGCCGACGGTCTCGGCAAGATCGGCGTGCTGGTGGCGCTCGAATCCACCGGCAACAAGGACGAACTCGCCGCGCTCGGCCGCCAGATCGCCATGCACATCGCCTCGGCCAATCCGCAGGCGCTCGACGCGGCGGGTCTCGATCCGGCGATCGTCAAGCGCGAGAAGGACGTGCTCGCCGACAAGTACCGGCAGCAGGGCAAGCCCGACAACGTGATCGACAAGATCGTCGAGTCCGGCCTCAAGACCTTCTACAAGGAAGCGACCCTGCTCGAGCAGTCCTTCATCTTCGACGACAAGAAGTCGGTCGCCCAGGCGGTCAAGGAATCTGAGGGCAAGGTCGGCGGTCCGGTGAAGATCGCGGGTTATGTGCGCTATGCTCTCGGCGAGGGAATCGAGAAGCAGGAATCCGATTTCGCCGCCGAAGTGGCTGCCGCCGCAGGGCAGGGCTGATCGTGAAGTCCGCGCCGGGCGGTTGTCCGTCCGGCGCGTCCGTCCTGCTGTCGACGCGCGAGATTGGCGCATGAGAGGATCGAGAGCATGACCGAACCGGCCTATCGTCGCGTCGTCGTCAAGATTTCCGGCGAGGCTCTGGCCGCCTCCGAAGGTTTCGGGATTCATCAACCGATCGTCGAGCGGATCGCCACCGATCTGGTCGCTGCGGCACGGCGCGGGATCGAGATCGCCGTGGTCGTCGGCGGCGGCAATATCTTCCGCGGCGTGCAGGTGTCCTCGCGCGGCGTGCCGCGCCCGGTCGGCGACACCATGGGCATGCTGGCAACGGTGATGAACGCGCTGGTGCTGGAAGCGGCGATCGAGCGGCAGGGCCGCGAGGCGCGCACGCTGTCGGCGCTGGTGATGCCGTCTGTCTGCGAAAGCTACAACCGGCCGCGTGCGCTCAAGCATCTCGCCAAGGGCCGGATCATCATCCTGTGCGCCGGCACCGGCAATCCGTTCTTCACCACCGACACCACCGCCGTGTTACGCGCGGCGGAACTCGACGCTCAGGCCGTGCTCAAGGCCACCAATGTCGACGGCATCTACACCGCCGATCCGAAAAAGGACAAGACGGCGAAGCGCTATGAGCGTCTGACCCATCAGGAGGCGATCGAGCGCGACCTCAAGGTGATGGACGCGGCCGCATTCGCGCTTGCCCGCGAAAACCGGATGCCTATCATCGTGTTTTCGCTCGAAGGCGGATCCGGCGACGAGGGCGCCATCGAGGCGGTGCTGCGCGGCGCCGGTCGCTCGACTGTGGTGACAAGCTGATCCTGGATAGCTTTGTCGCGTAAGTTTCTACGAGGATATTATGGCCAACGACACGCACGATCTGAACGAACTCAAGCGCAAGATGCAGGCATCGATCCAGGTGCTCAAGACCGAGCTTGCCGGTCTGCGCACCGGTCGTGCATCGCTTCACATGCTCGATCCGGTTCAGGTCGAAGCCTACGGCTCACACATGCCGCTCTCGCAATGCGCGACGGTGACGGTGCCGGAGCCGCGCATGATCTCGGTCAATGTGTGGGACAAGACGCTGGTCCATGCTGTCGAGAAAGCGATCGTCAATTCCAATCTCGGCTTGAGCCCGGCGACCGAAGGCCAGGTGATCCGCCTGCGTATTCCCGAACTCAACGAGGAGCGCCGCAAGGAACTCGTCAAGGTCGGCCACAAATATGCGGAGGCCGCGCGCATCGCGATCCGCCATGTGCGACGCGAGGGCATCGACGTCGTCAAGAAGCTGGAGAAGGATCACAAGATCAGCAAGGACGATCAGGAGCGCTTCTCCGGCGATATCCAGAAAGCCACCGATCAGTCGATCGGCGAGGTCGATCAGATTCTGGCGGCGAAGGAAAAGGAAATCCTCACCGTCTGAGGATCGAGATTATCCATGTCGGATATGCCGCAGACCGAGCAGACCTCCGAAGCGCCGCGGCATGTTGCGATCATCATGGATGGCAATGGCCGCTGGGCGTCGGCGCGCGGTCTGCCGCGGCTTGAGGGCCATCGCCGCGGGGTCGAGGCGCTGCGCCGCACGGTGCGCGCCGCCGGCGATCTCGGCATCGGCTATCTGACGATCTATTCGTTCAGTTCGGAGAACTGGTCGCGGCCGCAGGCCGAGATCACCGATCTGATGGGTCTGCTGCGCCGCTTCATCCGCAACGATCTTGCCGACCTGCACAAGAGCGGCGTGCGCGTGCGCGTGATCGGCGAACGCGAGGGCCTTGCGCCGGACATTGTGCGGCTGCTCACCGAGGCGGAGGAGTTGACCGCCGCGAACACGCATCTGACGTTGATCGTCGCCTTCAACTACGGCAGCCGGCAGGAGATCGCGCGCGCGACACGTCGGATACTCGACGAAGTCATCGCCGGCCGTATCGATCCGTCGCAGATCGCGCCGGATACGATCAGCCGTTTCCTCGACGCGCCGGATATCCCCGATCCAGATCTGATCGTGCGTACCAGCGGCGAGCAGCGGTTGTCGAACTTCCTGATGTGGCAGGCTGCCTATAGCGAACTGGTGTTCTTGCCGGTGTTCTGGCCGGACTTCGACCGCACCGCGCTGGAACAGGCGATCGCAGAATATCACCGCCGCGAACGCCGGTTCGGCGGCCTCGTCGCGCGCACCGGATCGTGATCGTGAGCGACGGTTCGAGCTCAGAGTCTGCACCGACACCGCTGGCGCGCAGCAATCTCTGGATGCGAGTTATAGCGGCGCTGGTGCTGGTGCCGGCGGCGTTGCTCACCGCTTATCTCGGTGGCTGGATTTACGCGCTGTTCTGGACCGCGGCAGCCGCCGCGGTGTTGTACGAATGGACGAAACTGGTCGGCGGCCGCGATAGCTGGATCAGCATCACCGCCGGGCTGCTCGGTTTGATCGCGGCGCTGCTGCTCGGCCTCTATCTCGAACGGATCGGCGTTGCGATCCTGCTGATCGGTCTCGGCGGACTGGGTGCCGCGATCTTTGCGCCGGGCGCGCGGCGCGCCTGGGTTTTCGCCGGCGTGCTTTATGCCGGTGCGCTGCTTCTCGGCACGCTGCTGCTGCGCGCCGATCCGGTGCTTGGCTTTATGGCGATGGTGCTCCTGTTCGCGGTCGTCTGGGCGACCGACATCGCCGGCTATTTCGTTGGGCGCGCGCTCGGCGGACCAAAGCTCGCGCCGCGTATCAGCCCTGGCAAAACATGGTCGGGCGCGATCGGCGGTACGGTGTTCGCTGTCCTTGCGGCGCTCGGCGTCGCCGTGCTGGCGGGATTGCCGCATATCGTGCCGGTCATGGTGATTGCCGTTGCGCTGTCGGTCGCGGCGCAAGCGGGTGACCTGATGGAGAGTGCGATCAAGCGCCATTTCAACGCCAAGGACGCTGGCACGTTGATCCCCGGCCACGGCGGCGTGATGGATCGTCTCGATGGATTCTGGGCAGCGCTGCTTCTTGCGGCCTGTATCGGCATGGTCCGTGGCGGCGTCGACGATATCGGTCAGGGGCTATTGCTGTGGTGAGGCCATGAGCGCAGCGCCGCAACAGAAACGCGCGCCACGCACGATCACATTGCTGGGTGCGACCGGATCGGTCGGCGCCAGCACGGTGGACCTGATCCGGCGCGAGGGCAGTGGATTGGTGCCGCAGGTCGTGACCGCGCACCGCAATGCCAAGGCGTTGGCCGAACTCGCGCGCAGCGTCGGCGCGCGTGTTGCCGTGGTTGCCGATCCGTCGGCCTATGGCGAGCTTAAGGAGGCCTTGAGTGGCTCCGGCATTGAACCGGCAGCGGGTGATGCTGCGCTGGTCGAGGCGGCGCAGCGGCCGGCCGATCTGGTGCTCGCTGCGATCACCGGCGCTGCCGGGCTCAAGCCGACCTTGGCGGCGATCGAGCGCGGCGCGACCGTGGCGCTCGCCAACAAGGAAAGCCTTGTCTGTGCCGGCGCGCTGTTCATGCGCCGCGCGGCGGCAATGTCAGCCACGGTCCTGCCGGTCGATTCCGAGCATAACGCGATCTTTCAGGCGCTTGGCGCGGGCCAACGCCGCGATGTCCGCCGCATCATCGTCACCGCGTCGGGCGGCCCGTTCCGCACCTGGACGGCCGAACAGATCCGCGCGGCAACGCCGCAGCAGGCGCTCCGCCATCCGACCTGGTCGATGGGCCGCAAGATCACGATCGATTCCGCCACCATGATGAACAAGGGTCTCGAAGTGATCGAGGCGCATCATCTGTTCGCGCTGGCACCGGAGCAGATCGACGTGTTGGTGCATCCGCAGTCGATCGTGCACGGCATCGTCGAATTCGCGGATGGTTCGCTGGTGGCTCAGATGGGAGCGACCGATATGCGCATTCCGATCGCACATTGCCTCGCCTGGCCCGATCGTATCCCGGATGCGGCGGCGCGGCTCGATCTCGCGGCGCTCGGTCGCCTCGATTTCGAGGCACCGGACACGCAGCGCTTTCCCGCGCTGGCGCTGGCGCAAGCAGCATTGGCGGAGGGCGGTGCCGCCCCAACCATCCTCAACGCTGCCAATGAAATCGCGGTCGAGGCATTCCTCGCCGGACGTCTCGATTTTATGGGAATCGCCGGGCTGGTCGAGGAGACGCTGGCTGCCGCGAGCGCCCGGGGCCTTTCCGCGGAACCGGACAGCATCGATGCCGCACTCGGCGTTGACCATGTTAGCAGAGAATTAGCCTTAACCCTCTTGCCCGAAATCGCCGCAAAGGCATGCTAAGGCAGAGCTTCGTCAGGGGCTGACCGCGAGGGGTTTATGCATTTCGATATCATGGCCGGTCTCGGCACGCTCGGCGGAGGCGTGATCGGCTATCTCGTTCCGTTCCTGTTCGTCCTGACGATCGTCGTTTTCTTTCATGAGCTTGGCCACTTCCTGGTGGCGCGCTGGCGCGGCATCCGGGTGCTCACATTCTCGATCGGCTTCGGTCCGGAACTGGTCGGGTTCAATGACCGGCACGGCACGCGCTGGAGGCTCTCGGCCATTCCGCTTGGCGGCTATGTCAAGTTCCTCGGCGACGACAACGCTGCGAGCACGCCGGACCACGGCGCGCTGCAGGAGATGAGCGTCGCCGACAAGCGGGAAAGCTTCTTCCATAAATCCGTCGGCTCGCGGGCTGCCGTCGTCGCCGCCGGGCCGATCGCCAATTTCATCCTCGCCATCGTGATCTTTGCCGGCATTTTCATGCTGTACGGCAAGCAGATCACGGCCGCGCGGGTCGACAGCATCGCGCCGGAGAGCGCTGCGGCGGAAGCCGGATTCCAGCCGGGCGATATCGTCATGTCGATCGACGGCACGCGGATCGACAGTTTCTCCGACATGCAGCGGATCGTCTCGATCAGTGCCGGACAGGCGCTGAAGATCGAGATCGACCGTGGCGGCGTGCGTCAGACGCTGACCGCGACCCCGGCTCTCAAAGAGCTGAAAGACAATTTCGGCAACGTGCATCGCCTGGGTGTGCTGGGGATTTCCCGTTCGGCCGCCGCAGCCGATGTTCGCACCGAGCGGGTGGGGCCGTTCCGGGCGGTCGCCATGGGCGCCGGCGAAACCTGGTTCGTGATCGACCGGACGCTGGCCTATATCGGCGGCGTGTTCGCCGGCCGCGAGGCGGCGGATCAGGTCGGCGGCCCGATCCGAATCGCGCAGGTCTCCGGCCAGGTCGCGACCGCGGGAATCGTCGCGCTGCTGCATCTCGCCGCAGTTCTCTCGGTGTCGATTGGGCTGCTCAACCTGTTCCCGATCCCGCTGCTCGATGGCGGACACCTTTTGTTCTATGCGATCGAGGCGCTGCGGGGTAAGCCCCTGTCCGAACGGGCGCAGGAAGTGGGTTTTCGTATCGGTTTGGCGATCGTTTTGATGCTCATGATCTTTGCCACCTTTAACGACATCGTTCATCTGGCCACCTCCTGAACCGGGTCGATAACCGTGACTTCCGGGCAACTTTTTGAGTGAAAAAGGAAAATCGAGCCGGAAGTTAAGGTTGCGGAGGCTCGAAAACCGGCTACAAACAGGCCATAACCGGACGGCAAGAATCCTGCGATACCAGTCCCTGACGGGGTAGGGGT
>JAEWJH010000113.1 GCA_023386635.1 Pseudomonadota bacterium
GGCAAGCGCTTCGCGCTGTTGCACGAACTGCGCGACGAGGCGGAATGGGACCTGCCGAATCTGCTCGGCAAGCTGACGCCGGTCGATCTCGTTCTGGTGGAAGGCTTCAAGCGCGATCCGTTCCCGAAGATCGAGATCCACCGTGTCGCCAATGGCAAGCCGTTGTTGCAGCCGGACGACCCGCACATCATCGCCATCGCTTCGGATATCGCATTGCCGGACGCGCCGGTGCCGGTGGTGAATCTCGACGACATTGCCGCCATCGCCGATCTGCTGCTCGCGCGCGCGATTCCCGTCCCGGCGGCGGTGGCGCGGATGCAGGGCGCCTGAATGGCGCAACTGACCGACGACTGCTTCGCGTTTTCCGGGCCGCTGATGCCGCTCGACGAGGCGGAGCGGCTGATCCGCGAACGGGTCACGGCGGTGCCGGAAACGGAGACCGTGCCGCTGGGCGAAGCGCGCGATCGCGTCATCGCGGCCGATGTGCAAGCGCCGGTGTCGCTGCCGCCGTTCGATAATTCGGCGGTGGACGGCTATGCGGTGCGCCATGCCGATCTGGCGCCCGATGCCGAGACCACGCTCACCGTGACCGAGCGCGTGCTCGCCGGTCACGGCAGCGCCGTTGCGCTCGCGCCTCGTGCGGCGGTGCGCATCTTCACCGGCGCGCCGATGCCGGCCGGTGCCGATACCGTGTTCATGCAGGAAGACGTGCGCGTCGAAGGCGCGCACGTTGTCGTGCCACCGGGCCTCAAGCGCGGCGCCAACCGGCGATTTGCCGGGGAGGATATCGCTGCGGGAGCGGTGGCGTTGCCGGCCGGCACGCGGCTCGGCGCGCAGCACATCGCGCTTGCGGCGGCCGTCGGCCTGACGACGCTCCCGGTGCGGCGGCGGTTGCGGGTGGCGATCTTCTCGACCGGCGACGAGGTGGTCGAGCCGGGCGCCGCGCGCGGCCCGTCGGCGATCTTCGATGCCAACCGCTATCTGCTGCGCGAGATGCTGGCGCATTTCGGCTGCACCGTCAGCGATCTCGGTATTCTGCGCGATGATCCGAAAGCGCTCGCCGCGGCGCTGCGCGCGGCGGCCGCACGGCACGATCTGGTGCTCACCTCGGGCGGCGTTTCGACCGGCGAGGCCGATCACATGCGCGATGCGCTCGACGGCGTCGGCGCGCTGACGTTCTGGCGGCTCGGCATCAAGCCGGGGCGCCCCGTGGCGATGGGTGTGATCAAGGCTGCCGACGCGCAGCAGGCGGCGTTCGTCGGATTGCCGGGCAATCCGGTGGCGGCGTTCGTCACCTTCGCGCGCGTGGTGCGGCCGCTGCTGCTGCAGCTTGCGGGCGCGCTGATCGCGCCGCCGGAGCCGATGCCGGTTCTCGCCGCCTTCGCCTACCGCAAGAAGAAGGGCCGCCGCGAATATGTGCGGGTGTCGCTGCGCCGCCGCGCCGATGGCGATCACGATGCCATCAAGCATCCGCAGGACGGTGCCGGCATCATCACCTCGCTGACGCAGACGGACGGTCTTCTGGAATTGCCGGACGACATGACCGAGCTGAAGCCGGGCATGCGCGTCGGCTTCCTGTCTTACGCGGCGCTGCTTGGTTAGGGCATATTTTCTTCTTCAGATTGAAGCACACTCTCTCCGCTCATTCCCGCGAAAGCGGGAATCCACTCGTCAAGATTAAGCGTGGGCCCCCGCCACAGGCGTTCGGAAGAACGCCGTTCTCGGACGGCTATGCGCGGGGACGAACGGAGGGAAAAAGCTGGTTCAACTTGAACAGATCGTATTCTAGATCCGGTCACGCATCCGGATATTGCGCGGCGAGCGCGTTGGCGCGCGCGGCGTCTTCGGGGGTGTTGACGTTGAAGAACGGATCGACCGGCTTGTCCGGCCAGTCGGCGATGGCGATGCCGTGCCGCGCGGTCCACACCTCGATCTTGCGCAGGTCCTCATCCAGCAGCGCGCGGCGCAGGTCGTCGCGCAAGGTCACCGGCCAGAGCCCGACGACGGGATGCCGCCAGGCGCCCGAGCGCGCGCAGGCGAGCGGCAGGTCGTCGCTGATGCGCGCGGAGTGCAGTCGTGCCACGAGGTCGCGCGGCAGAAACGGGCAATCGCCGGGCACGCTCGCGATATACGTGATGTCCGGCTTGTTCGCGGCGGCCCAGTCGAGGCCGGCCAGCACGCCGGCAAGCGGGCCGGCGAAGCCCGGCACGGTGTCGGCGATCACCGGCAGGCCGGTGGCGGCAAAGCGCGCCGGATCGCCATTGGCGTTAATGATGATGCCGGCGGTCTGCAGCCGCAGGCGCTCCAGCACCCGGTCGAGGATCGACGTGCCGCCGATCGTAATCATCGCCTTGTCGCCGCCGCCCATGCGGCGCGCGAGGCCGCCGGCGAGCACGAGGCCGAGCGTTCCTGCCGCTTCGGTCATTGCACCTTTCCGCAGACAGCGGTCATTTCAGTCCCCATGCGCCGCCGCTTTGCGCCGGTGCTTGCTGCTTTCTTCTTCGACATAGTCCAGATCCTGGTCGAACACGATCCGCTCCTCGCCGGCAAGAGCGACGAAGCGCTTGCCGCGCATTCGGCCGATCAGCGTGAGATTGGCCTTGCGCGCCAGCTCGACGCCCCAGGCGGTGAAGCCGGAGCGCGACACCAGGATCGGAATGCCCATGCGCACGGTCTTGAGCACCATCTCGGACGTCAGCCGGCCGGTCGTGTAGAAAATCTTGTCGTGCGCGGCGACATTCTCGCGGAACATCCAGCCGGCAATCTTGTCGACCGCGTTGTGGCGGCCGACGTCTTCCATGTAGACGAGCGGCCGGTCTTCCTGCGCCAGCACACAGCCATGGATCGCGCCCGCCTCGAGATAGAGCGAGGGCGTGGTGTTGATGATGTGCGCCAGCCGGTAGAGCCAGGAGGTCTTCAGCGGCGACGCCGGCAATGAGACCGTGTCGAGCGACTGCATCAGGTCGCCGAACACGGTGCCCTGCGCGCAGCCGGAGGTTTGTACCTTCTTTCTCAGCTTCTTCTCGTAGTTGGTCTTGCGCTCGGTCCGCACCACCACGACGGCGAGATCCTCGTCGTAGTCGACGCCGGTGACGACGTCGTCCGGCAGCAGCATGTGCTGGTTGAGCAGATAGCCGATCGCCAGATAATCGGGGTAATCCCCGATCGTCATCGCCGTGACGATCTCCTGGCTGTTGAGATAGATCGTCAGCGGCCGCTCGACCGTGACGGAGGTTTCGATCGGCGCGCCGGTCTGGTCGATGCCGGTGACGCGCTCGGTCAGCCGCCGGTCATGCGGGTCGGGCCGGATGATGTAGCTGTCGGCCGGGCTGGTGATTTTCGGGTCGATCATGCGCCGACCTCTAACACGTTCATTCCGCCGGGGCGACCGCGATGGCCATGCTCGGCATTTCGACGCCGCCAAATTGCAGCACCAGCGGCGCGGCGGTGAGTTCGACGCGGATCGCGCGTCGCACCGCCGGACAGTCGCGGCGCATATGGCTCGCCTTCTTCTTGAGATAGTGGCCGTTCTGAATGATGTCCACCAGCCCGTCCTCGGACAAGGTGATCTGATAAAGCCCGGCTCGCGGCAGCGCGCCGAAACTGATCGAGCCGCCATAGCCGTTGTCGTTGCGGGATTTCCGTTCGAGCGGCATCACCAGCGTCGCGTCGTTGTCGGCGTCGAGATCGAGGGTGAACGCATTGTCCGGCGGCGTGTCCCGCTTGGCGCCGGATGCATAGACGGGGAGATTACCGCCGCCGAACCATTGCAACTCGCGCGCCAGCGACCAGCCGAATTTGCCGCAGCCGCCTTTCGGCTGGTTGTAGTCATAGACCGGCTTGCGCGAACGCGCGTCGGCGGACGGCCCGGTGGCCGTGAGCGCAAGGCCGCTCAAAAGAACAATGAAACAGCGTCGTGCCGGCATGGCGCGACCCTAATCCGGAACTGGTCCTGCCGGAAGTCGACTTCGCGGTTCGCGGCGGTCGCGCTCTGTTTTAACGTAAACGGCCATGAGCCGCTCTCGCGCTCGGTTCGGACAGGTCGCGCGGGGATCGGCCGCCCTGGGTCGCGATTTCTACGCAGCCGCCCGGCCGGTGCGGGCAGCCCGGCCCGGCGAATCCGAACCACGCAAGGATTGTCTGTCCGGTTTCGGACAGGATAGGGCGACGGATCGCCGGTGCGGATGTTTCGATCCGCACCGGCGATCGAATAGCTCAGGCGCTCGGGTCGGTGGCGTTCGGATAGAACAATTGCTCGCCGTTGATCTTGTAGTCGGCGATCGCTTTCTGTCCTTCGGGCGAAATCAGCCAGTCGATGAACTGCTGGCCGAGGTCCTTCTTCACCGTGGCGTGCTTCGCCGGATTGACCAGCATCACGCCGTATTGGTTGAACAGCCGCTTGTCGCCCTCGACGACGATGCCGAGATCGCCGCGGTTCTTGAACGACAGCCAGGTGCCGCGATCCGACAGCACGTAAGCGTTGGAGGCCGAGGCGGTGTTGAGCGCGGCGCCCATGCCCTGGCCGATGTCGCGATACCACGGGCCGAGCTGCTTGCTCTCTTTCTCCTTGGCGATGTCGATGCCCGCCACTTTCCAGAGGTTGAGTTCGGCGACGTGCGTGCCGGAGCGGTCGCCGCGCGAAATGAACGGAGCGGCCTTGTCCCTGATGGTGGCCAGCGCCTTGACGATATCCTTGCCGCCCTTGATGCCGGCCGGATCGCTGTTCGGGCCGATCAGCACGAAGTCGTTGTACATCACCGGGTAGCGCTTCACGCCGAAACCTTCATTGAGGAATTTCTGCTCGGCGGATTTGGCGTGCACGAACACCACGTCGGCGTCGCCGCGCCGCGCGGTGTCGAGCGCCTGGCCGGTGCCTTGCGCCACGACTTGCACGTCGATGCCGGTCTTCTGCTTGAACAGCGGCAGGAGATGGCCGAACAGGCCGGAATCCTGCGTCGATGTCGTCGAGGCGACGACAATCGACTTGTCCTGTGCCTGCGCGGGAGCGAGTGAAAGCGGCGCGAGCGCGGCCAGTCCGGCGAGCGCAAACGGGAGACGAAGCAAGAGGCGGCGTGGGAGCAGCATCGAAAATCCTCCGGATTAGATCAGCAGGTCACCGGCGATGAATGTCCTGGCCTCGCCGGTTTGGGGTGAATGAAAGAATGTGGCGGTCGCCGCGCGCTCGACCACGCGGCCGCGATGCATCAGCACCACGTCGCCGGCGAGCCGTCGCGCCGCGCCGAGATCGTGCGTGGTCATCACCACCTTGATGCCGCGCGCGGCGACGGTGCGGATCAGGTCTTCGATGCTTTTGGTCGCGGCGGGATCGAGGCTCGCGGTCGGCTCGTCGAGCAGCAGCACCGCGGGATCGCGCGCCAGCGCGCGTGCGAGCGCCAGCCGCTGCTGTTCGCCGCCGGAGAGGCGGCGTGCCGGCCGTTCCGCCATCGCGGTGAGGCCGACCAGCGCCAGCAGATCGGCGATGCGGGCGTCGTGCTGCGCGCGCGGGACGGCGGCGGCGCGCAGCGCATAGCGCAGATTGCCGGCGACGCTGCGCCGGAGCATCACCGGGCGCTGGAACACCAGCGCGCGCCTGACCGGTGCGATGTCGATGCGGCCGCCATAAGTGATGCGGCCGCTGGTTGGCGCGATCAGGCCCATGGCGGCGCGCAGCAGCGTCGTCTTGCCGGAGCCGTTCGGCCCGATCACGGCGGTCGGCGGGCCGGCCTCGAGCGTCAGCGATACATGATCGAGGATCGTCACGTCGCCGGCGGCGATGCTGACGTCCTCGAACGCGATCGGCAATTCGCTGTCGGGGCTGCGCATCGTCACCCCGCGATCGCTTCGCCGGTGCGGCGCACGGCCCAGGCCAGCGCATTGATGAAGATGATGATGAAGATGAGGACTCCCCCAAGCCCGATCGCCAGCGGCAGGTCACCCTTGGAGGTTTCCAGCGCGATGGCGGTCGTCATCGTCCGGGTGAAGCCGTCGATATTGCCGCCGACGATGATGATCGCGCCGACTTCCGCCGCCGCGCGGCCGAAGCCGGCGAGCAGGATGGTGACGAGGCTGAAGCGTGCATCGCGGATCAGCGTGAGCACGCGGCCGAGCGGGCCGATGTTCATGGCCGTGAGTTCGTCGCGGTATTCGCTCCACAGGTCTTCGATGGTCTGGCGGGTGAGGGCGGCGATGATCGGGGTCACCAGCAGCACCTGCGCGATAATCATCGCTTGCGGGGTGAACAGCCAGCCCAGGGCGCCGAGTGGTCCGCTACGCGACAGCAGGAGAAAGATGAGGAGTCCCGCGACCACGGGCGGCAGACCCATCAGCGCGTTGAGCAGCACGATCGCCACCTCCCGCCCGCGGAAGCGGGTCAGGGCGATCAGAGCACCAACCGGAATGCCGATTACCGCGGCGATCGCCACAGCACTCAGGCTGACCAGCAGCGACAGCCGGACGATGGCGAAAAGGGCCGGATCGCCGGTCAGCACCAGATCGAGCGCGGTGAGGGGTGTGTTCATGCAGTCCCATTGCAGATAGCGTCGTTACTTGTTCAAATGGAACAGAGACGGTCAATTTTCGTATTTTGAGCATATAGGTACAGTTTAATGCAGGGCGATTTGCTGACCACGGACGAGGCTGCCCTCTATCTGCGGTTGTCCGAGCGCAAACTCTATGAACTGGTCGCGGCGGGTGCCGTGCCCTGCACCAAGATCACCGGCCGCTGGTTGTTTCCCCGGGCGGCGCTCGACCGTTGGGTGATGGCGGGGATGGCTATTCCCGCCGGGCTGGTGCGGGCCGAGCCCCCGCCGATCATCGGCGGAAGCCAGGACCCTTTGCTGGAATGGGCGCTGCGCGACAGCGGGAGCGGGCTCGCCTCGCTTCCGGAGGGCAGCGAGAACGGGTTGCGGCGGCTCGGCCGCGGCGAGGTGATGATGGCCGCGATCCATGTCCACCGGATGTCGGGCGATGACGAGAGCGCCAATCCGGACGCGGTGGCGGCCGCTGCCGGTTTGCACGATGCGGTGGTCATTGCGTTCGTCCGCCGCGAGCAGGGCTTGCTCGTCGCACCCGGCAATCCGCTCGAACTGACCGATATCGCCACGGTCGTGGGTCGGAAAGCGCGGTTGGGGCAGCGTCAGCCTGGCGCGGGCGCGCAATTGTTACTGTTCGGCCTGCTGGCGCGCGCCGGATTGCCGGCGGACAGCCTGCCGCGCGCCGCCGGCGAATACACAACCGGGTCGGATCTTGCGCAGGCCGTGCGCTCGGGCCGCGCCGATTGCGGGGTCGCGTCGCGGGCGGTGGCGGAGGCGGCCGGGCTCGATTTCCTGCCACTGATCTGGGAGCGGTTCGATCTGGTGCTGCGCCAGCGCGATTATTTCCGGGCCGGGCCGCAGGCGCTGTTCGACTTCATCCGCACGAAGGCTTTCCGTGAGCGTGCGTGCGAACTCGGCGGTTATGACGCGACGGGCACCGGAGCGGTCCGGTTCGCGGCCTGATCGCAGAAAAGAGCGGTTTGCGGCGCGATCCGTGGGTTGTCAGGCGGGCGGCCTTCGCTATAGTCCGCGCCGCCCCGACCCCCTGCCGCTTCGCCGGCGCGGACAAGGGCCCTCCGGAGAGGTGGCCGAGTGGCTGAAGGCGCACGCTTGGAAAGCGTGTATACGGGAAACCGTATCGAGGGTTCGAATCCCTCTCTCTCCGCCAGCCCTACTGCCAACTCACAAATCCGGCCATCTACATGAGCGTAAACGCCGTGTATTTAGGTATTTATTTGAGAGGTCTCTGAGACTCGCGTCTCCGGAGAGCGGAAGCCCTTCTCTGAACGCCTAATATTCTCTTAGGCTCTGTACTCGTTCTATGCACGACGGTTTCCGGTCACCTTGAAACTCCATATGAAAAATTGGGGCTCCGGGCCGTCGGTTCGCATCCATCTCGGCCCGCAAGTTCTTCGGCGAATTGTCGCTCAGAAGAACTCTGCCAGCTACGGACGGGATCTGACCTCAGCAGCAGATCGCTATTTCCAAGCGGGTCCGTCAAGGAAAGTTCGTAAGCGACTTGCCCAGGCGAAAGAGGCCACTTCAAGCCTGCCTCGACTCGCGTATAGCGTGTGTGCTGAAGTTCCACCATACTGGCAGCCAATGAAAAGATGCCAAGCCCTCCACACCTCGACTGGCTCGTGAACACGGGCAAGACGATCACAACCTCAGACGGACACATTATTGAGCTGTGGGAACTTCAGCACGTCGCTGATCCTGCGGTGCTCTCGCCATGGGCGAAGCATTTCCGCGAGCACTATTGCAGTGACGAGATGCTGAAGAAGCTCGTCAAAGGCACGGGGCTGACTAATGCACAATATCTGGTTGATCGGAAATTCCCGGACGCCAAAGCGCATCCCGGCCCGAGCGTCCGTTCCGGCGACTTCGCCGAAATTATTGTCGCGGATTATATTGAGTACAAGTTGGGATATTGGTGTCCGCGACAATTTCGCTACGATTTCAAAATCAACCGAAACGAATCGTCGAAGGGCTGCGACGTCATCGGCTTCAAATTCGTGAAAAAAAATGCCGAGAACCCGAAGGATGAGTTGTTTGTTTTCGAGGCAAAGGCTGCGGCGACGGGCAAGGCCCAGGATCGACTGCAAAAAGCAATCGACGATTCACATAAGGATCGCTTCCGCGAAGCAACCTCGCTAAACGCGCTGAAGCAGCGTTTTCTGGAGCGCGGAGATAGCGCGCAGGCGGCAAAGGTCGAGCGGTTCCAGAACGAACCTGACAAGCCATTCATACGCATCAACGGCGCCGCAGCCGTTCACGACACTTCGACATTCGACCCCATGCTTACGAGCGCAACCGCAGCGGCGTCGCATTTCAACGCAGGGAACCTGAAGCTGATCGTCGTTACGGGCAAAGATTTGATGGCTCTCGTTCACGCTTTATATGATCGGGCAGCCAATGAGGCCTGAAAGAACAGCTAAGTACGTCCTTGCGATCACCCGCTCGAAGGGGAAGATGTATGAATACGGTGTTCCAGAAGAACATCATATCGACCTCACTCACCCGCCGGAAATACTATTCTCTCTCGCAGTCGGGTTGCTCGGGGACGCGGCGGCTGTCATCGCGAACATGTCGCCGGATGCAACGCGAGAGGCCGCGACACCTGAATCGCTCACCTTTGCGGGCACTTACTTCGACGCCTACATGCAGAGCCGGCTCGAAAACTTCGCCGAGGCCGAGTTTCCGATCCTAGCGTCGGCTTGTTTTTATTTGGCCGATCACCCGGGCAGCTCAAAGGTGCTCGCGAATCAGGCACAAGAGCCCAAACCGAGCCTCGGATCAGGGCTCGCATTGCTGGCCTATAAGCTTCTGCGCAGCGATTACTCGGAATTGCCGGAATGCCCATACCGCGATTCAGCCAACGCGCTATTGGCAGAATTGTCAGCGTATTTGAGTGGAGTGGGTGCGTTCGACGGTGTGATCGCCGTTGCGGCAGGGATCAGGGCCAACGCCTACGAAACCGGCGATGGGCGCGAGCTTCTCTATGCCGATATCTCGGCCGCCCTTCTCCGCAAAAAAATATCTGCAGCGGCAGCAACCGTGTTGCCGGCTGCTTCCGGTCTAGGGCTGGACGTTTGGCGGCCCTTTTTAGGGCGTGCGAATTTTCCACGCGAACTATGGCCCTCGCAGCGAAAGATATGCGCAGCTGGCGTTCTTAACGGCACGTCCGCACTGATCCAAATGCCCACGAGCGCAGGCAAGACGCGTGCGACTGAGTTGATCCTCCGAAGCGGTTTTCTTGCCGATCGCGTTTCGCTGGCCGTTATCGTTTGCCCATTTCGTTCACTTTGTCACGATATTCGCAGCGACATGGCATTTTCTTTCGCCGCTGATAATGTTGTGATCAATGAGGCAACCGACAGCTTTCAGGAAGACCTCACTATCGAAGAGCTGTGGACTCGAAGAACGATCCTTATCGTCACGCCCGAGAAGCTTCTGTACCTGCTTCGCCGCACGCCCGAACTCGCGCAGAAGATCGGATTGGTGGTGTATGATGAAGGCCATCAGTTCGACAGCGGCGCTCGCGGCGTCACCTATGAGTTGCTACTCACGTCGCTGAAACTGTATCTGGTCCCGGAAACGCAGATTGTTCTTATTTCTGCCGTGATTGCGAACGCGCAGCGTATCTCGGAATGGCTGCTTGGTAATCCGGATCTGGTTGTAGATGGCACCGGGCTATTACCTACATCCCGGAGCATTGCGTTCGCCAGTTGGATAAACCAGCTTGGGTCGCTTGAATATGTCGAACCGCTCGATCCCGACGAGCGAGAATTCTTCGTGCCGCGCGTAATCGAGGAATCGACCTTGCCAGCGCTGCCTGGGGAGCGGACGCCGCGTGTGTTCCCCAAGGAAAACGATGGCCCGTCCATCGGGCTCTATCTTGGACTTAAAGTCGTGCCCAACGGGAGCGTGGCGCTTTTCTGCGGTCGCAAGGACACGGCGGCGAAGATTTGCGAGGAAGCCGCATCCATGTTCTCACGGGGCGCAGCGCTGGCCGTGCCGAGAGCGATATCCGACGCCGCAGAAGTCGGAAAAATTTCTCAGCTTTTCATTCGGCAGTTCGGGGACGCGGCGGCCGCGCGCGCAGCTTCTCTCGGCATCTTTCCGCATCACTCAAGCGTGCCCCATGGCCTTCGCTTGTCGATTGAGCATGCGATGAAAGCGAGCCTGATCCGCTTCGTGGTCTGCACTTCGACCTTGGCACAGGGCGTCAACCTGCCGATCAAGTACCTAATCGTCACGAGCGTCAACCAAGGCAAAGACCGCATACTGGTTCGTGATTTTCACAACTTGATCGGCCGGGCTGGGCGGGCGGGTATGCACACCGAAGGCAGTGTAATTTTCGCGGATAACGCGATCTTCGACAAAAGGCGGGTTCGAAAGGAACGCTGGCGATGGGCCAGTGCCAAGGAACTTCTGGACCCGTCGAACTCGGAACCCTCAACCAGTAGTATTTCGGAGATTTTCGAGCCATTCGTTTACGGGCAAGCGCCCGGGCAGTCTATCTCTCTTGATGTGGACCGGTTGCACGAACTACTTTTCGCGGATGATGACGATGCGTTGAACGCATGGGCAGAAGCCGCCCGAGCCACTGACGCTAATGTCAAGCCGCGCGACTTCATAAAATTCCTGCAGGAACGCGTCCGGGTCATACAGGGGATCGCATCGTTTCTGCTGGCGCATCTCGATTTCGCAACGGCGGGTATAGCCGACCGCGCCGTAGAGCTAGCAAAGAACACGCTTGCTCATTTCCTCGCGGACGAGCCGCTGCAAGCGCAGATCGAAGACGTTTTCCGGAATATCGCGAACGCTTTACTTGAGGGTGCGGCCAACGAAGAAGTAAGGGCGGCACTTAGACGGTCTCCGCTTTCGCCTCGCTCGGTCCAGGCACTCAGCGCCTGGCTCGCATTCAACTGGGCAGCGCTTCTTCAGGCGAGTCAGGCCGGAACGTTTCTGACGACCGTCATTCCTGTAATGTTGCAGCATAACCGCAATGCCTCTGTTGCCGGACTTTCCAATCAGCCGCTTATCCCAGAACTTGTACAGGCGTGGGTGAGGGGCGACACGTTTGAGGCAATTCTTGCGGCGATGTCGGCGGTCGATGTCAGGATCGGCGGCAACAACCGGATACCGAAGATCGAAGATGCCGTCGCGGTCTGTGAAAGCGGTTTCGCGTACGAAGGTGCAATGATAGTCGCTACTATGGCCGATCTCTGTGAAGGCGTCAGTGAAGAACTAGGGGATGCGTTCAAGCTTTTGCACCGGCAACTGAAAGCCGGCCTGACCTCACCGGCATCGCTCGGCATGTACGAAGTAGGTTTTGCGGATCGGGAAATCGCTAAGACGTTGGCAGGCATATTCACCAACGTGACTGACTATTCCTCAGCAAGGGCATGGGTGCGGGCTAACAGCGATCTCACTCGAAATTCAATTACCCCATTCCCGGCATATTTCGGCAAGGTGCTAGATGAGCTGCTCCGCTAATGTGCTGCCTCTATTGCGGTAACGGCAGGGGGTATTCGGCTTCCTGCCGAGCTAAGTCCTTGTACGCAGGTGCTCAATAATGACGTTATACGTGTCGCTGATTGAAGCGGCTCGAATGTTATCGGTGTCTATTGTGATTGGCAGGGGCTTGGCATGAGCTGCCCAGCTAAGCGGCCAGCGGTCTGCGCAACAACATCTAAGCTATCGAAAATTCCGCGCTTTCAGCTTCAGCGTGTCGATATGCAGATCGGGAACGTACATGTCACGGGGCCTGGCGATAGGTGGCTTGGGCTCCCGGCTGTCTCCGACACTTCCCCCGTGCTTCGCCTCGTCGCCGCGCCCGGCCGTTAGCGGGAATGCGCCATCGAGACCCGAGATCAGTTTCAAGTCTGCCGAGAGGTTCACAACGTCTTCCACAATCATATGGATGACGCCATTGGCACATTGAACGCGGCCGCGACAACCCATCATGGTCGAAGCAAGAATGGTTCTGCGGTTCTTCTCGAAGATTGTCGGCCAGACGATCAGGTTGGCGTTAGCGCTCTCGTCTTCAAGTGTAATGAACATGACGCCTTTTGCCGATCCCGGCATCTGCCGCACGAGAACCAGCCCTGCGACGCCTATGCGAGAACCGTTGCGTGCGGTCTTAAGGGCGGCGCAGGGCATGTAGCCATTAGCTTGCAAGCGCTCGCGAAGGAATCCGACGGGGTGAGCGCGGAGACTCAAGCCGGTGGTTTGATAATCTTGGGTCACTTCGCGGCCCATCGTCATCGGCGCGAGTGTGACCGGCGGCTCCTGAGCTTCGGGCCGTAGCAAGCTCTCACGATCATCCGCAGCGGCAAAGAGCGGCAGGGCCTCGTCGCGCAGACCTTTGAGGGCCCAGCTTGCTTCTCGTCTGGAAAGGCCGATTCCCGCAAAGCCATCCGCGGCCGCTATATGGCGTAGGGTGGCAATCGGTACCGACGCGCGCCGCCAAACGTCTTCGACACTGATGAAGTGTTGTGTTTTGCGTTCGCGGGCGATCCGTCCGAAGGTTCGCCGGTCTACTAGTTGCTCGGCGTCCCTCTTGTTCAGGCTGCGGACCATGCAGAAGCCAAGACGAACGGCGCATCGATTGTCACCTCTCGGCTCAAGCGTGCAATCCCAAGCGGAGAGATTGATGTCGACAGGGCGAACTTCAACGCCGTGATCCCGCGCATCCCGCACGAGTTGGGCGGGTGCGTAGAAACCCATGGGCTGTGCGTTCAAGATCGCGACCAGAAACACATCCGGATGATGGCACTTCATCCAGCTCGACGCGTAAGCGATCAAGGCGAAGCTCGCGGCGTGTGATTCCGGAAAACCATAACTCCCGAAACCTTCGAGCTGCTTGAAGGTCCGTTCAGCGAACTTGCGGTTGTAACCGTTGTCCAGCATCCCGGTGATGAGCTTTTCTTGGAACTTATGGATGCCGCCCGTGAACTTGAATGTCGCCATGGCGCGACGAAGCTGATCGGCTTCGGTCGCTGAAAACCCCGCTGCCACCATCGCGACCTGCATCGCTTGCTCCTGAAACAGCGGCACGCCGAGGGTCTTACCAAGGACCTTTTCGAGTGCAGGCGTCGGGAATTCGACGGGCTCGCGACCCTCGCGGCGCCTAATATAGGGATGCACCATGTCGCCTTGGATCGGGCCGGGGCGCACGATCGCGACCTCGATTACCAGGTCATAGAAGGTCTTCGGTTTGAGTCGCGGCAGCATTGACATCTGCGCGCGCGATTCGATCTGGAACGTACCCATCGTGTCCGCTTTGCGGATCATCGCGTAGGTGGCAGGATCCTCCGCCGGGATCGTGGCCAGATCGAGCGTTTCATCCTTCGCCGTCTTCAAAAGGTCAAATGAGCGACGCATGCAGCCCAGCATGCCAAGGCCTAAAACATCGACCTTCATGAACTTCAGCGCATCGATATCATCCTTGTCCCATTCGATAACCTGGCGGTTTTCCATCGCGGCTGGCTCGACCGGCACCAATTCATCGAGACGGTCCAAGGTCAGCACGAAGCCGCCGGGGTGCTGCGAAAGATGCCGCGGCGTCCCGATCAATTGCTTGGCAAGCGCCAGCGTGAGTTGTAACCGACGATCCTCAAGGTTGAGGTTCAGCTCCTTGGCTTCGCGCTCGGCGACGCCTTCTTTGCTGAAGCCCCAGATCATCGAGGCCAGAGAAGCGGTTACGTCCTCGGGAAGCCCAAGCGCCTTTCCGACTTCGCGCACCGCACCGCGCGAGCGGTAGCGATGAACAACGGCCGTCAGGGCCGAGCGGGTGCGCCCATAGGTCTCGTAAATCCATTGGATGACTTCTTCGCGCCGCTCATGCTCGAAGTCGACATCGATATCCGGCGGCTCGCGCCGTTCCTCGCTGACGAAACGCTCGAACAATAAGTTCTGTCGAACAGGGTCGATCGACGTGATGCCGAGCACATAGCAAACCGATGAGTTCGCCGCCGATCCGCGCCCTTGGCAGAGGATGCTCTTCGAGCGCGCGAAACGGACAATGGATTCGACGGTGAGGAAGTAAGGCGCATAGTCCATGCGCTCGATCAGATTCAACTCATGGCGGATTTGCGTGGCGACGTTATCGGGCAGGCCGTCAGGAAATCGGCGTGTCGATCCTTCCCATGTGAGCTTTTCGAGCCGCTCTTGAGCGGTCAGGCCGTCCTCCAACTCTTCCGTCGGATAGGTGTATGTGAGCTGATCGAGGGAAAAGCGGCAGCGTTCTGCAATCTCCCAGGTGCGCTGAACGGCATCCTCATATCGGGGGAATAGGCGAAGCATCTCGCCGGGGTCTTTGAGGAAGCGGTCGGCATGCCGCTCTTTCAGGAACCCGGCATTGTCGATCGTCGTGCTTAGCCGGATACAGGTCACCACGTCCTGAAGCATACGGCGCGACGGGCAGTGATAGAGAACATCGTTGGTCGCGACCGTTGCGACGTGGGCGGTCGCAGCAGCATTGGCAATCCGCTCAAGCCGCGCGGCTTCGTTGGGCAGGAAGCGCCGGGTTAGTGCGCAATAGCTGCGCTTGCCGAAGATGCGGGAGAGCTTCGCCAATTCATCTACGAGATCCCCCGTAACGTCGTCGGGCAGGAGAATTGCGAGCAGCCCCTCATTCCATTCCTCAACATCCGGCCAATCGATATGGCACTGGCCCTTGCCAGCACGCGCTTTGCCGACTGACAGCAGGCGGCACAGACGGCCATAAGCGGCGCGGTCTGTCGGATAGACGAGCAAGGACGTGCCGCATTGCAGATCGAGGCGGCATCCCACAATTAGCCGGACGCCGGTCGCCTTCGCAGCCTCGTGCGCACGGACCATGCCGGCGAGCGAGTTGCGGTCCACGACGCCCAACGCCTTGATGCCGAGCAGCGCCGCTGCCGAAAACAATTCCTCAGCAGACGAGACACCGCGCAGGAACGAGAAATGCGTGGTGACCTGTAAATCCGCATAGTTCATGCGTCGGCCACGCCGTGCAGCCACCAGCCGCCGCCTTCTTCAATTGCTCCTTGGCGGAACAGCCAATAGCGCGAGCCATCCGAGGTCTCGACGCGGTAATAGTCGCGAACAAGTTGTGTTTCCTGTTCGCTAAGCCACCATTCGCCGTGGATGCGTTCCGGCCCGTCAGCTTTTGCGACATGGTGCCGTCGGTTACGCCAAATGAAGAGCCTCGGCGGATGGTCCGGCAGTTGTGCGACGGCCTCGATCCTCTCGGGTGTGAACAGCCGGGCGGGTCGCGGCAGGTTCTTCGGCCAGTCTGATCGGTTGCCCGGTATCATCGCTTGAACGCGGCGAACGGCACGTTCGGGCAGGGCGCTTTCAACTGGGGCGAGCCGAAAAACCTTGCTCTCGCCAAGGCGCACGCCGAGCGTATCAACCAACCGGCTTACGTCGACGTCGGCGCCTGCTTCGCCGACATGACGTCCGATGGTCTGGCGCTCCGTGAGGGCTTCCACCCATGTGGCGGTGAGCGAAGCCGTCTCAATCCCGAAACCGGGGTCGACCACGACCAGCCGTTCAGCCAGCAGCTTTGCCAGATGCTTGGGCTCGCGGTGTGGACGGGCCAAGCCAACGCGCGCGGCCTGCGCGATGTTATCGACGCGAATAAATACGAGATCGAGGCGACGCGCACCGATACCGCGCTTGGCCAGTTCCTCGCACAATGCCTCGCAAAGCTTTGCGATGACCCGTTTGAGGTCCTCAGGATCGCCAAGCGGTTCCGCGAACCGCAGTTCACTTCGCGGCACTTCCGGAGGGATGAGCGAGGGCAGCGCTTCCTGTACCGAGCCGAGCGCTTGATCGAGACGCAGCAGTACGTCGCCACCAAAGCGCAGCCGCAGGCTCGCGCGCGGCTTGCTGGCGAGATGTGCCACACGTTCTATGCCGACCTCATGGAGCGATTGGATAACGTCATCGGGCAAACGCAATGCCGCGACCGGAAGACTGGCAATGGCTTCTGATGCCCGACCCGCGGAAACGATATCGGCCTTGCCATAGCGCGCGATCGCCCACGCTGCACCGGGCGTGTCGGCAAGTGCA
>JAEWJH010000119.1 GCA_023386635.1 Pseudomonadota bacterium
GTACGGTTCGAGATCGCGACGGATTCTTCGCCGCCGCCGATGGCAACGTTCGGTCCGCCGCTGCTGGAAATGCCGCCGCTGGAACCGCTACCCGCTGCGACGCCGGCATCGCCCGCGGCGCCGGCCAGCATCAGCGTACCGGGCGCTGCGGCCTGGCCGGGCGCCGGCAGAGCCTTGACGTCGGTGCCGAAGGCTTTGCGCATCAACGGGCGCACCACCATGAACATCACCACGAGGCCGAGCAGCATCATCACGCCCATTTCGATGGCCCGCATGATGTCGTCCTTGGTGAACTGCAGCAGCGACATGACGCCGGAGCTCTCGCCCGCGCCGGGAATCGCCGGCTGCTCGGCAAAGCGCAGGTTGACGACTTCCACCTGATCGCCGCGCTTTTGATCGAAGCCGATCGCAGATCGAACCAGCGCGGCGATCCGGTCGATCTCTTCCTTGGTGCGCGGCTGATAGACGACCTCGCCCTTGTCGTTCTTGGTATAGGTGCCGTCGACCAGCACCGCGGCCGAGATGCGGTTGATGCGGCCGGCCTCGGTCACTTCGGTCTTCGTGGTACGCGAGATTTCGTAGTTGACGATTTCCTCGGTCTTCTTCGCCTGGTCGCCGCGCGCTGCTGCGTTGTCCGGCTTCTGACCGTTCGGCAGCTCGTTGCCGACCGAGACCTGGCCTTCCTTGTCCGCGGATTGCGATTGTTCCTCGCGGGTCTGGCTTGAACGCACCACCCGCCCTTCGGGATCGTAGCGGTCCGAGGTCTGGGTGATGCGGTTGAAATCGAATTCGGCATTGAGCTGGACGCGGGCGCGGCCTGGGCCGACCACCGAGGTGACGATCTGGTCGACCTGCTCGCGCAACCGGCGCTCATAGTTGATCTTGCGCTCGTCGGCGGCGGCGCCCATGCCGCCGTCCTCCATCGAGCCATCGGCGAGCAGGCGGCCGGCCTCATCGACGATGGAGATGCGCTCGGGCTTGAGCCCGTTCACCGCCGAGGCGATGAGATGGCGGATGGCGCGAACCTGGGAGGCATCGAGCTTGCCGCGGCTGGTGATCACGATTGAGGCGGACGGCTCGGCCTTGTCGCGGGAGAACAGCGGCCGCTCCGGCATCACCAGATGCACGCGCGCGGCCTGCACCCGGTCGATCGAGCGGATGGTGCGCGCCAGTTCGCCTTCGAGGGCGCGCAAATGATTGATATTCTGGACGAAGCTGGTGGTGCCGAGCGCGTCCGACTTGTCGAAGATTTCGTAGCCGACGCCGCCGCCTTTCGGCAGACCGGCTTCCGCGAGCTTCATGCGCAGACGGCCGACCCGGTCCTTCGGCACCATGATGATGGCGCCGTCGTTCTTGATCTCGTAGGCGATGGCCTGCCGTTCGAGGTCCTTGATGATGGCGGACGAGTCCTCGACCGTCAGGTCGGTGAACAGCGGCACCATCTGCGGCGCGGTGACGCGCATGATCACGAAGCCGAAAAAGCCGATCATCATCGCGGTTACGGCGGCCATGGCCGCCATCCGCGCCGCGCCGAGAGATTTAAGGAAATCGAAGAAGGCTTGCACCGATCGGATCCCGCAAGGAATCGGGGCGCGGATGCGCCCGATCGGCAAATTTTGCCCAGCTTATGGTTAGCGACTGGTTAACGCCGTTAACAGATCGCGGCTCTCAAAACGCAACACCCGGCGGAAACGTCCGCCGGGTGCCGGGACCAAGACCTCACTCCACGCTCATGAGCGTGGAACGGCCCTGGTGTTTACTTCTCTTTCTTGATGCCGTTCGACTGGCTCGCGGGCGACTTGGTCTTTTCCATCGACTCCATCTTCGAGTCGCGGGAGGTCGGCGACTTGGTCATGCCAGAGCCGGTCGTCGCCGGCGTTTTCTGCATCTGCTTCGAGCCCATGGCCGGCGTACCCTTGGTGTTGCCGGTCTGACCGGCCGTACCCGGATCGGTCGGCGAGGGGGTCGTGGCGCTGATTCCGCCGCCGGACTGATTGGCGGGCGAGGGCGAGCCCTGGGCTGCGGCATAGGAAACCGCGCCGGTGGCGAGAGCGGTGGCGATGAGAAGCGTACGAGCATGCTTAAATGTCATGGGAGTCCTCCGGTTTGAAACACGATCACACCCGCAGGTGCGGGCGCGGCATTAAAAAATGCTGCACCGCATCTTCCACGGGCGCTGCATGGAGGGAAAACGTCCCAGTCGACGCGATCGTTCCCGACGCAAATAATTTGTTAGGAATTGGAACGACGATGCGAAAACAAAAACGCCGGGCTGAGGCCCGGCGTTTGTGAAAATAGATGGTGCGTCGGATCAGGCGCGATATTGCTGAATACGGGTCGTGCGCAGGCCGGCGAGGCCATGCTGGTCGATCGAATATTGCCACGACAGGAATTCCTCGACCGTCAGCGTATAGCGGCCGCAGGCTTCTTCCAGCGAGAGGAGCCCGCCGCGAACAGCGGCCACAACCTCCGCCTTGCGACGGATCACCCAGCGCTTGGTGCCGGGCGCCGGAAGATCGGCGATGGTCAACGGACTTCCGTCGGGTCCGATGACATACTTGACCCTCGGGCGGTGGGGCTCGGTCATTGTTACACTCACACACTCGACTGAACGAAACACGCAAAACCTACTGGTTGCGGCTTAAAATTTGCCTAAGCGTAGCGTGCAACAAGGAAAAGATTGCCGCTGATTTTGCTAACCTTTTGTTGACGGATGGGCCGCCGCGGCGTGTGCGTTTTCGGAAAAAAGGTGCGGTTTTATTGGATTATCCGCGCACCAGCCGCTTGATCTTGTCCATCGTATAGTTCTGGCCGCCGATCGAGAGCTGTGCGGGATCTTGCGTGAGATCGACGGAATCGACGACGCCTTGCACTTCTGTCGATACGGTCACCGGCTGTGAATTTGCGTCCTTCGCCGTGACGGTCAGCGTGTATTGGCCATCCGGCCACTGCGCGCCATTGCTGCCGACGCCGTCCCACACGAAATCCTGGCGTCCGGTGTTGAGCGAGAATGTGCCGGTATAGGCAGTCTGGCCGGTTGAATCCTTGATGGTAACGGTGGCCGAACTTGGCTTTGCCGAGGTCAGCGCCCACGACGCCTGCTTGTCGGCGAGCGTCGCGGTCGATCCGTCGACAGCGACGGACTGGCCGACATAGGCGAGCGCGGTCGTCGCCTGCGCGCTCTTCTCGATCGAGATCAGCGTCGAGAGCTGATCGTTCTGCTTCATCTGCTGCTCGACCTGCGCGAACTGCACAAGCTGCTGCGTGAACTGATTGGTGTCGAGCGGGTCGAGCGGGTTCTGGTTCTGCAACTGCGTCGTCAGCAATTGCAGGAACGTCTGAAAGTTGTTGGCGATGGTGGTCTGGTTGACACCGGTGCCGCTGGTGCCGGAAGTGGCGACGGGTGTGGTGTTGGTGACGGGCGTGGCGGTGACGGCCATGGCGGAATCCCCTTAAACCCTGATGTCGATGCCGCCGCGGGCGGCGGCGAGGCTTGAATAGCTGCGGGCCGCGATGTCGGTCGCGGCCGTTTCGTCGGCGACCAGCATCTGCGCCGTCGCGACGTGCCCGGACGGCTGGTCGTCGCGTTGCTGCGACATCTGCTGCTGCAATGAGAATTGCAGTCCGTTGCCGGAGGTCTTGAGGCCTGCATCCTGCAGCGCGCGTTCGAGTTGCGGCGCATCGCGGCGCAGCAGGTCGAGCGTTTCGGCTTTCTCGACGATGAGACGCGACGTCACCTGGCCGTGCTTGTCGATATCGAGCCGCACATCGATCTTGCCGAGTTCGGGCGGGTCGAGACGGATTTCAAAGCGGTTCTTGCCGGTGCCTGCGCGCGCGGCGATTTCTACGGCGACCGCATGGAGCGGGATCGGCTGCGAGGCGGTCGCCGTGCTCGCGGTATGCGCTGGGGCGGCCGGTGCCGTGCCGTTCGCCGGTTGCGCGGTGTGAAGCGTCTGCGGCGTCTGCGTCGGATCTGTCTTGAGAGCTGCCGCATCATTCGCCGCCGCATCGGCGACATGACGCGCAGCAGCAGGATGGTCGTCGGGCGTGGCGGCAAGCGCGGCGGGCTTTGCCTCGGCGGCATCGCCGGGCTTGGCGTGAGCGGCGGCCGGAATTGCAGCGGGCGTGCTGGCGTCCGCATCGCCATCCGTATCCGGTGTCGACGGGTCGACGGCAGGTGCGGTCTGCTGCGCTTGAGCAGCATCGCCGGCTGCCTGTTGCGGCTTCAGGGTCGGGGCGGCGATCTCGCCGATTGCCGGGTTTGCTGCGAGCACAGTATCCGCGGCGGCGGTCGCATCGCCGGCAAGCGCGATGCCGGTCGGTGCCGTGGGAATCACGGCGGCAATGACAGGAATCACGGTCGCAGCGGGATCGGACTGAACGTCCGTGGCGGTGCCGCCAGCGGTCGTGGCCGCATCGGCGGCCGCCTGCTCGGCGGCGCCGTCGATCACCGTCTTGGCATCGGTTTTGCCATCGCCTTTGGCGTCGACCTTGGTATCCGAGCTGGCAGCCGACGTGTCGTTCGATTTGGCCTTGACCGGGGTGTCGCCAGCCTGTTCCGCCGCCGCGGGCTTGTCGTCGGCTTGGTTGGTCTTCCGGTCGCGCGTTGGCGCGTCGGTCCGGGAATCGGCGGAACGGGACGGTACGCTTCGCTCCTTCGGGGGCGCGGAGTCGTCGACCAGCGCGGAGAACATGTCTCCGCCGTCGGAGCCGCGGCCGGAGGTCCGGGCGGTTGGTGTGGACGAAAAGGGGGCGACTTTAGTCTCGGACGCAACGGCGGGCACGGCAACCTCTGGGCGTGATGGTTCAGCGATCCCGTAGCAAGGGCCGGGCCAATCGCTTTCAAAAATTATCCATATTTTTCAATGGCTTATTTTGCGACCCCGGAGGCCTCTGGGTTTGCGGAGGGTCAAGGCGGCAATTCTTGCCGTTGGCCATGGTCAAAACGTCTCGGCCGCCTGCCGGAATGGCTGCGATGGCCGCGTTTGCCTTTGCACATGCGCCGGAGCGCTATAGATAGGACCCATGCTCAACTCCCTCGATTGCCCCGGTCGTCCGCAGGACACGCGCGTCGTGGTCGCCATGTCCGGCGGCGTCGACAGTTCCGTGACGGCTGCGCTGTTGAAGGAAGAGGGCTATGACGTCATCGGCGTCACGCTCCAGCTCTACGACCACGGTGCGGCGGTGCATCGCAAGGGCGCCTGCTGCGCCGGGCAGGATATCCATGATGCGCGCGAGGTCGCGGCGCGGATCGGCATCCCGCATTATGTCCTCGACTACGAGAGCCGCTTCAAGGAAGCGGTGATCGATGCCTTTGCCGACAGCTATGTCGCCGGCGAAACGCCGGTGCCGTGCATCTCCTGCAACCAGTCGGTCAAATTTCACGATCTGCTCGCGACCGCGCGCGATCTCGGCGCCCAGGCGATGGCGACCGGCCACTATGTGGCGTCGCGCCGGTTGCCGGACGGCAGCCGTGGTCTCTTCCGCGCGCGCGACGAGGATCGCGACCAGAGCTATTTCCTGTTCGCGACCACCCGCGAGCAACTGGACTTCGTACGGTTTCCGCTCGGCGACATGACGAAGCCGCAGACGCGCGATCTGGCGCGGCGGTTCGGTCTGTCGGTGGCCGAGAAGCACGACAGTCAGGATATCTGCTTTGTCCCCTCCGGCCGCTACACGGATGTGATCGAGCGGCTCAAGCCAGGCGCCGCCGAGCCCGGCGACATCGTCGATATGGCCGGTACGGTACTCGGCCATCACAACGGCATCATCCATTTCACGATCGGCCAGCGCAAAGGTCTCGGCATCGCCGCGGGCATGCCGCTCTATGTGGTCGCACTCGATGCGACGCAGCGGCGTGTCGTGGTCGGCCCGCGCGACGCTTTGCGCACGCGCCGAATGCTGCTGCGCGATGTGAACTGGATCGGCGACGCGGCGATCGATCATGCGTTCGATCACGGGCGGCGCGATGTGTTCGTGAAGGTGCGCTCGACCCGCGCGCCTCAGCCGGCCTGGCTGCGCCGCGTCGGCGATGCGATCGAGGTCGAGCTGGTCGACGGTGAGGACGGTGTTTCGCCGGGACAGGCTTGTGTGTTTTACGACGCGCCAGACGGACAGGCGCGGGTTCTCGGGGGCGGGTTCATCAGAAGCGCGGTCGCGGCGGTGCAAACCACCGGCCCGCGCGCTGAAGCGACCATCCCCGCGATGTCGCGCGGGTAGATCGTGACAGCGACCGATCTGAGCCGCTCCACCATCGAAAAGGCTTATGCGCGCTGGGCGCCGGTCTACGACCTTGTCTTCGGCAAGGTGTTCGACCGCGGCCGCCGCGCCTCCATCGAAGCGGCGGAGCGCATCGGCGGTCGCATTCTCGAGGTCGGCGTCGGTACCGGCATTTCGCTGCCGGATTATTCCCGCAGTAACCGGCTGGTCGGGATCGACATCTCCGCGCCGATGCTGCGCAAGGCGCAGGAGCGCGTGCGCGAGCAGAACCTCACCAATGTCGAGGCGCTCGCGGTGATGGATGCCGCGCATCTCGCTTTGCCCGATGCCGCGTTCGACGTGGTGGTGGCGCAATACGTCATCACCGCCGTTCCCGATCCCGAAGGTACGCTTAACGAATTCGCGCGGGTGCTGCGTCCGGGCGGCGAGATCGTTCTGGTCAATCACATCGGCGCCGAGCAGGGCCCTCGTGCGCTGTTCGAGAAATGCTTCGCACCGATCGCGCGCCGGCTCGGCTGGCGGCCGGAATTCCGGTTCGGGCGGTTGTCGCGCTGGGCCGACAGCCACGGCGGCGTGACCATTGTCGAGAGCCGGCCCGTCACCCCGCTTGGGCATTTCTCCCTGATCCGCTTCGCCAAAAGCGCCGGCTGACGGCAACCGTCTGTGGCGCGCCGACGCAGCGGCGGAACCGGAATCCGTCCGCGGCCGTTTCTTCCATTCAGGCGTTCATCGGGACGCGGATGGAGGCGGACATGAGCATCATGATGCGGAGCGGCATTCGACGCGGCGTCGTCGCTGGCGTCGCGCTGGCAGCGAGCGTGCTCCTGATCATGCCGGCAGTGGCGCAGACAGGGTCGCCCAAGGCGCCGCCGGAGGTCCCGGCCGAGAAGGCGCCGTCGGCGGAGCACCGCGATCCGAAGGCCTGCGCGCCGAGGTCCGAGACGACCGGGCAGCAGAATGCACAAGACAAGGCGCTGAGCGACAAGCTCGCGCAAAGCGACGGCGTCATTTGCCCGCCGAACGGGGTCGATCCGGAGATCAAGATGCCGGCGCCGGAAACCGGCAGAACGCCCGTGATCCCGCCGCCCGGCTCGCCCGGCGGCGACCCGACGGTCCGGCCGAAATGAGCCTGCGCGAGCCGTGAAGGCAGGGGAACCGCAAACCATCGCTTGACAGGTTTTGGCTGCGGTTCCTATATCCCGCGCGTTCTGCCGCTTTCGGGCCGGCAGAATCCCGTGGCGGGGTAGCTCAGTTGGTTAGAGCAGCGGAATCATAATCCGGAGGTCGGTGGTTCAAGTCCACTCCCCGCTACCACTCTCTTCCCGCTCGGGGAGAGCGAAGAGATGTGGTCTCTCCCAATGTTGCAATCATCCCCGGTTCTGACCATCGGCACCCGCGGCAGCGCGCTCGCGCTTTATCAGGCGCACGCCGTGCGCGACCGGCTGGCGCAGGCGCACGGGCTGTCTCCTGATGCCATCGCGATCCGCATCATCCGCACCACCGGCGACGCGGTGCAGGACCGGCCGCTCGCGGAGATCGGCGGCAAGGGGCTGTTCACCAAGGAGATCGAGGAAGCGCTGCTCGCCGGCACGATCGATCTCGCGGTGCATTCCGCGAAAGACGTGCCGACCTGGCTACCCGATGGACTGGTGCTCACCGCGTGCCTGCCGCGCGAGGACGTGCGTGACGTGTTCATCAGCGCTCACGCCGACAGTCTCGCGACATTGCCGGCTGGTGGGCGCGTAGGCACCACGTCGCCACGCCGTCAGGCTCTGATCAAGCGGATGCGGCCCGATCTCGCGATCGTGCCGCTGCGCGGCAATGTCGACACGCGCCTGCGCAAGCTGCAGGAGGGCGTGGCTGACGCAACGATCCTCGCGCTCGCTGGACTGAAACGGCTTGAGCTGACGCGGCACATCACCCGCATCATGGGCATCGAGGAGTTTCTGCCGGCGGCGGGGCAGGGCGCCATCGCCATCGAGACCCGCGCCAGCGATGCCCGCGTCAACGCCATGGTCGCCGCGATCGACGATGCCGACACCTCGGTGGCGCTCGCGGCCGAACGCGCCCTGCTCGATGTGCTCGACGGCACCTGCAAGACGCCGATCGCGGCGCATGCGTCGGTGACGGCGGCGGCGATCGAACTTCGCGGCTTGATCGCGCGGCCGGACGGCAGCGCCGCACACGATGTGTTCGTCACCGGCGCGCGGGCGGACGCCGCCCGCATCGGCGACGAGGCGGGGCGCGAGTTGAAACGGCGCGCCGGTCCCGATTTTCTCGCCTGATCGTCGATTGTTCACGAAAATTGATGGATGATGGAGGGGATTTGACCCTTTCCATTTCGCCACGCGTGATTAAGTTGCCGCGAACCACGCATGACACAGCCCCCCGCAGCCTCCGCCATCACCGTTTCCGGCCTGACCAAAACCTATGCCACGGGTTTTCAGGCTTTGAAGAAGGTCGACCTCGACATCCGTCGCGGCGAGATCTTTGCGCTGCTCGGGCCGAACGGCGCCGGCAAGACCACGCTGATCAGCATTATTTGCGGGATCGTGCGGCCTTCGACCGGCACGGTGCTGGTGGAAGGCCATGATATCGGCCGCGACTATAGGATCACCCGGTCGCTGATTGGTCTCGTGCCGCAGGAACTGACCACCGACTCTTTCGAGACGGTCTGGGCGACGGTGAGTTTCAGCCGCGGCCTGTTCAACAAGCCGGCCAATCCGGCCTATGTCGAGAAGGTGCTGCGCGACCTGTCGCTGTGGGACAAGAAAGACAACAAGATCATGACGCTCTCCGGCGGCATGAAGCGCCGCGTGCTGATCGCCAAGGCGCTGGCGCATGAGCCGCGCATCCTGTTCCTCGACGAGCCGACCGCCGGCGTCGACGTCGAACTGCGCAAGGACATGTGGGCGATCGTCCGCACACTGCGACAGTCCGGCGTCACCATCATTCTCACGACGCATTACATCGAAGAAGCCGAGGAAATGGCCGATCGGGTCGGCGTCATGTCCAAGGGCGAGATCATCCTGGTCGAGGAGAAATCCGAGTTGATGCGCAAGCTCGGCAAGAAGCAGCTCACCCTGCATCTGCGCGAGCCGCTCGATGCGGTGCCGCCGGCGCTTGCGGCGTATAACCTCGCGCTGGCGGAGGATCGGCTGCATCTCACCTACAGTTACGATTCCAAGGCCGACCGCACCGGCATCACGCGGCTGATCGACGGTCTGGCCGAGAGCGGCATCGCCTTCAAGGATCTGTCGACGACACAAAGCTCGCTCGAAGATATTTTCGTCGATCTGGTGCACGGCCAATGAATTTGCGCGCTGTCAAAGCGATCTACCGGTTCGAAATGGCGCGCACGGCCCGCACGCTGATGCAGAGCATTGTGTCGCCGGTCATCTCCACGTCGCTGTATTTCGTCGTGTTCGGTTCGGCGATCGGCTCGCGCATCACCGAGATCGACGGTGTGAGCTACGGCGCATTCATCGTGCCGGGCCTGATCATGCTGACGCTTTTGACCCAGAGCGTGATGAACGCCTCGTTCGGCATCTATTTCCCGCGTTTCGTCGGCACGATCTACGAACTGCTGTCGGCGCCGATTTCGTTCTTCGAGATCGTGCTCGGCTATGTGGGGGCGGCGGCGACTAAGTCGATCATCCTCGGCGTGATCATCCTCGCGACCGCCGGTTTCTTCGTGCCGCTGGAAATCCAGCATCCGGTATGGATGGTGACGTTCCTGATTCTGACCGCGGTGACGTTCAGTCTGCTCGGCTTCATCATCGGCATCTGGGCCGACGGTTTCGAGAAACTGCAGATCATCCCGCTGCTGATCATCACGCCGCTGACATTCCTCGGCGGCAGCTTCTACTCGATCAATGTGCTGCCGCCGGTGTGGCAGACGATCTCGCTGTTCAATCCCGTCGTCTATCTGGTCAGCGGTTTCCGCTGGAGCTTCTACGGCATCTCCGACGTGCCGATCGGCATCAGCATCGTGGCGACCGGCGCTTTCCTGGTGGTCTGCCTTGTCGTGATCTGGTGGATTTTCCGCACCGGGTATCGGCTCAAGAACTAAGCGGCCAGCGCCCACGATGCGGTGGGCGGAAAAAATCCGACATGCGCCGCAAAAATATGGAACAATTCCCGCTTTCCGGGGATTGGCGGGGGAGAGTTATCCTTCTCTTTGGCCACGTATGCGTGCAGGTTGAATGGCAGAACAGCTAGCAGCTCGCGCTGGCATCGATAGGGCCTTTTGGCTGAATTCATTTCGCGCGGTCAGGGCGGAAACGGAGCGGCGCGCGGCGCGGCTCTCGCCCGAAGACCAGATCGTGCAATCGATGCCGGATGCCAGCCCCACAAAATGGCATCGCGCTCACACCACATGGTTCTTCGAGCAGTTCCTGCTGAAGCCGCATGTACCGGATTACACGTCGTTCGACGATGACTTCGCGTACCTGTTCAACTCCTATTATGTCGCCGCCGGTCCGCGCCATGCGCGGCCGCAGCGCGGGCTGATCACGCGGCCGGATGCGGGCCGCGTCGCCGACTATCGCGCGCATGTGGATGCTGCCGTTGAAACACTGATCGGCACGCTGCCGGAACGCGCCTTCGCAGAGTTCACGCGCGTACTCGAGATCGGGCTCAATCACGAGCAGCAGCATCAGGAATTGCTGCTCACCGATATCCTGCATGCGTTTGCGCAGAACCCGGTGAGCCCGGTTTATGACAAGGACTGGGAATGGCCCCGCGCCGCGCGAAACGATGGTGCCAGCGTCGACCTCCCGTCCGGCCTCCAGACGGTGGGGCATGACGGGCGCGGTTATTCTTTCGACAACGAGCATCCGCGTCATGATGTGCTGTTGCAGCCCGCGCGCATCGACCGCGAACTGACCACCAATGCGCAATGGCTCGACTTCATGCAGGACGGCGGTTATCGCACGCCGGCGCTGTGGCTCTCCGACGGCTGGGCGATGCGCGAGACGGAGGATTGGCAGGCGCCGGGCTACTGGCGCATGCAGGACGGCACCTGGATGTCGATGATGCTCGGCGGTTTGCGCGCGGTCGATCCCGACGCGCCGGTGTGTCACGTCAGCTATTACGAGGCCGATGCGTTCGCGCGCTGGGCCGGCAAGCATCTGCCGAGCGAATTCGAATGGGAGGCGGCGGCGCGGCAAGGATTGCTGGCCGATGCTTTCGGTATTGTGTGGCAATGGACCCGCAGTGCGTATCTGCCTTATCCGGGCTATCGCGCGGCGGACGGCGCGCTCGGCGAATACAACGGCAAGTTCATGATCAACCAGATGGTGCTGCGGGGTGCGTCATTGGCGACGCCACGCGGTCATGAACGCGCGAGCTATCGCAATTTCTTCCCGCCACATGCGCGCTGGCAATTCAGCGGTCTGCGGCTCATCGATTTTCCGTAAGCGAGGGTCTCATGGTTGCTGTCGCACGAAAGAAAGAACTCTCCACCGTCGATTCGGTGGAGTTTGCGGCTGACGCGATAGGCGGGCTGAGCGCGTCGCCGAAGCGCATGTCGCCGAAATATTTCTATGACGCCGAAGGCTCGCAACTGTTCGAGAAAATCACGCAGACGCCGGAATACTATCCGACGCGCGCCGAAATGGAGGCGCTGCGGCTCCATGCCAAGGATCTGGCGGCGCTGATTCCGGCCGGATCGGCGCTGGTGGAATTCGGCAGCGGTTCGAGCCGCAAGGCGCGCGTCTTGCTGGCATCGGCCCCGCCGCTCGCCTGCTACGTGCCGGTCGACATCTCGCCGGAGATGCTGGAGCAGGAGGCGGTGGCATTGCGCCGTGATGTGCCCGGCCTGAAGGTGCTCCCGGTGGTGGCGGATTTCACCAAGCCCTTCGATTTGCCGCGGGAAGCAGCCGAAGCTCCGGCGCGGGTCGGGTTCTTCCCCGGTTCGACCATCGGCAATTTCGAGCCGCATGAAGCGGCGACCTTCCTGCGCCACGCCGCGCAGCAGCTCGGCTCGAATGCGGTGATGATCGTCGGCGTCGATCTGGTGAAAGACGCGGCCACGCTCACGGCGGCCTATAATGATCGTCAGGGCGTCACCGCGGCGTTTAACCTCAACCTGCTGAAGCGGATGAATCGCGAGCTCGGCGCCAATTTCCAACTCGATCAGTTCGAGCACCATGCGGTGTTCAATCGCGAGCGCAGCCGCATCGAGATGCATCTGGCGAGTCTGGCCCGGCAGAAAGTTCGGATCGCGGGCGAAGTGATGGAATTCCGGGCCGGGGAGACCATCCACACGGAGAACAGCTACAAATACAGCGTCGCCTCTTTCGGGGCGCTGGCGCGCGGCACCGGATGGGCGCCCGTGGCGGCGTTTACCGACGCGGCCGGCCTGTTCTCGATTCAGGCGTTTCGCCGCATACCGGCACTGCGCCAGGACGCTTGATCATGCACGTCTGACCGTTGCCTCGCCAGCAGGGGCGTTTATAACGTCCCGCGCCCCATCCGGGCAGGTGAGGATCAATGTCAGAACAAGACGTCGTGTCGACCGGCGCGCATGTCCGCAGGCCGGGTCACCAATTCGCTTGGCCGGGCGGGCGCAAGGTCGCCGTCGTATTCAATCTGGCCTTTGAGCGCTGGTCGGACGGCAAGGCGCCGCCGCTTGGGCCGATGGGCAATCCATTGCCGGCCGGGACTTTCGACACCAATGCTCTGTCGTGGGGCGCGTTCGGGTCGGTGCGCGGTATCGATCGTTTATTGCGGATCCTCGAACGGCAGGCAGTGCGCGCCAGCGTGATGACCAGCGGCGCGTTCGCCGAGAGCGCGCCGGCGACGGTGCGCCGCATCGCCGAAGAGGGGCACGAGATCGTCGCCCATGCCTGGGCGCAGGACGTGATCCCGGCGCGGCTCGGCGTCGAGGACGTGCGGCTCGATATCCGGAAGACCACCGACGCGCTTGCCAGTGCCTCCGGCCGTCCGGTCCGCGGCTGGATCAGTCCGCGCGGCACGCCGCACGCGGACGGCGCGCGGCTTCTGCTGGAGGCCGGTTACCAATGGCAGGGCGACGTGTTCGACGACGACCGGCCGTACATTCAGGATTTCGATCAAGGTTCGCTCGCGGCGATTCCGCTCACCATGGAGGTGAACGACCTGCCGCACGCGATGCGCTACGGCCGCTCGCCGCGGCAATTCGTCGAACTGTTCGACGATACGCTGCGCGCCGCGCTCGCGCTCGACGAGCCGATGGTGCTCGATGTCACGGCGCATTGCCACTGCTACGGCCATGCCGGCGGGGCTTATGCGTTTGAAACCATCGCACGCCTCGCCAAGGAGCGCGATGACATCTGGATCGCGCGGCGCGACGACATCGCGACACATCTTCTCGAAACACTCACGTCACGAAAATAGGATCACAACAATGAAAGTCGTCGGTTTTCAATCGGACAAGGGCCTGCGTCTCGGCGTCGTCGAAGGCGATCAGGTGATCGACCTGCAGGAAGTCGATTCCCGCATCCCGAGCGATCTCGCCGAGGTGCTGCAGAAGGACGGCCTGTCCTCCCTCGCCGATGCGGCGAAGAAGGCGCCGGCCGGCGCGCGCCGCCCGCTCAAGGGTCTGAAATATGCGCTGCCGGTGGCGCGTCCGGGCAAGATCCTCTGCCTCGGTCTCAATTACATGGATCACGTCAAGGAAGGTAATTACAAGGACAACATCCCGAAGTGGCCGTCGCTGTTCCTGCGCGTGCTGTCGTCATTCGTGCCGCATGAAGCGGCGCTGATCCGCCCGCAGGCGTCGATCCAGTTCGACTATGAAGCCGAAATGGTAGCGGTGGTCGGCAAGCGCGCCCGCCATCTCACCATGGAGAACGCGCTCGATTGCATCGTCGGCTATTCGGCGTCGAACGAAGGCTCGATCCGTGAATTCCAGCGCCATACCTCGCAATGGACGGCCGGCAAGAACTTCGACAAATCGGGCAGCATCGGTCCGTGGATGATCACCGCCGACGAACTGCCCAAGGGCGGCAAGGGCCTCAAGATCGGCACGCGCCTCAACGGCAAGACCCTGCAGGACGACAACACCGACAACATGATGTTCCCGCTGGCGGAAACGCTGGTCTATGCGACCAAGGGCATCACGCTCGAACCGGGCGACGTGATCCTGACCGGCACGCCGTCTGGCGTCGGCCATGCGCGCAAACCCGATCCGATCTGGATGAAGGCCGGCGACGTCTGCGAGATCGAGATCGAAGGCATCGGCGTGCTGCGCAATCCGATCGAGGATGAGCGAGTCTGATCGATCCCAACAGGGGCAATTTTTATGACCAACATTCTCACCATCTGCGGCAGCCTGCGGAAGAAGTCGTACAATCGCGGACTGATGAACGTGCTGCCGTCGGTCGCGCCGGCCGGCATGACGTTCAAGGAATCGCCGTCGATCGCGGCGATTCCGCACTACGATGCCGACGACCAGAACAGCACCGGTTTTCCGGCGTCGGTGACGGCGTTTGCCGATGCGATCCGTCAGGCTGACGGCATCATCATCGTCACGCCGGAATACAACTGGACGATCCCCGGCACGCTGAAGAATGCGCTCGACTGGGTTTCGCGGATGAAGGATCAGCCGTTCGCCGGCAAGCCGGTGGCGCTGCAATCCGCGACCCAGGGGCCGATCGGCGGCGCGCGTATGCAGTATCACCTGCGGATGACCTTCACCTATCTCAACTGCTTCATTTTCGGCACGCCGGAGGTGTTCGTCGGCCTGGCGCAAAACAAGTTCGACCCGGAGACGCTGGAGTTGAAGGACGAGGCGACCCGCAAGGTAATCGCGTCGCAACTCGAGGGCTTCGCGAAGTTCATCGAGCGCGTGAAGGCCTGATCGGTATGACAACGGGGGAGACGGGCATGTTCAAGCGGACACTGGTAATGGCGGCGGGTCTTGCCGCCATGGCGCTGTCGGTCGCGGCCACGTCGGTCGCGGCGCAGACTTATCCGGATCGGCCGATCAAGCTCGTCATCCCGCTGGCGCCGGGCGGCGGCACGGACATCACCGGCCGCACGCTGGCCGATGCCGTCGCGGCCGATTGGAAAGCGACGATCGTTCCGGAGAACAAGACGGGCGGCGGCACCACGATCGCTTCGGCCGCGGTGGCGAACGCGCCGGCCGACGGCTACACGGTCTACGTCAATACCGCGAGCTTCATCATCTCGGCGCGGATGATGCCGAACCTGTCCTACGATCCGCAGAAGGACTTCGTGCCGGTGTCGCTCGCCGCCTCGTCGGACCACGTGCTTGTGGTCAGCGCGAAACTGCCGGTGAAGACGTTTCCCGAATTCGTCGCCTGGGTGAAATCGAAGAACGGCGATGCCACCTTCGCCTCGTTCGGCGCCGGCTCGTCGTCGCATCTGGGCTTCGAGCTGTTCCTGCATCGGCTCGGCGTGAAGATGGTGCACGTTCCCTATAAGGGCAACGCGCCTGCGATGACCGATCTGCTAGGCGGGCACGTCGATGCCATGTTCGCCGACCATGTCGACGAGAGTCTCAAGTCGGACAAGCTGCGCATCCTCGCGATCGCCGGGTCGAAGCGTTCGCCGGAAGTGCCGAACGTCCCGACCTTGCAGGAACTCGGCATGAAGGATTTCACCTCGCGCTCTTTCTACGGCGTGATGCTGCGCTCCGGCACGCCGCAGCCGATCATCGACAAGTGGAACGCGGCGATCCGCGCGGCGCTGCAAAAGCCCGAGGTGCAGGCGAAACTTCGCCAGCAGGGCATCGATCCGATCGGCTCGACCCAGGCCGAGTATGTCGCTTATCTCAAGGCCGAAGATGCCAAATACGCTGAAGCGGCGGCGTTGCCGTCGGTGAAGGGCGCCGCGAAATAGCGCATCGCCGTAACCGCAATCGTGACATGCCCGGCCTCGCGCCGGGCATTTTTATCCGAGCTTCTTGCCGGCGAGCCAGCGTTCGCCCTTGCGGTAGAGCGCGGAAAGTTCGGGGCCGCCGAGGCCCGGCATGTCCTTCTTGACCGTGAAGCCGGCGCGCGTCTGCAGATAAGCAAGGTGGCGATAGCCGACCGGGAAGCTGGCGAGCAGTTTCGGGGCGAGCTTGAGCTTCGCCGAGGGGTCGACCGGGTCGATACGGTCGCGCTCGTAGATCGGTTGCAGCAGCACCAGACCCCATTTGCCCTTGCGCTTTTCCAGGAAGGTGTAAAAACGGCCGGTGCAGACCACGTCGCACAGCACGTTCTCGACCATGCCGCGCTGGGTGATGGTCATCTTCGACTGGCCGATGGCGCGCTTGCCGTTGACGTCGATGCTGTGGCCGGCGAAAGCGTGCCAGATCCGCGCGCCGTTGTCGTAACCCTGCTGGCTGACCTTGATGAACTGTTCGGCGTTGCCCTGGAACCAGGTCGCCATCATCATCCCGTCCGGATGCCAGAGGGCGCGAAAGCGCGGCCAGTCGCGCGCATCGCGATAGATCCCCCAATTCTCGATCAGGGCGCGGATCGCCAGCGCGTCGCTCTGGTTTGTCATCAAGCCACAAGCTCATGCTACGGTGTCTGGGAATTGCGGCGGACATTTAGCGAAGGGCAGATGCAGATGGCAAGGTTGAGCGGGCGGGTGGCGATCGTGACCGGCGGTGCGCGCGGGATCGGCCGGCACTATTCCGAAGCGCTGGCGACAGCCGGCGCCCGCGTGATGGTCGCGGACATCGCCGATGGCCGGAATCTCGCGGATTCGCTCAACGCCCACCTCAAGAGCGACTGTGCGGCGAGCATGGCGTTCGACGTCAGCGACGAGAATTCGGTGCGCGATCTGGTGGCGACCACGCTCGACCGCTTCGGCCAGATCGACATCCTTGTGAACAATGCGGCGCTCTACTCGACGCTGCCGCCGGTGAAGATCACGGAGATCGACACTGAATTGTGGGACAAGGTGATGGCGGTGAATGTCCGCGGCCCGTTCCTGATGGTGAAACACGTCGCGCCGCACATGATCGCGCGCAAAAGCGGCAAGATCATCAACATTGCCTCTGGCACGGCCTATAAGGGCCTGCCCAACTTCTCGCATTACGTCACCTCGAAAGGGGCGATCATCGCCTTCACCCGGGCGCTGTCGCGCGAGCTTGGACCGCACAATATCGGGGTCAATACGCTGGCGCCGGGCCTGATCCTCAGCGACACGGGCATCGAGAACACCGCGCATATCGACGAGGCCCGCGACAAGGTGCTGCAGAGCCGCGCCTTCAAACGCGACGGCTATCCGCCGGACCTCACGGGCGCGCTGGTGTTCCTGGCCTCGTCCGACAGCGATTTCATGACCGGCCAGACGCTGGCGGTCGATGGCGGCTCGATCAACACCTGAAGGTGGGCGGGCGACCCGTCCGCATGGCGGGCCTGCGTTTGATCCCGGACAGTTTCAGACGCAACCGGTCTGCGCTATATAAGATGTCATACTCTTTCCCGGAGGTTCCGTCATGGCGGTCGCAACCGCAACCCCGTCCCAACCCGACACCAAGCACAACATCACTGGTGCGCGGCAGGCCTATTACGACAAGATTTCCAAGGACAGCCTCGCGCCGCTGTGGGAAGTGCTCAAGGGCCTCGTCACGCCCGAGCCGAAATCCACGGTGCAGCCGAAGGTCTGGAAATTCGACCGCATCAAGCAATTGATGATGGAAGCGGGCGAGGTGATCACCGCCGAAGAGGCGGAGCGCCGCGTGCTGGTGCTGGAGAATCCGGGCATGCCCGGCAAGTCCCGCGTCACCAATTCGCTGTTTGCCGGCATCCAGTTGATCCTGCCGGGCGAGATTGCCGACGTGCATCGTCACGTCGCCTCGGCGATCCGCTTCGTGCTCGACGGCGAGGGCGCCTATACGGCGGTCGAGGGCGAGAAGACGATGATGTCCCACGGCGACTTCATCATCACCGCCAACTGGGCGCCGCACGACCACGGCAATCCCGGCAAGCAGCCGGTGATGTGGCTCGACGTGCTCGACATGCCGACCATCAACCACTTCGAGACCTCGTTCGCCGAGCACTTCGACGAGAAGATGCAGAAGGCGGATTTCGAGGACGGCGACTCGTTCGAGCGTTATGCCACCGGCGTGCTGCCGGACGGCATGCCGGCTGTCACCAATCGCAGCCCGGTCATCAACTATCCGTATGCCAAGATGCGGCCGATCCTCGAACGGCTGAAGAAGACCGGCGATATCGACAAGCGCCACGGTGCGCGCGTGCGCTACGCCAATCCGATCAACGGCGGGCCGGTGTTGCCGACCATGGGCGCGAACCTCGCGCTGTTCCCCAAGGGGTTCAACGGCGAGCCGTACCGCTCGACCGATGGCATGGTGTTCGTCTGCGCGGAAGGCAAGGGCCGCACCACCATCGACGGCAAGGACTACGAGTGGGGCGTCAACGACGTGTTCGTGGTGCCGCCGTGGAAGCGCTATCAGCACCATGCCGACGAGGAGGCGGTGCTGTTCTCCATCTCCGACAAGCCGGCGCAGCAGGCGCTGGGCATCTGGCGCGAAGGCAACTAGCGCCGCACTCTGGCGAAACGAAAATGGCCGGGATTTTTCCCGGCCATTTTATTTTTGCATGAATTTTTTTTTTGGAAAATTGCTGCGCCGGATTCCGGATTCTGCGTCAGGCAGTCGCCCGTTTCGCCGCGCGCGCCCGCAGCAGATCGATGCCGAGCAGCGCGATGGCGGCGACGATGCCGACGAAGTTGACGTAGATTGCGTTTGAGAACGCCGCCGGCGGCAGGCACACCATGAGAGCCAGCGCGCCATAGGCGAACCGCCAGGGTTTCGTCAGGGGGGTCAGCGCGAAACCGACGACCGCGGCGGTGCCGAGCCAGATGCCGTAGAGCACGCGGCTGAAGTTGAACACGATCTCGGCCCAGCTTCCGTCCATTAGCAGGCTCGGCGTCAGCACGAACAGGAACGGCAGCAGGAAGGCCGACCAGCCGACCAGACACGCCATCCATCCGGTTTTCCAGCCGGACACGCCGGCGATGTTGGCCGCGGCATAGGCCGCGAACGCCACCGGCGGCGTGATCATCGACAGGATGCCGTTGTACATGACGAACATATGTGCGGCCATCGGCGTGACGCCGAGCTTGACCAGCGCGGGCGCCAGCAGCGTCGCCGTGAGGATGTAGACGCTCACTGTCGGCAGCCCGATCCCGAGCACGAAGGCGAGAACGGCCACCAGCAACAGCAGCAGGAATACATTGTCGCCGGACAGCGTCAGCAGCTGCGCCGTCATCGAGAAGGCGAGGCCGGAGATGCTCATGATCCCGACCATGATGCCGGCGGCGGCGCCGATCAGGATGATGTCGAGCGACACGCGGCCCGTGTCGATCATCGCCTTGAGCATGTCGAGGAACGATACGCGCTTGCCGCGATAGCCGCGTATCAGCGCGAACACGATCAGCATCAGCGTGGCGATGACGGCGGCCTTCTCCGGCGTCAGCACCAGCGTTTCCGGATACATCAGCGCCACGACAAGGAAGGCGATCGGCACCAGAAAGTGCCAGCCGGCCATGAGAATCTCGGTGAGCGGCGGCGTCTCCTCCCGCACCGCGCCGATCTTCTCCTTGGCGGCTTCGAGATCGACGTGGAAGAAAAGACAGGCGTAATACAGGATCGCCGGGATCGCCGCGGCGACGCAGATCGCGCCGTAAGACACCTGAAGGAATTCCGCCATGATGAAAGCGGATGCGCCCATCACCGGCGGCATCAGCTGCCCGCCGGTCGAGCCGACGGATTCGATTGCCGCGGCGCGATATCTGGTGAAGCCGGAGCGCGCCATGGACGGGATGGTGACGATGCCGACAGCGAGCACGTTCGACACGGCGCTGCCGGAGATCATGCCGAACAGGGCGGACCCGACCACGGCGATCTTGGCGGCGCCGCCGCGGAACCGCGCCATCGCCGCCATCGACAGGTCTGCGAAGAAATCCGCGCCGCCGGTGCGCGCCAGCACCTGGCCGAGAATGGTGAAGGGGATGACGATCAGCACCGAGACCTGCAGGATCGGGCCGATGGCGCCGTTGAGGTCGAGACCGAGATAGATCGTCAGCCGTTCCGGCGAGACGTAACGGGTCTGGAAGGCGCCGGACAGATGCGGGCTGATGAAGATATAGACGGCCATCGCGAGGATGATGCCGACGAAGCCCCAGCCGGAGATGCGGCGGCTGCCCTCCAGCACCAGGAACACGAGGAGGGCGCTGACGATCAGCCCGTCCCACGGCAGCATCGGCGAGTCCTGCGTCAGCCGCTCGTAGTAGACGGCGATATAGCCGCACAGCGCGAGCGAGACCGCGACCGCGACCCAGTCGCTCCAGTGCCGCTTTCGGCCGCTTTCGGCGATGAAGGCGAGCGCCAGCGTCAGGCCGAGACTGACAGTGAGCATCTGCTCGACATAGAACGACGCGCCGAACACGACGCGCGGAATGTCGAGCACCCACATCACCACGATCGCCACCAGCAGAGCCTGGAAGATCGTGGTGCCGACTAATGTGGCGCGCGACGCGGTGGCCGCGAAGGCCACCGCGTCGGGGACGATTCGTTCTTCACTCACGGATTGATGGCCCGTTGATCGTCGTCAGTTGACCGGCATCTAGTTGACCGATTTGGCGTCGATCTTGTGCTCGCTGAAATATTTCAGCGCGCCGGGGTGATAGGGAATGTCGTATTTCTTGTAGAGCCCGGCCGCGGTGAATTCGCGCAGCGCCGGCTGGATGGTGAGCATGTCGTCCTTGTTCTTCACCATCGTGTCGATCAGCTTGTAGACGACGTCGTCGGACACCTTGCTGTTGGTGAACAGCATGTTGTCCCAAGTGTAGACGTTCATCGCCTTCGGCACGCCGACATAGAACGGGTTCGGTTGCACCATGGTGAGATAGCCGCCGGCGAGGATCTTCTTGGCTTCCGGCATGCCGCTTTCCGGCACTTCGAGCGCCAGGATGCCGCCGACCGTGGCGTCGACCTCGCGCACCTTCGGCGCGCCGAATGCGAAGAAGAACATGTCGGCGTTGCCGGCGGCGAATTCGTCGGCGCCACGGATCACGTTCGGCACCAGAACCGGCTTGATATCCTTCTCGGTGAGACCGCCGGTCATCAGCATCGCCTTGGCGAGCGGGTCGATGGTCTTCATCGCCGAATAGCCGAACACCACGCGCTTGCCCTTGAGGTCGGCCATGGTCTTCATGCCCGAGTCCTTGCGCACGAAGTAGGCGCCGCGCAGCGCCTGGATCGAGCCGATCAGCCGCAGGTCCTTGTTGGCCGCCTGGGCGCCTTGCACCTCGAAGATATTGGCGATGCCGAATTCCGCTTCGCCGCGTCCGACCAGCGGAATCAGCACGGATTCGCCGGCGGTGGGCTGGATCACCGCATTGATGTTGGCCTTGTCCTTCAGCACCTTGGCGATGGCGGAACCGGTGGTGTGGTTGAGCGTTCCCGGCTGCATGGTGGCGAAGCCGAAGGTCTGCGCCGACGCCGCGCCGGCGCTCAACAACAATGCCGCGCAACCGATGGCCACCGATTGGAGTTGACGTCGGGTGATAGTCATCTTGCGGTTCTCCCCCTATTGTTCTGGTTTCAGGCCGGATCGTGCGTCCGGTCCGTCGTTTGTCCGGAATCAATCTTTGCACAGGCCATGGCGTCTGGCGAGCCGGGGCGGCGTCCCAACAACCCTGTGGAGCGGGACCGATTGATGATGTTGAAATTCGTTCAGGACACGCCATCGCAGCGCGTGGTGTTCGGTGCCGGCAGTCTGGCGCGGCTCGCGGAGGAGGTTGCGCGGCTCGGTTTGTCCCGCGTGCTGGTGGTCGCCACGCCGGGGCATGGCGCGCGGCTCGCGGCGCTGGCCGCCGATCTCCTGGGCTCGTCCTGTGCCGGCGTGCACGCGCAGGCGGTGGTGCATGTTCCCCGCGCGGTGGCGGAAGCCGGGATCGCGGAAGCGGCCCGCAGCCGGGCGGACGGTGTCGTTGCCATGGGCGGCGGCGCCGCGATCGGTCTTGCCAAGGCGATCGCCATTGCCAACGATCTGCCGATCGTCGCCGTGCCGACCACCTATTCCGGCTCGGAAGCCTCGCCCATCGCCGGCACCACCGATGGCGAGCGCAAGATCACCGTGCGCGATCCGAAGGCGCTGCCGAAGACGATCCTCTACGACCCTGATTTGACCCTCGGCCTGCCGCCGGCGGTGAGCGCCGCGAGCGGCCTCAACGCCATCGCCCATGCGGTCGAAGGTTTGTGGATCGCGGAGCGCACGCCGATCAGCTGTGCGATCGCGACCGAGGCGATGCGGCTGTTCGCCGACGCGCTGCCGAAAGTGGTGGCGGACGGCAGCGATCGCGATGCCCGCGCGGCGTGTCTCTCGGCGGCGTGGCTGTGCGGCATCGTGCTGACCAGCGGCACGGCGTTGCATCACAAGCTCGCCCATGTGCTCGGCGGCCTCGGCATGCCGCATGCGGAAACCCACGCGATCATCCTGCCGCATGTGACGCGCTTCAATCTCGATGCCGCGCCCGATGCGCATGAGCGGCTGTGCGACACGCTCGAGACCAACGACCCGGCGCACGCGCTCGGCGTCATGCTTTCGAAATTCCCGATCCCGCAGGCCCTGCGCGACGTCGGCCTCCCGCGCGACAAGCTCGATTTTGTCGCGGCGGAGGCGGCGAAACTCAACATCACCGCTCCGCGTTCTGCCAATGAGGCGGAGATTCGCGAGATTCTCGAAGCCGCATATTGAGCTTATGGGAGGCCGGCATGGAGCAACTGACAGCAGGGCACGGCGCGCTGACCGCGATGCGAACCGGGCGCGGCCGCGACCTGGTGCTGTTCCACGCGCTGTTCGCGGACCGCACGCTGTTCGATCCGTTGCTGCCGCAGTTGGCCGAACGCTTCCGCGTGACGCTGTTCAATCTGCCGGGCTTCCACGGCTCCGAGCCGGCGATGCTGCCGCTGATGGATGCTTATCTGGCGCGGCTCGAGGATGGCTATCGGGAGTTCGACATCGCGCCGGATGCGGTGCTGCTCGGCGCGGGCTTCGGCGGCCTGCTGGCGCTCGCCTTCGCGCTCGATCATCCCGAGCGTGTCGGCAAGCTGATCCTGAGCGGCACGACCGCGCGGCTCGATGATGACGATCGCGCGCGGCTGCCGCTGCTTGCGGAAGCTGTTGCTGCCGCCAAGGTCGATCCGCTGGCGGAGCAATTGGTGGAGCGGCTCTATTCGCCGGCGTTTCGCGCCGGGAAAGACATCAGCGAGACTTGCCGCCGGGCCTTGCTTGCCATCGATCCGAAGGCGATGACCGCGGCCTGCAAGGTGCTGGAGGAGGCCGACCTCACGCCGCTCCTCGGCCGGCTCGCGGTGCCGACACTGGTGGTCGCCGGTGCGCAGGATGCGATGGTGCCACCGGCCGGGCAAAAGGCCTTAGCCGGTCAGATCGCCGGCGGCCATTATCATGCGATCGACGGCAGCGGCCACTTTCCGATGCTGGAGCAGCCGGATGCGTTTCGTGCCGCGATCGCGCGCTTCGTCGGATTGTAGATCGGCGTTTAGCCGAGCGCCTGCAGCACCGCGCGGGTGATCGCGTCGGTGCCATCCGGCCCGCCGAACTCCATCGGCTTGATGCCGCCCCGGAACGCATCGTCCACCGCGCGCTCGATCCGTTGCGCGGCGTCCGCCGCCGGCGCGTGGTCGTGCTTGTCGGCGAGCCAGTCGAGCATCATCGCCGCCGACAGGATCATCGCGGTGGGATTGGCCTTGCCCTGACCCATGATGTCGGGCGCGGTGCCGTGACAGGGCTGGAACACCGCATGGGTGTCGCCGACGTCGGCGGACGGCGCCATGCCGAGCCCGCCCACCAGACCGGCGGCGAGATCCGACAGGATGTCGCCGAACATGTTCTCCATCACCATGACGTCGAAATCCCACGGCCGGCGCACGAGCTGCGCCGCGGCAGCGTCCACATACATGTGCGAGGTGGAGACGCCCGGCATCGCTTTCGCGCGCTCGTCGAAGATGTCGCGGAACCACGCGAATGCCTTGAACACATTGGCCTTGTCGACGCAGGTGAGGTGGCCCGGCCGGCCGCGCTTCTTGCGCCGTTCGGCGAGCCGCAGCGAGAAGTCGAACAGGCGGGTGCAGGTCTTGCGGGTCATCACCAGCGTCTCGCGCGCCTCGTCATGGGTGACGACGCCTTTGCCCATCGACGAAAACAGGCCCTCGGTGGATTCGCGGATCACGACGAAATCCATGCCCTTCTCTTGCGCGCCCAGGATCGGACTCGGCGCGCCCGGCACCAGCCTCGCGGGCCGCACGCCGGCATAGAGATCGAAGATGAAGCGGAGTTCCACCTGCGGCATGATCTCGGTGTTGTCCGGATAGCGGATCGACGGCATGCCGCAGGCGCCGAGCAGGATCGCATCGGCTTCGTCGCACAAGCGAATGGTGCTCTCCGGCATGGATTTGCCGGTCTCTTTGTAGTGATAAGCGCCGGCCGGGGCCTCGGTGAAACGGAACCCGAGATTGGGCGTCGTGGCCGCGATCCGCTCCAGCACCGCCAGCGCCGGCCGGGTGACCTCCGGCCCGATCCCGTCGCCAGGCAACACCGCAATATGGAATGCGTCATTCGCGCGCATGGCCGTTTTCTCCCGCCCCAAAAGATCAACGGATCAAGCGCCGCTCTGGCGTTGCGCCGTAACGTCGGATTATCCTCCGCGCCGCGCCGTGGCAACGTGGCGCCAAAGATAAACGGGAGGGCGACATGAAAACACGGATTTCCAAACTTCTATCCATTTGCGCGCTGGCGGTGCTGGCGCAGGGTTCGAGCGCGCTGGCCGCGTGGCCGGAGCGGGCGATCACCCTGATCGTGCCGTTCTCGGCGGGCGGTCCGACCGACATCATCTCGCGGCTGCTCGGGGAGCCGATGAGCCGCGCCCTCGGTCAGCAGGTGGTGATCGAAAATGTCGTCGGGGCCGGCGGCACCATCGCGGTGACCCGCGTGAAGAATTCCGCGCCGGATGGCTACACCATCCTGATGGGCAATCTCGGCACGCAGGCCGCGAGCGTCGGGCTTTATCCGAGGCTGGCTTACGATCCGCGCACCGACTTCGAGCCGATCATCAACACGGCCGGCACGCCGATGATCGTCGCGGCGAAGAAGGATACGCCGTTCAAGGACTTCAAGGAGTTCATCACCTACGCCAAGGCCAATCCGGGCAAGCTGAACTACGGCACCGGCGGCGTCGGCGCGACATCGCATCTCACCTGCCTGTTTCTCGATTCACTCCTGAACGCGCCGCAGCAGCATGTGCCGTTCCGCGGCTCCGGTCCGGCGCTCAACGCGCTGGTGGCCGGGCAGGTCGACTATGTCTGCGACCAGACCGTCGGCATCGTGCCGAGCATTCAGGGCGGCACCGTCAAGGGTCTCGTCGTCGCGATCCCGGAACGTCTGCCGCAACTGCCGGATATGCCCACTGCGAAAGAACAGGGCCTGCCGGACTTCAACGCGGTCGGCTGGAATGCGCTGTTCGCGCCGAAGAACACGCCGCGCGAGATCGTCATGAAGCTCAATGAAGTCGTGCGGGCCGCGCTCAAGGACGAGAAGGTGCGCACGCGGCTCAAGGAGCTTGCCGCCAACGTGCCGGCCGAGAACGAGCAGACGCCGGAATGGCTCGGCGCCTTCGTCAAGTCGGAAGTCGACAAGTGGACGCCGATCATCAAGAAAGCCGGCGTGACCGCGCAGTAAAGGTCGCGTTTGAGGAGTCCTGCCGATGCCGCGGTTTGCCGCCAATATCGCTTATATGTTCACGGAGCGTCCGAC
>JAEWJH010000077.1 GCA_023386635.1 Pseudomonadota bacterium
CGCGGCTTTCAATCCGCCTCATCCTGAGGAGCGGGCAAAGCCCGCGTCTCGAAGGACGCGGCGGCCACAGTTGCGCGCTCGCCTCATGGTTCGAGACGCATCGCTGACGCGATGCTCCTCACCATGACGCTCCGGGACAACAGCATTTGACACAAACCCTCCTCACCGCGTGCGAACAACGTCATCCCCGCTGACCTAATCGCTCACGCGATTGTGGGCCGCGGCCGCGCCGCGCGTGTTATCGTGATCTTCGCAACGACGGGACACGCGCCCGAGTCGGTTTCTGCCGCCGTTGCATCGGGCGCCGCCCGCCTCCGCGACCCAAGTCCGCGACTTGAAGGAGGACGCGCATGACGAACATCCACATTTACACCGGTGCGGACGCGCGCGTGACGCATCCGCGCGTCAACACCATCACCGGCGCCGATCTCGCCGAGGCGCTGCGGCTCGGCTTCGACGACTTCCGCGCGATGCCGACGCATCTCTATTTTCTCGGGCTGATTTATCCGCTCGCCGGCGTGCTGCTGTTCGGCCTCACCTTCGGCTACAACCTGTTCCCCGTGCTGTTCCCGCTCGCCGCCGGCTTTGCGCTGATCGGCCCGGTCGCCGCTATCGGCCTCTATGAACTGAGCCGGCAGCGCCAGCGCGGCGAAACGCCGGACCTCTCGCATGTGTTCGACGTGGTGCGCGCGCCGTCGTTCCCGGCGATCCTGACCATCAGCGCCGGACTCGCGGTTCTGTTCTTCGCGTGGCTGTTGTGCGCGCAGACGCTGTACGAGACCCTGTTCGGCTACCTGCCGCCGGACTCCATGGGCGGCTTCCTGCAGGAGGTGCTGACCACGTCGCACGGCCATGCGCTGATCCTGTGGGGCAACCTGATCGGCTTCGGCTTCGCCGTGGTGGCGATGGTGGTCGGCGTGGTCTCGTTCCCGCTGCTGCTCGATCGCGACGTCGGCGTGCTCACCGCGCTGGAAACGTCCGCGCGCGCCGTGATGGCCAATCCGGGTCCGATGGCGCTGTGGGGCCTGATCGTCGCGGCACTGCTGCTCGTCGGCTCGATCCCGCTGTTCGTCGGGCTGGCCGTGGTGGTGCCGGTGCTCGGCCATGCGACCTGGCATCTCTACCGGCGGCTGATCGCCGACTGAACGGCCGCACCGTCGTCGGGCATGTCAGTTGAGACTTGCCATCGGCGGCCCCTCGCGCGATGACGGGGCATGACACATGCCCCGTCAGACGAGGTCCGCGACAATCCCGCCCGCCATCGCTTCGAACTGGAGGCCGACGGCCATCTGGCCATCGCCGTCTATTCGCTGGCGCCGGGCGTGATCACCTTCATCCACACCGAAGTGCCGGATGCGCTGGCCGGCCGCGGCATCGGCTCGCGTCTGGCGAAGGGCGCGCTGGCGCAGGTCCGCGACCGCGGGCTGAAGGTGGTGCCGCGCTGTCCCTTCATCCGCGGCTATATCGAGAAGCATCCGGAGTGGCAGGATCTGCTCGCCTGATCGGCGTGTTCCTCGTGTCTCCCATTCCCGCGCTTTCTCTTGACAGCGTGACGCGTCGGGTTCACGTCCCATTCAGCCGTGCTGTGCTGTGTTGCGGCACGCGATCTCCGTCTCCGCAAGGATAACCAACCCCCGATGCCCAACGGCCCTAGTAGCCGATTATCGAAACAGCCGCGTCCCGCGGCGGGTTGATCCGTCCGGCTCACCCGCCCCCGTGGCCCGAGGTGAGCTGATGTCCGACGAATTCCTGATCGACGATGTGCTGCGTGACCCGCAGCAGGAGGCCGCCCGCCTCGCCCCCCGGCGCGCCGCCGACATCATCGAAGTCCTCAACCAGCAGGACACCGACACCGCCGGCGCGGTGCTCCGCTTTCTGCCCGAAGAGAAGCTGATCGAGATCTTCGACCAGCCGGAACTCCACGCCCCCGAGGAACTGATCCTCGCTTTGCCGGAGCCACTGGCGGCTTCCGTGCTCGGGCATATGTCCAACGACCGCGCCACGGACATCATCCACGAACTGCCCAAGCCCGACGCGGCGCGGCTGCTGGCGCTGCTGGAGCCGGACGCCCGCGGCGCGATCGAGCAACTGCTCGGCTATCCGCCCAACACCGCCGGCGCGCTGATGACCACCGAATATGTCAGCGTCCCCTCCGACTGGACGGTCGCCCAGACCCTCGACCATATCCGCAAGGTCGAGCGCACGCGGGAAACCATCTATGCGATCTATGTGCTGGAGCCGCAGCGCCGGACGCTGCTGCGCGCGGTCTCGCTGCGGCGGCTGATCACCGCCGATCCGGCGGCGAACATCCTCACCGTCGCCCGCGACGACCAGCCGGTCACCTGCCCGGCGACCATGGACCGCGAGGATGTCGCGCGGCTGATCACCCGACACGACCTTCTGGCGATCCCGGTCGTGAACCGCAGCCAGCAGATGCTCGGCATCGTCACCGTCGACGACATCGTCGACGCGATCATCGAGGAAGGCACCGAGGACGTCCAGAAATTCGGCGGCGTCGCTGCGCTGGAAGATTCCTATATGCAGATCGGCTTCGGCGAGATGCTGCGCAAGCGCGGCGGCTGGCTCTGCATCCTGTTCATCGGCGAGATGCTCACTGCCAGCGCCATGCAGCACTTCGAGAGCGAACTCGAGAAGGCCGTGGTGCTGACGCTGTTCATTCCGCTGATCATGAGTTCCGGCGGCAACTCCGGATCTCAAGCGACCTCGCTGCTGATCCGCGCGCTGGCGCTCGGCGAGGTGAAGCTGCGCGACTGGTGGAGGATCGCGCTGCGCGAACTGCCGACCGGGTTGACCCTGGGGGCGTTCCTTGGCGTGATCGGTGTCGCCCGCATCGCCATCTGGCAGACGACCGGCCTCTACGATTACGGTCCCTACTGGACCGCGATCGCCGCGACCGTCGCTTTCACATTGGTCGGCATCGTCGGCTTCGGCTCGCTGGTCGGCGCGATGCTGCCGTTCCTGCTCAAGAGCTTTCGGCTCGATCCGGCGAGCGCGTCGGCCCCGTTCGTCGCCACGCTGGTCGACGTCACCGGGCTGGTGATCTATTTCACGGTCGCGCTGATCTTCCTGCGCGGGACGTTGTTGTAGCCGATCATTTCCAGGCGACGCGGCCACGCTTGAGATTGCCGAACATATCCTTGCAGGCGCAGGCGTCGCCGGCTTGAGCATAGCGCGCCGGCGTGCACGTGATCTTGCCCGGCGCAACGCAGATCGCCGCACCATGCGCCCGCTCGCGCAGCGGCTGCGCCGCCGACGGCGTTATCATGGCGACAACGGCAACCACTGCAACGGCGACCGCGGCGGCAGGACGAAACAGCGTGATCATGACAATCGAGGCTCCCGATCGAATTGAGGGAACTCTCGTCATTCGCGCGGCGATTTCAAGATCGTCGGCATAAACCCCGGTATTAACCTAAATGCCGGTGCCGGTGCAGCGTGGCGGTCTCACAGCTTCGGCAACGGCCGCTCCGCGTTCGCCGACGGCACCTTCACCAGCGCCTCGCCGTCGAGCACGACCTCGTCGCCCACCTTGCAGATGCAGGATAGCCGCGCCCGGTGTTTCTCCGGCACGAGCTCGATCACCTCGACGATGACATCCACGGTATCGCCGATCTTTACCGGCGCGCGGAAGTTCAACGTCTGCGACATGTAGATGGCGCCGGGACCGGGCAGCCGCGTACCGAGCACTGCCGAGATCAGGCTCGCGGTATAAAGCCCGTGCGCGATCCGCGTGCCGAACGGCGTCTTGGCGGCGAAATGTTCAGACAGATGAATCGGATTGCGATCGCCGCTGATAGCGGCAAATCCGACCACATCGGATGCGTCAACCGTCTTCGACAGACTTTCGGTCATGCCGACCGACAGATCCTCGAAAAACAACGTGCGCAGCGTGAGCATTGTCGGCCTCTCAGGTTTCGCCGCGGCGGCATAGCACGAAAATTATGAGGACGATGAGAAGATTGACCACCGCAGCCCCCAGGAGCGCAATCAAAGTCACAGACGGTCCGACCGCCGTCAGCATCGACGCGCCGACGAGCGGCGCCAGCGCCTGGGCAATCAGGCTTGGGAACGCGATCAAACCCATCACACGGGGAAACCGCTCCGGACCAAAGATCGTCAGCGGCAAGGTGCCGCGCGCGATCCAGGACACGCCGTAGCCGCCGCCGAACAGGAAGATCGCGAGCGCAAAGCCCGGCCATCCGGCCAGCAAAATCGTCAGGCCGGCAACCACAAGCACGCTGCTTCCGAGCAGGGTCCATACCGGATGATAGCGGTTGCCGAAAAGGTTCTCGAGCAGCCGCACCACCACCTGCGAAGGCCCGAAGATCGCGCCGATCCAGATGGCCGTCATCACATCGGCACCCAGCGACTGCAGAACGATGAGCAGATTGACTACCAGCAGCGCACCGATGGCGCTGACGATCGCGAGACTCGCGGCAATCAATGTCAGCATCAGCCGATCGCGCGTGCCACGCAACGGCGCTGTGTGCTGCGGATCGACCCGTGCCGGTGCCGGCGGATCGGCGCCGCGAAAGGCCAGGAGTTGCAGCGGCAGTCCGACCGTCAGATGCAGCACCGCATAGATGGCGAGAGCAAAACGCCAGCCCACAGCGTCAATGAGAAACGCGCTGAACGGCCAGCACACAGTGCTGGCGAAGCCGCCGATCAGCGTGAGGCTCGCGATCGCGCTGCGGGCTTTGAGGCCGTAGCGGCGACCGAGCGCCGCGAACACGGCATCGTAGAGCCCGGTGCCCATGCCGACGCCGATCAGCGCCCAGCCGATGAAATAAATCGGCAGGGCCGTCGCGATGGCAAGGGTGCCAAGGCCGGCAGCAAATGTCAGCGAACTGACGAGGAAGATCGGCCGTCCGCCGTGATCCTGCACCAGCCGACCGACCCGCGGGGAGATCAGCCCAGCCAGCAGCAGACCGAAGGTCAGTCCCCCGACCAATATGCTGAGCGGCCAGCCAAGCTCCGACGCGATCGCCGGCGCAAACACCGCAGGGATATAGAATGACGATCCCCAAGCCAGGATCTGCACGATCCCAAGGGCAACGACCGCTGTCGTTTTCGACGGCACCCGTCCGGCTCCTTAAGAGCCCGCAGGCTCCATGCCTTTGCTCTTGAGCACCGCGGCGGCCTTGGCGTCGTGCAGCGCTTCCAGCAATTGCCGCGCTTCCACCGGCGTCTTGCTGCCGCTGGAAAGTCCGCCGGCATAGGTGGTGATGTTCTGAATCTCCTTCGGCAGCGGGCCGACCAGCGTGACGCCGCGCACCGGCACGATCTCACTGATCTGATGGATGCCAAGTTCGGCTTCCCCGCTGGCGATCAGGTCGGCGACATAGCCGCCGCGCTTGAGCCTGGCTTTGGCGCGAATCTGGTCGGCGATGCCCAAGCGCTCGAACAGTTTGTCCAGATAGATGCCGCTCGATCCGCCGCTCGCCGGATCGATATAGGCTACGGTCTTGGCGGCCAGCAGCGTCGCCATGAAGGCATCGACGGTGGAAATATCCGGTCGGGCCGCGCCTTCCTTGACCACGACGCCGATGCCGACAGTCGCAAGGGCGATCCGACTGCCTGGCATTACCCTGCCCTTGGCGATCAGATCGTCGATTGCGCGCGGGGTGATCACTGCCACGTCGAAAGCCTCGCCGCCCTCGATCCGTTTGGCGAGCCCGCCCGCGGTGTCATTGTCCACGGTGACCTTATGGCCGGTCCGCTGCTCGAAATCCGGAACCAAAGCCAGGAGCACCTGCTTGAAAGCGCCGGCGGTCAGAACCTTCAGTTCGGCTGCGACCCCGGGACCGGACAAAGCCAGCCAGAACGCCACAGCGAGGCCACCCGCTACGCTCCCAACGCCGCCTTTTCGATGCGTCATGCTCTGCCATCCCCGTTTTTGGTGAGTTTACCGAGATTGGACGAGAAATCCCGGATTCCGTGGCCAAAACCTGGGGTTTTTACCCGCTGTGCAGACGAACTATCCAAAAGCAAATGATGTCAGTGCCCTGTGGTGCATAGCCGCAGCAATGCGGCTGTCACACCATCGACACATGATTCGCATATCCACGGAGGCTCTTTTTTGAAATAATAATTCCAATTTCTGGTATTCCAGAGAAACTAGGCGTTTGAAGGCCGTTCCTATTAATAAACGTTACTTTTAGCCATGCGTTTTAGGACTAGCTGCACCGCAATATAGTTCCTTTTGCATCGCGGCATCGAGGTGTATGTAATGGCCATGACGTTGACCGGCTGATCGTCCGGTCCGAAAGCAAGAGGACCAAGACCATGTTCATCACCATCATCCGCTTCCTCCAGGCCTGGCGCCGTTACAACCGCAGCCTGAACGAGCTTTCCCGCCTCGGCGACCGTGAGCTCGCTGACATCGGCATCAACCGCTCGGAAATCCCCACTGTCGCCTGGAAGGCCGCGAACGCCTAACTTCGTCGTCCTCCAAACGATCGAAAGCGCCCGCCAAGACCTCGGTCTTGCGGGCGTTTTTCGTTTGAGGGCGGCGCTACACGGGTTGCCGCACCGATGCGCCCCGCATAGGTTGCCGCGCATGTCAGCGGCCCCTCACAAACCCGTTCACGTCATCGGCGGCGGTCTCGCCGGCTCGGAAGCAACGTGGCAACTCGCGGAACTCGGCATTCCCGTGGTGCTGCATGAGATGCGCCCGGTCCGGGCCACGGCCGCGCACAAGACCGGCGGCCTCGCCGAACTGGTGTGCTCCAACTCCTTCCGCTCGGACGACGCGCAGAACAATGCGGTCGGCCTGCTGCATGCGGAAATGCGGCTGCTCGGCTCGCTGATCATGCGCACCGCCGACGCGCATCCGGTGCCCGCCGGCAGCGCGCTGGCCGTCGACCGCGAGGGCTTTTCCGCCGCCGTCACCGCCGCGCTGGAAGCGCATCCGCTGGTGACCATCGACCGCTCGGAAATCGCCGGTCTGCCGCCCGAGGACTGGGAAAGCGTAATCATCGCGACCGGTCCGTTGACCTCACCGCCGCTGGCCGATGCCATCCGCGCCCTGAGCGGCGAAGAGTCCCTCGCCTTCTTCGATGCGCTGGCGCCGATCGTGCACCGCGACTCCATCGACATGTCGGTCGCCTGGTTCCAGTCGCGCTACGACAAGTCCGGCGCCGACTACATCAACTGTCCGATGGACCGCGCGCAATACGAAGCCTTCGTCGACGCACTGAAAACCGGCGAGCGGGTGTCGTTCCATGACTGGGAAGCCTCAACCCCCTATTTCGATGGCTGCCTGCCGATCGAGGTGATGGCGGATCGCGGCTCCGAGACGCTGCGTCACGGGCCGATGAAGCCGATGGGGCTAACCAATGCGCATAAGCCAACCGAGAAGGCTTATGCCGTGGTGCAGCTGCGGCAGGACAACAAGCTCGGCACACTGTTCAACATTGTCGGCTTCCAGACCAAACTGAAGCACGGCGAGCAGGTGCGCATCTTCCGCACCATTCCCGGCCTCGAGAATGCGGAGTTCGCCCGCCTCGGCGGCCTGCATCGCAACACCTACCTCAACTCGCCGCGCCTGCTCGACGCGACCTTGCGGCTGAAAGCGATGCCGCGGCTGCGCTTCGCCGGGCAGATCACCGGCTGCGAAGGTTACGTAGAATCCTCGGCCGTCGGCCTGATGGCCGCGCGGTTTGCCGCCGCCGAACGACGCGGCGAACCGGCGAGCCTGCCGCCGCTGACGACCGCGCACGGCGCTCTGCTCAACCACATCACCGGCGGGCATCTCGAAACCATCGATGCCGGCCCGCGCTCGTTCCAGCCGATGAATGTCAATTTCGGCCTGTTCCCGCCGGTGCAAGAGGCGCCGAAAAAAGGCGCGGACGGCAAGCGCCTGCGCGCGACCGAGCGCACTATTGCCAGAAAGCAGGCGCTGACCCGGCGCGCGCTCGCCGATCTGCAGGCCTGGATCGCCGGCACACCGGCCGCGGCGGCCGAATGACCAGCCAGACTGACCTGATGGCGCGCTGGCAGAACGGCGTCGTGCTCAAGCGCGACGTGTTCAGCACCATCGAGCGCGGCCGTTTCCGCACCGACCGCGGCGAAGTCGATGCGGTGCTGCGCCGTCTCGATGAGGTGCCATGGTGGTCGGCGCCGCTCGCGCAAATCCTGTTCAACCGCGAGAAGCGCGCACTCGCCGCCGCCGGCGGGCTCGGCATCGCCACGCCGCTCCTGGCCGCCACACCGCGCGCGCTGGTGCGCGGCTGGATCGACGGCGTCGCGCTGCATATCGCCAAGCCGCATGGCGATCTCGGCTATTTCCGCTCTGCGAAGGCTGTACTGCGCACGCTGCACCGCGCCGGCATATGCCACAACGATCTCGCCAAGGAGCAGAACTGGCTGCGCACGCCGGACGGCCGCTGCATGCTGACCGACTTCCAGCTCGCGGGCCGCTTCTCCCGTCGCAGCAAGCTGTTCCGCGTCGCGGCTTATGAAGACCTGCGGCATCTGCTCAAGCACAAACGACGCTATGCGCCCGACGCGCTGACGCCAATGGAGCGCAAGATTCTGGCGCGCAAGAGCCTCGTCACCCGCGTCTGGATGGCGACCGGCAAGAAGGTCTATTACGCGATCACCCGCGGTGTGTTCCGCTTCACCGACCGTGAGGGCGGCGGCAAGCGGCTGATCGAGGATGCGCCGCGCATTGCGCAACGCATCGGCATGCTGTCCGGCGTGCGTGGCGTCGCCGTCGTCACCTATCCCGACCGGCGCGCCGGCACTGGCCTCTACGCCTTTATCGAAGCCGATGGCATCACAGAGTCCGATGCCTTGCGCGTGATCGATGCGGACATCGCCCCGCCGGAGCGCGTGCAGGTCGTCGCGCAACTGCCGCGCAACGCCGCCGGCGAGGTACGGCAGGAACTGCTGCAACTCGTCGCCATGAATCAGCTCGATCTGATCGAGCCGCTGATCGCAAGCGACGTCGAGCGCGAGACGCTGGCCGCGATCATCGCCGGCCGGCAGAATCTACGCGACCGCTTCGCTTACTGAAACAGCCGGCGCGGATCGTGCGCCGCGCGCCAGATCGCCCATTGCCGCCGCCACGGCGCGAGATCGTCGGACGGCAGCGGATCAGCGGATTGCTCCCGATGCTGCAAGCGGCGCCGTGCCCCGGCGAGCGGCAGCAAAGCCGGCAGCGCTGCGGCATCAATGCCGCCGAGCAAGGCTTCCGCATGATCGAGATGCGTGCGCGCCCGCAACGCGAGATTGGCGAGCGCCGCCCGCATTTCCGCGTTCACCTGTCCGGCCAGCAACGTGTTCGGATCGGCACCGAACGGCTGCATGATCTCGAGCGGGAGATAGATCCGCCCGTGCGCGGCACGTTGCCCGAGTGCAGCCAGTTCGCGCAGCGTCATGTCGGCAAAGGCCACGTGGAGGCGGATCGCACCGAGTGGCGCGCCGGACAGCACGCGCGCCGCGAGATCGATGATGGTGCCGCTGGTCTTGTCGGCGTAGCCGGTGAAAGCGTCGACCGTCGGCATCGGATCCCGGTAGAGATCGAAGCTGCGCGCCTCGATGAGATCGAACAACAATTGGCGCGGCAGGTTCGCGGACCGCACGGCTTCCAGCAGCGCCGCCGCAACCGGATTCGCCGCAGCCTCCCCGTCGCGTTCGCCGGCGATCACGTCGCGCCACCATTGCAGGCGGATTTCCCCGGCCATCGGCTCATGCACGACGTCGCCGATCTTCGCGGTCTCTGCATCGAACGCATAAAGCGCGTGGAGATGCGCACGCGCCGGCTCCGGCGCATAGAGCGCCGACAGATAGCGAGCGCGATCGGCGGCTCGCACCAGATCGGCGCAATAAGCCATGTGGGCGGCGGTCGCCATCACGCGACCGCAAGGAGGGCCGCGGCGACGCGGCGGCGTTCGCCGAGCATGATGTTATAGATGCGGATCGCGGCGCCTGTGGTCATGGCATCGGCATTGATCCGGTGCGTGCTGAGGATTTCGCGCAGCGCCGGCGGCATGGCCACCGGATCGCGGCCGCCGCCGAGCAGGAAGAAATCAATCTCGCCGTGCCGCGCGATTACCGGCGCCAGCGCGGCCTCATCAAGCTCGCCTATCGCCCCGTAGGGCCAGGCCCAGATTCCATCCGGCAAGCACAAGAGCGAGCCGCGATGCGACATGTTCGCGAAACGGAATCCGCCGTTTCCGTAGCTGTCGATCTCGGCCGGATACGGCAGATGCGGCGTATCCGGCGGCATGGCCACGTCAGGCGTCGTCCTTGTCTTTACCGCCGCGCGCATGCTCGCGGTTCTCGCCGACACCGAGATAGAGCAGCAACGGCGACGCGATGAAGATCGAGGTATAGGTGCCGACCAGCACCACGCCGAACATCATCGTAGCGGTGAAGGAATGGATCGCCTGACCGCCGAACATCAGCAGCGCCAGCAAGGCGAGCGTCACCGTCAAGTGCGTGACGATCGAGCGTGACAACGTCGAGTTGATCGAGGCGTTGAGCAGTTCCGGCATCGGCATCTTCTTGTAGCGCCGCAGCAGTTCGCGGATACGGTCGTAGATGACGACCGTGTCGTTGAGCGAATATCCGAGAATGGTCAGCAGCGCCGCGATGCTGGTGAGATCGAAGTCGACCTGCGCGACCGACATGAAGCCTATGGTCAGCACAAGGTCGTGCGCGTTGGCGATGGTGGCGCCGAGAGCGAACTGCCACTCGAAGCGGAACCAGAGATAGATCAGAATGCAAACGATCGCGACGAAGATGCCGACCAAACCGTAGGACAGCAATTCGGTCGAGACGCGCGGGCCGACCACCTCGACGCGGCGATATTCGACGCTGTCGCCGAACGCAGCGCGCACGCGCTGCACCGCCGCCTGCTGCCCCTCTTCGCCGCCCGGCTGCTGGGCGATGCGGATGAGAACTTCGCTTGGGCTGCCGAACTGCTGGAGCTGGAATTCCGTGAGGTTCAGCGTACCGAGCTTGGCGCGCATCCCGGCGATGTCGGCCGGGCCGTTCTTCGACTGGATTTCCATCAGCGTGCCGCCGCGGAAATCGATGCCGAAGTTCAGGCCGTGCGTGAAATACAGCGTGATCGCGAGGATGGTCAGCAGCGCCGACAGCGGAAAGCTGATCCGGCGGAAGCGGATGAAGTCGAACTTGGTGTCCGGCGGAACGATATGCAGATGCGGGATGCGTTCCCAAAAGAGAACGACGACGCTCCAGACCGCGACGAGAACAAGCAGACCGATGAGGATATAGGACGACACGTAAACCCGCTCCTCAGATCGGAATGAATTTCGGACGCCGCCACCGCGCCCAGGCGGCGGTCAGCAGTCGCGTCACAGTGAAGGCGGTGAATACCGTAGTGATGATGCCGACGCCGAAGGTCACGGCGAAGCCGCGCACCGGACCGGTGCCGATGAAGAACAGCACCGCGGCGGCGATGAAGGTAGTGATGTTGGTGTCGAGAATGGTCGCCAACGCGCGGCTGAAGCCTGCATCGAGCGCGTTGATCGGCGTACGCCCTGCGCGGATTTCCTCGCGGATACGCTCGTAGATCAGCACGTTGCTGTCCACCGCGATGCCGACCGTCAGCACGATGCCGGCGATGCCCGGCAACGTCAGCGTCGCGTTCAGCAGCGACAGCACGCCGAAGATCATCGCCACGTTGATCGCCACGGCGATGTTGGCGAACAGACCAAACAGGCCGTAGGTCGCCAGCATGAAGATGACGACCCAAAGCGCGCCGACATAGGACGCGAGTTTGCCCTTTTCGATCGAGTCCTGACCGAGACCGGGACCGACGGTGCGTTCCTCGATGATGGTCAGCGGCGCAGGCAGCGCGCCGGCGCGCAGCAGAATCGCCAGATCGTTGGCCTGCTGCACGGTGAAGTTGCCTGAAATCTGGCCCGAACCGCCGATGATCGGTTCGCGGATCACCGGCGCGGAGATCACCTCGTTGTCGAGGATGATGGCGAACGGACGGCCAACATTCTCCTGCGTCGCCTGCGCGAATTTGCGCGCGCCCGAGGTGTTGAAACGGAAGCTGACGATCGGCTCGCTGGTGCGCTGGTCGAAGCCCGGCTGCGCGTCGGTGAGATCGCCGCCGGAGACCAGCACCCGCTTCTCGATCAGATAAGGCTGCCGCCCCTGCTTCGCCGGCGCATACAGCAACTCGTCTTCGCCGGGCACGCGGCCCTGGATCGCCTGCTCGACCGAATTCGTCTGGTCGACCATGCGGAAGTCGAGTTTCGCGGTCTTGCCGAGCAATTCCTTGAGGCGCGTCGGGTCCTGCAGGCCCGGCACCTGCACGAGAATGCGGTCCGCACCCTGACGCTGGATCAGCGGCTCGACGGTGCCGAGTTCGTTGACGCGGCGCTCGACGATCTGGATCGACTGGTCGACCGACTGGCGGATGCGCTCCTGAATGGCGGGCTCGGTCACCGTCAGGCGCACGAGGCCGTTCGCTTCCGTGGTGATCTCGAGGCTGCGCTGGCCGGTCGACGAGAGTACGCCACCGAGCGGCTGCGACAGTTCGCGCAGCTTCGTCAGCGCCTGCTGCTGGTCGGTGCCTTCGCGCAGCCGCACCTCGACGCTCTGGCCGCGCACGGCGAGCCCGGTATAGCCGATCCGCGCTTCGCGCAGGACGCGGCGAACGTCGTCGCGGGTCGTTTCGAGCTTTTCCTTACGCACCGCGTTGGAATCGACTTCGAGCAGGAGGTGCGAGCCGCCCTGCAGATCGAGGCCGAGCACCACATGGCGCTGCGCCCATTTCGGCCAGCTATCGACGGTCGATTCCGCAAAAAAATTTGGTACCGCGAACAGGCACACGATCAGTGCCGTCAGTACGATCGACAATGTTTTCCAGCGGGTGAAATAGAGCATGGGCGTTACCGGCCGGGCGCGGGCGTCAATTCGACGGCGCGGCGGCTTCGTCCTTGGCGGGTTCGCCCTTGGCGCGCACGTCGGTCAGCATCTGGCGCATCTGGCGAATCCGCACGCCGTCGGCGATCTCCACCTCGACCACGTCATTGTCGACCACCTTGGTCACCTTGCCGACCATCCCTCCCGAGGTGACGACCGTGTCGCCGCGACGGATGTTCTTGACCATTTCCTGGTGCGATTTCACGCGCTTCTGCTGCGGACGCAGAATCAGGAAGTACATGATGACGAAAATCATCACGAACGGCAGGAGCTGGACCAGCATGCCGCCGTCCCCGCCCAGCAAGGAACCCTGTGCGTAGGCCGGCGTAATGAACATGGAAAAACCCTCGGAAAAATGCGGCGCCAAAGGCGCCGCTGGCTGCGATTTGGCGCGGACTATAGCGGCCGCCGGGTCAATTGCAACGCTGGCAAGGCATTACAAATCAGCCATTTTTTCCCCTCTGGCGGCCTGCTTGCGAGGCCGGATCGGTCCCGCTAAGACGCGGGCGGAACTGGAAGACTCCTGTCATGTCGAAGCGCCCCGCCAAAGCAAACCGCCCCTCCGTCAAAGCCTCCGCGAAGAAGCTCGCGGCCAGACCGGCCTCCTCCTCCCGTCCGGCCCGCCGCGGTGGCGAATCCGCCACGCTCGCCGACCCTGCCGTGCTGACCCGCATCGCCGAGGCGCTGGAGCGGCTCGCGCCTCCGGCTCCCCTGAAGCCCGACTTCACCGAGGCGGACGCCTTCGTCTGGCAGCCCGCCGGGCCGCGTCTGGTGCCGGTGCCGCGCGTGAACCGCGTCGAGATGTCGCTGCTCAAGGGCGTCGACCGAATGCGCGACACGCTGATGGAAAACACCGAGCGCTTCGCCAAGGGGCTCCCCGCGAACAATGCGCTGCTGTGGGGCGCGCGCGGCATGGGCAAGTCCTCGCTGGTCAAGGCATCCCATGCCAGTATCAACGCCGCCTCCGTGAAAGCCGGCCGCGAGGGCATCCTCAAGCTGATCGAGATCCATCGCGAGGATATCGAGACGCTGCCGGACCTGATGACGCTGACGCGCTCGGCCGATCCTTATCGCTTCGTCGTATTCTGCGACGACCTGTCGTTCGACGCCGACGACACGTCCTACAAGTCGCTGAAGGCGGTGCTCGACGGCGGCATCGAAGGCCGGCCCGATAACGTGATCTTCTACGCGACGTCGAACCGCCGCCACCTGATGTCGCGCGACATGATGGAGAACGAGCGCTCGACCGCGATCAATCCCGGCGAGGCGGTCGAGGAGAAGGTGTCGCTGTCCGACCGCTTCGGCCTGTGGCTCGGCTTCCACAAATGCACCCAGGACGAATTCCTGGCGATGATCGAAGGTTACGTCGCGCATTTCCGCATCCCTGTGGATGCCGAGGAGTTGCGGCGCGAGGCGCTGGAATGGTCCAACACCCGCGGTTCGCGCTCCGGCCGCGTGGCGTGGCAGTACATCCAGGATCTCGCCGGACGGCGCGGCGTCCATCTCACGGCCGCGTGACGGCTAACCTCGCTGCACGATCCCGATCAACTCGCTCAGGCCATGCACCTGATAATCCGGCGTCACGCCCAGTTCCTCCGGGCGCATGCGCAGCGCCCGGAATATCGCGGCCGGCCCCGGCTCCGCTGATGCATCGAGTTCGGCGGCGAGTGCCGCCGCCGTCACCCGCTCGATCCAGGCGACACGCAAGGCAGCGCTTTTCGCGCCGCAGGCGTCCCAACTGTTCGACGACACGAACAGCACATCCGCCGGCGCGATGTCGAGCTGCGTGCGGACGAGGTCGTAGATGCGCCGCGCCGGCTTGTACGTCTTCTCGCTGTCGACGCTGATGACCGCATCAAGCATCCCCTCGATGCCGCTGTTGCGCACCAGTGCGCCAAGCATGTCGGGACTGCCGTTGGAAAAAATCGCGCGGCGGCAGCCGGAGAGCGCCGCCAGCGTCGCTTTGGCATCCGGATAAAGCGTTAGCCGCAGATAGGACTGCATCAGCGCGTCGATCTGCGCGCGCTCCGGCGTCACACCGATGCAGGCGAGCGAATAAACGAGCGATTGTTCGGTGACGGCGCGGAAATCCACGTAGGCATCCATCAGCGACCGCAGCCAGGTGTATTCGAGCTGCTTCAGCCGCCAGAGCTGGGTGATCAGCGCGCCCTTGCCTGGAAAGGCGCGCTCCGTATCGGCCGCGACCGACTGGACGTCATACAGCGTTCCGTAAGCGTCAAACACAACAGCTTTGATCGGCATCGGCTCTTCCCACGTCAGCGCCCTGCCGGAACTTGCGGCATCGCGTCCATGAGGGAAAGCGTAAAATGCAACGGCCGCCGAAACGGCGGCCGTGCATAAGTCGAAGGTGACCGGATCGACGATCAGCCGCCGAGGAACTGGTTGGGATCAACCGGCGTAGAGCCCTTGCGGATTTCGAAGTGCAGTTGCGGCGACGTGACGTTGCCGGTCTGGCCGGCGCGGCCGATGATCTGGCCACGCTTCACGGTGTCGCCGCGCTTCACCAGCAATTCCGACGCATGAGCGTAGGCCGACACATACCCGTTGGCGTGGCGGATCAGCACCAGATTGCCGTAGCCTTTCAGCTCGTTGCCGGAATAGGCGACGGTGCCGTCCTCGGCCGCCTTCACCGGCGTGCCTTCCGGAACGGCGATATTAATGCCGTCATTGTTCTGACCGTTTTGCTTCGAGCCGTAGCCGGCAATCACGCGGCCGCGCGCCGGCCAGCGGAACGACGGGATCGCACCGACCGCCTCTGCCGACTTGGCCGCGCTCGGTTCCGGCGCTTCAGCCGGAGCCGCGGTGGTCGCGACGCGCGCATGCTGCGCCGGCTCGGCCGATGCAACTGTCTGCGTCTGCGCCGGCACCGTCCGCGGCTGTGCCAGTTGCGGCGCGGTCTGCGTCGTCATCTGCATTTGCGGGGCGGCGGCAGCGCGCTGCGCCGGGTCCGCACCCGGAATCTTCAGCTTATCGCCGGCATTGAGCTTCGCATAGGGCTTGAGATTGTTGGCCTGCGCGATCTCGGCGACCGTTTTATGATAGCGGCGCGAAATGCCGAGCAGGCTCTGGCCTGGCTCGACGGTGTGGGTGAAGCCCGCGCCGGCCGCCGTGCGCTGCTGCATCGCAGGCGCCGTCGTCGCGGGCGCCGTCATCGTCGGCGCGGCAACCGGAGCCGCCGCCGCATGCGTGTTGCCCTGACCGATATAGCGCGGGATCACCAGCCGCTGGCCAGGACGCACGCGCGCCGTATCCTTGATGTTGTTGGCCTGCATGATCGCCGACTGCGGCACGCCGTATTTACGCGCGATCGTCTCGATGTTGTCGTTCGGCCCGACAGTGACCGGCGTGCCGCCTTCCCAGGTCCAGCCTGACGCGGATTGCGGCGGTGTCTGAACCGAAGCGGTGTGCACCGGCGCGGGAGCCGGCGGCGGGGAATAAGGAGTGTTGCGAACCGAGCCGGTGATGTCGGCGGACGGGCGATAGGCGCCAAGCCCCTGCCCGCCGGTCGCGGTTCCCGCGGCAACCGTCGCGGGGCGGCTCGGAGCCGGCAGCGCCTGGCTTTCGACGCGTGCGGTAGGAACACGCGCCTGATGATTGGTCGACCCCGTCACATCCGCCTGCGAGGGCGCCGGTGTGCGCGTATTCGACGAGAACAGGCCGTTACTGAAACGGGCGGAGTCCGAACATCCTGCGACCGCAAGGGCCGCGATGGTCACCACGGCGATGCGCGTGAACTGATGTGCCGGTCGGCACCCGTTAAGCAGCTTGCCGGTCGTCGCCGCGAAACTCGACATGTTGGTTACCCACTCGTACGCACAAAACAGCGAAGGTGAGTAAACACATTGCGAGTAAATAAGCCTTTAAGCACTGGTTAGGATTAAGACATCGCCGCGCGATGCGCGCGCCTTACAAATGCTGCGCTTTCCCAGCAATCAAGGGCACAAAACGCACCGGGATCAACGTCGCGCGCTGCTCGCCCGTTTCCGTTTTGGTAACCTTGGTGAGATGTTGCACGCCGTCGGCGGGGCCGATCGGCGCAATCAGCACGCCGCCGACGGCAAGCTGATCGATCAGCGCTGGCGGAACCGCATCGCTCGCGGCGGTGACGATGATGCGGTCGAACGGCGCATGTTCCGGCGCGCCCAGCGTGCCGTCCCCGGCGACCACCTCGACGTTCTCGAAGCCGAGTTCGTGAAGCCGCGCCCGCGCGGTGTCGGCCAGCGTCCGATAACGCTCGATGGACACCACCCGCTGCGCCAGCCGCGACAGCACCGCGGCCTGGTAACCCGAGCCGGTGCCGATCTCGAGCACGCGATGATGCGGACGCAGCTCCAACTGCTCGGTCATGTAGGCCACGACGTAGGGCTGGCTGATGGTCTGCCCGCACTCGATCGGCAGCGCGTGGTCGGCATAGGCGGCCGCCGCCATGCCGGCCGGCAGGAAGGCGTCGCGTGGCACCTCTTCCAGCGCCCGCAGCACCGCCTGGTCGCCGATCCCGCGGCGACGCAGGTCCAGGAGGAAGCGCATCCGCGTATTGTCGGGAGAATCCTGCAATCTGGGCCTCGTTTTTGGCCTTTTACCACGTCGGACAGCGGCCCGACCACGATATCGCGTTGCCGCACCGACGGAATCGCCGCAAAACACGGAACCATTCATTCCGCATCACGTTGGAGCGAAGGGGAGCCGGCGAAAGGCCGGGGGAAGTGTCGTGAGCGCTGCGGAATTGCCGGATCAGGCCGAGCCGACTCCATCCGACCCGCTCGCAGCGGTTCTCGCTGCGGGCCGCGTTGGCTATTGGGAACACGACCTCCACAGCGGCGCCTTCCAGGTCTCCGATGAATTCAAGGCCCATTGGGGCCTGCCTCCTGAAGCACCCTTCTCCGCCGATGTGCTACGCCGGAACGTCTATCCGGACGACGAGGCCGGCCGGGCAGCCGCGATCGAGCACACGCTCGCCACCGGAGCCGCGCTCGACACCGAATATCGCGTGATCTGGCCTGACGGCAGCCTGCACTGGATGAACGTGCGCGGCACCGCAGAGCGCGACAGCCGAGGCCTTCCGAGCCGGCTCGTCGGCGTGTCGCTCGACATCACCGACCGCAAGCGCGCCGAGGAAACGCTGCGCGCCGAAACCGAAAATCTCGAACTGCTCAACAAGATCGGCGCGGCGCTCGGCGGCAACCTCGAACTCGAGGCGATCGTGCAGATCGTCACCGATGCAGCGACCCAATTGTCCGGCGCCCAGTTCGGTGCATTCTTCTACAACGTGCTCAATGCGGAGGGCGAAAGCTACACGCTCTACACGATCTCAGGTGTCGCCCGCGAGGCGTTCTCGAAGTTTCCGATGCCTCGCAACACTCAGGTGTTCGAGCCCACGTTTCGCGGCACCAGCATCATGCGCTCCGACGATATTCGGCAGGATCCCCGCTACGGCAAGAACGACCCCTATTACGGCATGCCGAAAGGCCACCTGCCCGTGGTCAGCTATCTCGCCGTACCGGTGATCTCGCGCTCCGGTGCGGTACTCGGCGGACTGTTCTTCGGCCACGAAAAGCCTGCTGTCTTCAGCGAGCGGATTGAACGGCTGGTGACCGGCATCGCGGCGCAGGCGGCGGTGGCGATCGACAACGCCAATCTGCTCAAGTCGGCGCAGCGAGAGCTGGAAGAGCGGCGGCGCTTCGAAAGCCATCAGGAACTGCTGCTGGCCGAGCTCAATCATCGCGTCAAGAACACGCTCGCGATCGTGTTGTCGATCGCGACGCAAACGCTGCGCGCGAGCGATTCCCCCGAAGCATTCCGCCAGGGCTTCGAGGCGCGCATTCTCGCGCTCGCGGAAGCGCATAACCTGCTCACTGACGGAAACTGGGAGGGCGCCTCGCTCCGCGCGATCATCGAGCGGGTGCTGCAGCCCTATCGCGGCGCCGGCACGCCACGTTACGTGATCGAGGGCAATCGTGACGTGCGGGTCGGACCGAAGACCGCCGTGTCTCTGGTGATGGCGCTCAACGAACTCGCCACCAACGCCGCCAAATATGGCGCCTTGTCCAACAGCAACGGAACCGTCATGGTGAACTGGGTCGTCAGTGACGATCCGGCCAAAATTCACCTGCGCTGGCAGGAAACCGGCGGACCGCCGGTCGCCGCGCCGCACCGGACCGGTTTCGGCAGCCGGCTGATCCGTGCGCTCTCGAACGACGCCGCGGCCGAAGTGATGATGGATTTTGCGCCGAACGGATTTATTTGCACATTTGACTTGCCGCTGCGCAGCGGCGTGGAGGCCTGAATGGCAGCTAGCCAGAAAATACTACTGGTCGAAGACGAATATCTAATCCGCATGCTGCTCGAGGACATGCTCGACGATCTCGGTTATTCGGTCGTCGGGGCGGCGGGCAACGTCTCCGAGGCGTCGACGCTCGCATCTTCCACCGAATGCGACGTGGCCATTCTCGACGTCAACCTCGACGGGCAAGAGGTTTTTCCGGTCGCAGATATCCTTGCGAGCCGCGGCCTGCCCTTCGTGTTCGTGACCGGCTATGGCGGCGCCGGCCTGCCGGAGCAGTATCGCTCGCGGCCGACGCTGCAGAAGCCGTTCCAGCTCGACGAACTGTCGAAGACTCTCAGCGCAATCTTCGCGCAATAAGTCTCAAGCGGGCCTGTCGAACAGACCGGCGAGCGTCGTCATGAACGGCTCGTCGGTGAGATCGAGCCGCAACGGCGTCACCGAAATCCGGTTCTCGGCCAGCGCGCTCATATCCGTACCGCTGCGCGACGTCGCCGGCGCCGCGCGCGAGAACGCGATCCAGAAATACGGATTGCCGCGGCCGTCGTAGCGCGGATCGATGCGCAGCAATTCCTGATCGCGCTTGCCTTGCGAGGTCACGGCGATGCCCTGCACTGCATTCGGCGCGCAATCCGGGAAGTTGATGTTTACCAGAACGTCGCGCGGCATGCCCTCGGCGAGCACGCGCTTGACGATATCCGGCGCGAAAGTCATCGCCGTCTTCCAGTGCGGATTACCTTTGCTGTTGGCGGAGAACGCCTGCGACAGCGCGAACGACGGAATGCCGAGCACCGTGCCTTCCATCGCACCGGCGACGGTGCCGGAATAAGTCACGTCCTCGGCGGCGTTGCGGCCGCGATTGACGCCCGACAGGATCAGGTCCGGCGGCTCCTTCAGGATGTGCCGCACGCCCATGATGACGCAGTCGGTCGGCGTGCCGCGCACGGCGAAGTGGCGCTCGCTCACCTCCCGCAGTCGCAGCGGATCGTTGAGCGACAGCGAATGGGCGACACCGGACTGGTCGCTTTCCGGCGCGACCA
>JAEWJH010000081.1 GCA_023386635.1 Pseudomonadota bacterium
AGCTGAAAGCGCTCGCGCGCCTCGGCTCCACCAATGCCAAAGCCTCGGAACTCGACAGCTTCATCGGAGCGGACCGCGACTTTCATCGTAAATTCGCCGAACTTGCGGAGAATCCGGTGCTGAGCGATTTCGCGCGCTCGCTGCATGAGCGCTCGATCCGCTACTGGTATCTGCATCTGTGGCAGACCATGGACACCAAGGCGACCGTCGGCGAACACAAGGCGATTGCCGACATGGTGGCGAAAGGCGACGGCGACGGCGCCGCCAAGGCGGTGAGTCGCCACATCGAAAGCCTGCGCGAGCGATTGACGCGCGTGCAGAGCGCGGCGCAACGCCGCGTTTTGCCGAGCCGGTAACGAGACACACGACAGTCAGGGAGAGCGCGATGAGCGGAGCCTATTCAGGAATTCCCAAAATGGGCGAGGGGATGCCCAGCCTCGACGAGGTGCTGCTCCAGAGCAACGATTTGCCGTGGCGCGAAAAGTCGCTCAAGGGCATCAGCGAAAAGATGCTGTGGCGCAATGAGGAAACCGGCGCGTCGATCGCGCTGATCCGTTTCGCCAAGGGCTCGGGCATTCCCCAGCCGCACAGCCATGCGTCCAACCAGTTCATGTTCTGCCTGGAAGGCAAATACGAGTACACCAGCACCGGCACGGTGCTGACGGCGGGCTCGTTCTACTGGAATCCGAAGGGCAACGTGCACGGCCCGGCGGTGGCGCACGAGGACACCATCATCGTCGAGGTCTATGACGGCCCGCATTATCCGATCAAGCCGTCCTGGTACGCCAACGACGAGGATGCGCGCTGATGTCGGCGCAGCAGTCCGGATCCGTGCGGATCGGTGCGGCGCAATTGACGGCGGCGGTCACCGACGTCTTCGCGGCGCTCGGCGTGGCGCGCGACGATGCGCATATCGTCGCCGACGATCTCGTCACCGCGGACCTCGAAGGCGTGTCGTCGCATGGCGTCATGCTGGTGCCGCTCTATGTGGAGCGTATCCTCAAGGGCTCGGTGTCGACGCGACACGAGGGCGAGGTGGTCAGCGACCGCGACGCGGCCGTTGTGATCGATGCGCATAACGGCCTCGGCCAGCTCACCGCGCATCAGGCGGTGAAGCTCGCGGTGCCGCGCGCGCAGAAGTTCGGTCTCGCGGCGGTGACGGTGCGCAACGCGTTCCACTTCGGCATGGCGGGCCGTTATGCGCGCATGCTGGCGGATCAGGGCTGCGTCGGCATCGTCATGTCGAACACCCGGCCGCTGATGCCGGCGCCGGGCGGCGCCGAGGCGCTGGTCGGCAATAATCCGATCGCGATCGCGCTGCCGACGACGACCGCGCATCCGGCCGAGGTCGATATGGCGTTGAGCGCCACGGCCATGGGCAAAATTCGCCTCGCGGAAGCGGCGGCCAAGAGCATTCCGGAAGGCTGGGCGATCGATTCCAGCGGACGCCCGACCACCAGTCCGACCAACGCGATCAAGGGCATGCTGCTGCCGGCGGCGGGACCGAAAGGCTTTGGTCTCGCCTTCGCCATTGATCTGCTGTGCGGCGGTCTGTCGGACGGTGCGGTCGGCGCCGAGGTGCGCGGGCTCTACGGCAACGCGACCGAACCGTATCGCTGCAGCCTGATGTTCCTGGCGATCCATGCCGGACACTTTGTCGATGGCCGGCATTTCGCGGAGCGGGTCGGCGCGCAATCGGAGCGCGTCACCGCCTCGAAGCGCGCGCCGGGCGTCGAGCGCATCTATGCGCCGGGCGAAATGGCTTACGCGACGCGGCTTGCCAATGACGGCACCTGCAATCTCGGCCGGCCGACGGTCGACAACCTGATCAAGGCCGCCGCCAGCGCCGGCATCACGCTTTCGTTCTGAAGGAGAGAGTTATCATGAAGCAACAGATCATCTCGAAGAAGCTGCGCCAGCCCAACGGGCACTTTTCCCAGGCGACCGCCATCGAAGCCAAGGGCAAGATGGTGTTCATCTCCGGCATGACCGCGCGTCATCCGGATGGCAGCATCACCGGCGTCGGCGACATCAAGGCGCAGACCAAGCAGGTGTGCGAGAATCTGAAGGCCGCGGTCGAGGAAGCCGGCGGCACGCTCGACGATATCGTGCGCGTCGACGTCTATGTCCGCAACATGGAGCATTTCGAGGCGATCCACGAAGTGCGCCGCCAGTATTTCACCGGCATCGCCCCGGCCTCGACCATGGTGGAGGTCTCCAAGTTCGTGTCGCCGGACTATCTGATCGAGATCAATGCGATCGCCGTTCTGCCGAACGGTTAATGCGTCACGCGGTTGAGACGAGGATGCGATGAAAGCGCGGTTCGAGGCGGATGGGGATGTGATCGTCGTCACCGGCGGTGGCAACGGCATCGGCCGCGCGCTGGCGCGGGCGGCGGCGCAGGCCGGCGCCCGTGTCGTCATCTGCGATGTGGACGAGAAGGCGGCGGCCGATGCCGCCGCCGGTCATCCGCACATCTCCATCAAGCGGCTCGACGTCGGCGACCGCGATGCCGTGTTCAAGGTCTTTGCCGAGATCGAGCGCGAGTTCGGCCGCATCGACGGGTTGGTCTGCGGCGCGGCGATCCAACCGCGCACCCTGGTGCAGGATATGCCTGCCGAGGAATGGCAGAAGGTGCTCGGCATCAATCTCAACGGCGTGGTCTGGTGCTATCAGGCTGCGATCAAGGGGATGATCGCGCGCCGCCGCGGCAGCATCGTCGCCTTCACCTCGGGCCTCGCGCATCAGGGCTGGCCGGAAGCCTCGGCCTATGCGGCGTCCAAGGGCGCGCTGATCGCCTTCGTGAAAAGCGCGGCGAAGGAAGTCGCGCAGCATCGCGTGAAATTCAATCTGATCGCGCCCGGTGTGATCGATACGCCGCAATATCGCGCCGCCAATGCCGGCGCCGATCATGATCGCTGGCGCGCGTCGACGGGTGTCGGCGCACCGGAAGATGCGGTGGGGCCGCTGCTGTTTCTGCTGTCCGACGCGGCGTCGATGACGGCGTCGCTGATCAGCCGCGATTTCGCCTATGCGGCGCAGGATATCTGACGAAGAAGTGCCGAGAGTGTTGCCATGAAGCCGATCATCATCGTCGGAGCCGGTCCGGTCGGTCTCACCGCCGCGCTGGGACTGCGGTTCTACGGTCTGCCGTTCGAGGTGTTCGAGGAGGACGAGGGTCTCTCCAGCGACACCAAGGCCGGCACGATCCTGACGCGAACGCTGGAAGCGTTCCGCCGCTACGGCGTGGTCGATGAGGTGCTGGCCAACGCGTTGCGCATCGACGAGATCGGCGACATCGAGCGCGCAACCAACACGGCACGGCCGTCGGTGCGCACTGAACTGCTCGCCGACGACACGCGCTATCCGTTCGTCGTCAACATGCCGCAGCATCACCTCGAGCCGATCCTGCATCGCGCGCTGCAGAAGACGCATCCGCAGGCGGTGCATCTGCGGCACAAGCTCATCTCGTTCCGCGCCACCGACGACGGCGTCGTCGTCACCTTCGAGACACCGGACGGCGTGAAGGAGGTCGAAGGATCGTATCTGCTCGCCTGCGACGGCGGCCGCAGCACGGTGCGCTCGCAGCTCGGCATCGAGGTGGAAGGCGAGTCGCTCGACGCGCGCACGCTGTTGGTCGACGTGAAGGTCGATCTCGACGTGAAAAATCCGCGCGATTATCCTTATCTCGCTTATTTCGCCGATCCGGACGAATGGATGATCACGGTGCGCCAGCCGCATTGCTGGCGCTTCCTCTATCCGCTGGCGGCCGACAAGCCCGAGCCGACGCGCGAGGAATTCAAGGCCAAGGTGCTGCACTTCATCGGCCCGGTCGACAATCTCGAAATCCTCAACACCATCATCTACCGCATCCATCACCGTATCGCCTCCGAATGGCGGCGCGGCCGGGTGTTCCTGATGGGTGACGCGGCGCATCTGATCACGCCGATGTGGGCGCTCGGCCTCAACACCGGCATCCTCGATGCGATCAATCTCCCGTGGCGGCTTGCCTGGGTGGAGCGCGGCTGGGCCGACCAGTCGCTGCTCGACGGCTATGCGCGCGAGCAGCGTCCGGTCGCGGCCTACGGCTCCGGCGAGATGGCGGAAGCGGGCCGCAAATACATGCTCGGCCAGAAGGACGCGGTGAAGGCCATGTCCGGCGACGCCTGGGCCAATGCATTGACGCGCACCATGCTCGGCGTGCGGCTCGACGTCGATCAGTCGGACGACTGGTCGATGGTGCGTACCGCGCGCGAGCCGTTGCGTGTCGGCGAGCGCATCCCCGATGCCGTGCTGCATGGGCCGGATGGTCGCCCGACGCGGCTGCATCAACTGATCGACGACAGCTTCGTCGCGCTCTATTTCACCGATGTACGCCGGCGGCCGTCGCTGCCGGAAGACAAACCGGGCCTGAAGCATCTGATCGTGTCGCGGCGGGACGCGCCGCTCGATTCCGGCCTGCGCGCGCGTTCGCTGTTCGATGTCGGCGATCGCTTGCGCGAGCGCATCGGCTGCCCGACCGATACGGTGCTGCTGGTGCGCCCCGACGATCATGTCGCCGCGATGCTGCCGATGCGCGAGGGTGTGGTTGACGAGGTCTATCGCCGGATCGTCAGCGGCGCGAAGCCGGCCAAAGCCGCAGCGCCCAAATCGGCGGCGTGACGGGGCAGCGTGACATGACGGACCGCATCAGCCTCGACGTGCATGCGCATCTGGCGCCGGTGTTTCCGGACGGGCTGGCGGCGATCGCCGGCGTGTCGTGGGACGTGGCCGCCGGCACGATGACGGTCGACGGTCATACCATCGGCATCAAGCCGCTGTTCAAGCCGGAGGCGCTGATCGCGTGGATGGACGAGAACGGTGTCGAGCACGCCTGGATCTCGATCCCGCCGCCGCTCTACCGGCCGGAGCTGCGCGGCGACGCCGCGCGCGCCTGGGCGGCTTACGTCAATGACGGTCTGAGCAAGATCGCCGCCGCGCATCCGCGACGCTTCTCACCGCTGCCGCATCTGCCGCTGCAGGAGCCGGCGCTGGCGGCCGAGATCGCGCGCGATGTCATCGCCCGCGGGCATAACCGCTTCGCCGCGCCATCCGGCGGCAACGGCGATCAGGTGTTGTCCGATCCCGCCTTCGCGCCGCTGTGGCAGGCGCTCGATGCGGCCAGGGCGTTCGTGTTCTTCCATCCGGGCGAATGCGCCGACGGGCGGCTCGACGCCTTCTACCTCTCCAATCTGGTCGGCAATCCCTACGAGTCCGCCGTCGCGCTCTCGCATCTGGTGTTCGGCGGCGTGCTCGAAACCCATCCGGCGATCCGCTTCTGCTTCGCGCACGGCGGCGGGGCGCTGCCGATGCTCGCCGGCCGGCTGGAGCAGGGTTTCAACACGGCGCGTCCCGGCATCAGGACCGGCGACCGCGCGCCGCGCGCGCTGCTGAAATCCATCTGCGTCGATTGCATCGTCCATGACGAACAGGCGCTGGCGCTGTCGGAGGCGGTGTTCGGCGCCGAGCATGTGGTGTTCGGCTCGGACTGGCCGTTCCCCATGGGGGTGCTCAAGCCGCATCAGCACATCGCCGATGCTGCGCGCCGCCGCCGCATCTTCTGCGACAATCCGGATCGTTTGAAAAAGGAGACGACATGAAGCTGGGTCCCTCGAAACGCGGGCCGGAGCTTGGCCCGCTCGGCGACAAGATCATCTTCGAGAACGAACACATCCGCGTCTGGAGCATCAAGCTCGCGCCGGGCGATCGTCAGGCGTGGCATCAGCATCATCTGCCCTATCTCATCGTGCCGATGACCAAGGGCAAGAACATCATGTATTTCGAGGATGGCCGCGAACGCGAGACGCTGGAAACGCCGGGCGAAGTGCTGTGGCGCGAAGCCGGCATTCCGCACGAACTGCTCAACATCAGCGACTGGGAATACCGCAACGTCCTGATCGAATTCAAAACCGCCAAGGGGGCAACGCCGGGCGGCGGTCACTGACCTGCGACGCTCCCGGTCAGTCCCTGGACTGACCGGTGAGCAGCGCGACCGGTACTCGCCGCGGCAGCCTGCGTGTGGCGTTTCAGCCGGCCACTGTCGTGACGCGCCGCGGCTGGCCGGCAGCGACATCCCACCTGCGCGGAAGAGTCGATTCCCGCCATCACAGCGGATATGACGGGGGTGGGCGGCCGCATCGCGCACGAGCGGACCGCGCCCTGATAGCGGGAGGCGGATATTCCGGATCTCTATTACGACGACTTTTCGGTCGGCATGCGGTTCGACGGGACTCCGGCGGTGATCACTGAAGAGGCGATCATCGCCTTCGCCAAGCAGTTCGATCCGCAATATTACCATACCGACCCGGTGGCAGCGCAGCGTTCCGAGTTCGGCGGGTTGATCGCATCGGGATTCCATACGCTCAATTTGTGCTTCCGCCAGTTCTTCGATCTTAACCTGTGGCCGAATGCGGTGGTCGCATCGCCCGGCATGAGCGACCTGAGCTGGAAAGCGCCGCTGCGTCCGGGCGATACGCTCGCCGCCGCCGCCGAGGTGATCGAACTGCGTCCGTCGCGCTCGAAGCCGGATCGCGGCGTGATCGTTATGCGCCATACCGCGACCAACCAGACCGGCCGCGAAATCCTGTCGGTGGTTTGTCTGCATCTGGTCCGTCGCCGGCCGGCGGCGCAGGGGTGAAGTCTGATGACGTCGCCGAGGCCGCATCCCGCTCTCACCGCGACGCTCTATCCGACTGTTGTCGATATGCTGCACGCGGCCGCCGATGCGGCGCCGGACCGGGTTGCGCTGGTTTGTGACGAGCGGCAGCTGACCTACCGCGATTATCGCAACGCCGTCGTCGGCCTTGCCGCATTCATCGATCCCGCCATTGTCGCGCAGGGACGCGTGGCGACCGTGCTGCCCAATTCCATCGCCGCCTGCGTCGCCACTTTCGCGATGTTCGCCGCCGGCGCGCAACTGGTGCCGCTCAATCCGCTCTACACGCCGCGCGAATTGTCGGCCGTGCTGGACGATGCCGACGTCTCGGTGCTGATCGCCGATGCTTCAACCCTGGCGCAGTTGCGCGATACGCCGGCGCTGGCCCGCATTCCGCGTGTCGTCACGCTCGACGAGATCGAAGCCAAGTTGCCGGGCTGGATCGCGGCGTCGCCGTTGACGCTGTCGCGGCCGGCGCCGGATCAACTGGGTCTGCTGCAATATACGGGCGGCACCACCGGCCGCGCCAAGGGCGTCAATCTCACCCACCGCGCCATGGCGACCAATATCGCGCAGCGCGAGACGCTGCTGCCGTCCCGCATGGACGCGGAGCGGCTGCTGTGCGTAATGCCGATCTTTCATTCCTACGGCATGACCATGGGCCTGTTCCTCACGGCCTATGCGCGCGGCACGCTGGTGCTGATGGCGAAATTCCAGCGCGATGCGGTGTTCGACCTGATCGCGTCGGAGCGGATCACAACATTTCCGGCGAGCCCGACCATCCTCACCGGGCTGATCGCGCATGAGCGTTTCGCCACGGCGGATCTGTCGTCGTTGACGCGCTGCTATTCGGGCTCGGCGCCGCTCGCCAAGGCGACTATCGACGACTGGATGGCGCGCACCGGCGCGCCGATCTTCGAGGGTTACGGCCAGACCGAGGCGGGGCCGATCCTCACCTACAACGCGGTCGGCCGCACGCGGCTTGGCTCGGTCGGCGTCGCCTTGCCGCTGACCGAGATCGAGATCGTCGATACGCAGGATAGCAACAAGGTGCTGCCGGTCGGTGCGCGCGGCGAAATCCGCGCGCGCGGGCCGCAGATCATGACCGGCTATCGCAATCTGCCGGAGGAAACGCGGCAGACGCTGCGCGACGGCTGGCTGCACACCGGCGACATCGGCGAGTTCGATGCCGACGGCTTCCTGTTCATCCGCGACCGGCTCAAGGATTTGGTGCTGGTCGGCGGCTATAATGTCTATCCGCGCGAGATCGACGACGTGCTGCTGGCGCATCCGGCGGTGGCGGATTCGGCCTCGGTCGGCGTGCCGGAGGCTTTCCGCGGCGAGGTGGTCCGCGCCTTCGTCGTGCTGCGCGACAACGCCCGCGCCGACGAAGGCGAAATCCTCGCCCATTGCCGCGCCAATCTCGCCGCCTACAAGGTGCCGGTTTCGATCACATTCGTCGCGGCGCTGCCGAAAACCGGCGTCAACAAGACCGACCGCAAGGCGCTGCGCGAGATTGCGCGGCCGAGCAGGCCTGTGCCGTCCGGACGATCCGCATAACGCGGGCCGCTGCCTCGCTTCAGGCCCGATGGGCTGCCGACGGCCGCGCCTTTTTGCCGGCCGGGACCCGGCCAATTTCGGGAATCTGAACCAATCAGCACTGTATGGTTATTGGAAGGGTGCAACGGAATAATGCGATTTTATCCCGCAAAACGACGCATTTGACATCGGAATAATTCAAAGATAAGCCATACAGCACTGTATTGTAGCCGCGGTAACAAGCGGCCTTGCTCAAGGGGAGGATGGCATGGTGGTTCGTTTCGCACGCGGCGCGGCTGTCTCGGCCGGACTGCTGCTGGTGGCCGGTCTTGGTGTACAGGCGCAGGAAGTCACCATCGGCGTGACGCTCGGCGCCACCGGACAGACGGCGTCGATCGGCATTCCGATGAAGCAGGGCGCGGAGGTGCTGCCGCAGAAGATCGGCGACGTCACCGTGCGCTACATCTTCCTCGATGACGGCGGCGATCCCGGCGTTGCCGTCAAGAACATGCGCCAGCTCACCGAGCAGAATCAGGCGGACGTGATCCTCGGTTCGAGCTCGATCCCGTCCTGCACGGCGATGGCCGAGGTCGCGCTGCAGACCAAGACGCCGCAGATTTGTCTGAGCCCCTCGCGCACCAATGCGTTCAGCTTCGCCATGGCGCAGCCGGCGGCGCTGATGGTCGAAGGCATGGTCGAGCACATGCACGCCAAGGGCTACAAGAACATCGGCTATATCGGCTTCGCCGACAGCCTCGGCGAGCACAATCTGTCGTCGATGCAGAAGCTGATGGAGCCGCTCGGCATGAAGCTCGTTGCCAGCGAGCGCTACAACCGCACCGACACCAGCGTCACCGCGCAGATTCTCAAGATCGTCGCGGCGAAGCCGGAAGCGATCTTCGTCAGCGCGTCGGGCACGCCGGCCGCCTTGCCGCAGCTCGAACTGATGCAGCGCAATTACAAGGGCCAGGTCTATTTCCTGCACGGCGTCATCAACCGCGACTTCCTGCGCGTCGGCGGCAAGGCGCTGGAGGGCGTGATCGCCACCGCCGGTCCGTTCGCCGTCGCGTCCGAATTGCCGGACAGCAATCCGATCAAGGCCGAAGCGCTCAAGTTCACCAAGATCTACAACGACAAGTTCGGCGCCAACTCGGTCAACACCTTCGCCGCCTATTCGTGGGATGCTTTCCGCGTGCTGTCGGCGGCGATCCCTGTCGCGCTGAAAACCGCGAAGCCCGGCACGCCGGAATTCCGCGTCGCGCTGCGTGACGCCATGCAGAACAATCCGGACATTGTCGGCGCCAACGGCATCTATAAGATGACCGCGACCGACCATAACGGCCTCGACAAGCGGGCGCGCGTGATGGTCACGGTCAAGGGCAACGCCTTCCACCCGCTGCCTTAAGCGAACCGCCGCTCTCCCTGCAGGCGCGCACAGCATGACGTGGGATATCGCGCTGATCCTCGCCGAGGACGGCATCCTCACCGGGGCGATCTACGCGCTGCTGGCGCTCGCCTCGGTGCTGGTGTTCGCGACCACCCGCATCATCTTCGTGCCGCAGGGCGAGTTCGTGACCTTCGGCGCGCTGACGCTCGCCGCGTTCCAGCTGGGCCAGACGCCGAACATCATCTATCTGGTCGGCCTGTTGGCCGCGATCGTCTGTGTGATGGACGGCGTGGCTCTGGTGCGCGCCGGACGCATGCACCGTTTGCCGCGGATGCTCGCGGTCAACGCGCTGTTGCCGGCCCTGATCATCGCCGCCGCGATCTATTTCGGGCCACGCAAGCCGGCGGCGCTGATCCAGATCCTGCTGACGGTCGCGCTGATCGTGCCGCTCGGCCCGTTCGTCTACCGCATCGCGTTCCAGCCGGTCGCCAATGCCTCGGTTCGGCTGCTGTTCGTCATCGCCATCGCCGTGCATTTCGTGCTGCAAGGCGCGGGGCTGCTGTTCTTCGGTCCTGAGGGTTTCCGCGTCGATCCGATCATCGACATGCAATGGACGTTCGGCACCATGATCGTCAGCAGTCAGGCGCTGCTGATCGTCGGCACCGGCATCGCTTTCGCGATCCTGCTCTATCTGCTGTTCGAATATACCGTGCTCGGCAAGGCGCTGCGCGCCACGGCGGTGAACCGGCTGGGCGCGCGCATCGTCGGCATCAGCTATCCGATGGTCGGCAAACTCTGTCTCGCGCTGGCGGCGCTGATTGGCGTGATCTCCGGCATCCTCGCCGGCGGTCTCACCACCATCTATTACGACTCCGGCTTCATCATCGGCCTGAAAGCATTCGTCGGCGCGATCCTCGGCAACATGATCAGCTATCCGCTGGCGATCGTCGGCGCACTGCTGGTCGGCCTGATCGAATCCTTCGGCGCGTTCTATTCCAGCGCCTACAAGGAAGCGATCGTGTTCGCGCTGTTGATCCCGGCGCTGGTCTGGCTGTCGCTGCGCGCGGTGCCGGACGAGGAGCAGGAGGATCTATGAGCCGCCGCATCGCGCTCCTCATCGCCGCGCTTTGCGTCGTCGTCGCGCCGCTGGTGCTGTCGCCGTTCCATGTGACGGTGGCGAATTATATCGGCCTCGCCAGCCTGATCGTGCTCGGTCTCGTGCTGATCGGCGGCCACGGCGGGCTGATGTCCTTCGGCCAGGCGGCGTTCGCCGGCATCGGCGCCTACACCACCGCCTATCTCACCACCGCTTATCATCTGTCGCCATGGCTGACATTGATTGTCGGCCTGGTGTTGACGCTGATCGCCGCCTTCGTGCTCGGCGTGCTGACCTTGCGGCTGTCGGGGCATTATCTGCCGTTCGGCACGCTCGCCTGGAGCATCAGTCTCTATTACGTCTTCGCCAATGTGGAGGCGCTCGGCCAACACAGCGGGTTGTCGAACCTGCCGGTGCTGTTCATCGGCCCGATCTCGTTCGAGGAGAACCGGGCTTATTTCTATCTGATCTGGGCGGCGGTGCTGCTCGCGCTGATCAGCATCCAGAACATCCTGCAGTCGCGGTTCGGTCGCGCGGTACGCTCCGGCGGCCGCAACACGCCGATGGCCGAAGCCTTCGGCATCGACACCGCGCGGGTCGGCCTGCAGATTTTTCTCTATGCGGCGTTGCTGGCGTCGCTGTCCGGCTGGCTTTACGCGCACTTCCTGCGCTTCGTGAATCCGTCGCCGTTTGGGCTGGTGCCGAGCATCGAATATTTCTTCATGACGGTGATCGGCGGCGCCGTCAGCGTCTGGGGCGCCATCGTCGGCGCGACGATCTACACGCTGCTCAAGCAGGGCCTGCAGACCGCGATGCCTCTGCTGGTCGGTCAGACCGGCCAGTTCGAGATCATCGTGTTCGGCATCATGATCATCCTGTTGATGCAGTATGCGCGCTCCGGCGTGGTGCCGACCATCGCCCGCCGGTTCACGCGCCGCGACGCGCTCCCGGTGCCGGAGACGGCGGAGCCGCTGCCGCGCCGCGCCCGGCTCGCCGCCGGCGAGACGATGCTGACGCTCGAAGCGGTGCGCCGCCAGTTCGGCGGTCTCACGGCGGTCAACGACGTGTCGTTCGACATCAAAGCCGGCGAGATCGTCGCGTTGATCGGACCGAATGGCGCCGGCAAGTCGACGCTGTTCAATGTCGTCACCGGCGTGTTGCGGCCGACGCGCGGCGACGTCCGCTTCCGCGGCGACCGCATCGGCGGCCTGCGCTCGCGCGATATCCTGAAGCGCGGCATCGCCCGCACGTTCCAGCATGTGCTGCTGCGGCCGCATATGTCGGTGCTGGAGAATGTCGCGCTCGGCGCGCATGTGCGCGGCCGGCAGGGCATCGTCGCCGCGGCGCTGCGGCTCGACCGCGCCGAGGAAGGGCGTCTGCTGCGCGAGGCGGCGAACCAGATTGATCGTGTCGGGCTCACGCCATGGCGCGACGTGCCGGCGGAAAGCCTCGCGCTCGGGCAACAGCGTATCGTCGAGATCGCCCGCGCACTCGCCGCCGATCCGCTGCTGCTGCTGCTCGACGAGCCGGCGGCCGGCCTGCGCTACGAGGAGAAGCGGCAGCTCGCATCGGTGCTGCGCGGCGTGCGCGACGACGGCGTGACGCTCTTGCTGGTCGAGCACGACATGGAATTTGTCATGGGTCTGGCCGACCGCATCGTTGTCATGGAGTTCGGCCAGAAGATCGCCGAAGGCACGCCCGCGGAGATCCAGGCCAATCCGAAGGTGATCGAAGCCTATCTCGGAGGCGTCGAATGACCGTCGCGCTGCAAGCCTCCGGCCTGTCGGTGTCCTACGGCAAGGTGCTGGCGCTCACCGATGCGTCGATCACGTTGAAGGAAGGCTCGATCGTCTCGGTGATCGGCCCGAACGGCGCCGGCAAGACCACCATGCTGGCGGCGCTGATGGGCCTGCATCCGTCGCGCGGCGCGGTGCACTATTATGGGCGTTCGCTCGCCACCGAGACGGTGGAGGAGCGCGTCGGGCAGGGGCTCTGCCTGGTGCCGGAGCGCCGCGAACTGTTCGGCGATCTCAACTGTCGCGACAATCTGCTGCTCGGCGCGTTCAGCCGCTGGCGCAAGGGCGAGCGCCAGTTCGCCGATTCCTACGACGAAGTCTATCGCCGCTTTCCACGCCTGCAGGAGCGCGCGACGCAGGAGGCGAGCACGCTGTCGGGCGGCGAGCGGCAGATGCTGGCGATCGGCCGGGCGATGATGGCGCGGCCGAAGGTGCTGATGCTCGACGAGCCGTCGCTCGGCCTCGCGCCGTTCATGGTGCGCGAGATCTTCCGCATCATCACCTCGCTGCGCGAGACCGGCGTGTCGATCCTGCTGGTGGAGCAGAACGCGCGCGCCGCGCTCGCGGTGGCGGATTACGGCTATGTGCTGGAGAACGGCGCGGTGACACTGGAAGGCCCGACGTCGGACCTCGCCACCAACAGCCGGGTGATCGACACATATCTGGGCCGCACCGCGCGTTGAATGCGCTGGACAAGGCGGCCCTTCTCTCATCACGTCATGGCCGGGCTTGACCCGGCCATCCATCTTCAACGGTGGTGGAACGAAGATGGATGCACGGGTCAAGCCCGCGCATGACGGTGGAGAGAGTGACATGACAAACAGTCAGCTCCCACTCCGCCTCATCCTGAGGAGCGATGCGCAGCATCGCGTCTCGAAGGACGAGGCGGCCACAGACCGCGCCCGCCTTATGGTTCGAGACGCATCGCTGACGCGATGCTCCTCACCATGAGGCTTCGGGAGAGGCGCATTCCGCCTCTTGACTTTCTTCCTATATGCCTATAATCCTATGTCTGTCCTGCTCGCGAGGGGCGTCATCTAGAGGCGTCTTGATGATGAGCAGCCTGCCACGCCGGAAGGCGTGGCGGGGTCGCGGGCCGGAGATTCGGCCCGTGACGATGCGGCTTTCTGCGGGCGGCGGTTCGCACCCGTCGCTCCCGGACCCCTGCGGTGGACCATACACGGGCACTACGACCCGCGATCGGCCGGAGGCACGTCAACAAGCCGCAGTTACG
>JAEWJH010000105.1 GCA_023386635.1 Pseudomonadota bacterium
TCGAGGCCGCCGGCGGCGCCATCGCCGATGCGGTGCTGGCGCGCTTTCCGCGCGTGTCGGCGATCGAGGTGACGATCCACAAGCCGCATGCGCCGATCGCCGCGATCTTCGCCGATGTCGGCGTGACGCTGCGCCGCGCGCGCCGCTGAGACCATCACGATGAGCGAAGCGCTGCTCGCGCTCGGCGGCAATGTCGGCGACAGCCGCGCCATCCTCGACCGGGCGGTGGCGATGCTGTGCGACGGAACGACCATCAAGCTCCTCGCCCGCTCCTCCGACTATCGCACGCCGCCATGGGGCGACACCGATCAAGGGCCGTTCGTCAATCTGTGTATCGCCGTCGAGACGACGCTGCCGCCGCAGGCGCTGCTCGCCCGCGCGCACGCCGTCGAGCGCGCGCTCGGCCGCGACCGCGCGCAGGAGCGCCGGTGGGGCCCCCGCACGGCGGATATCGACATCATCGCCTATGACGACCTGACGCTGGACACGCCTGAACTGACGCTGCCGCATCCGCGCCTGTTCGAACGGGCTTTCGTGCTGGTGCCGCTGGCGGAAATCGTGCCGGCGTGGGTGATCGCCGGGCGACGGATCGGGGAAGCCGTTAAAACCATCGGAACGGGCGATATCGACCGACTTTTGCCGCGTTGAATCGCTGCAAAAAGCCCGGTAAGCCAAGGGGGCATGACCGATCAGCCCGATACGCTGGCGCTGGCCAGCGAGTTTCCCGCCACGTCAGCCGCGCAATGGCGCGCGTTGGTGGACGCCGCGCTCAAGGGCGCGGATTTCGACAAACGTCTCGTCAGCCGCAGCTATGACGGCATCCGCATCGAGCCGCTCTATCCCCGCGCGCAGGGCGCGGTGGTGCCCGGCCGCGCGGCGAGCGCGCCGTGGACGATCCTGCAGAGGGTCGATCACCCCGATCCGGCCGCCGCCAATGCCGAGGCGCTGCACGATCTCGAGAACGGCGCGACCGGACTGCTGCTGATCACCGCCGGCTCGGTCGGCGCGCATGGCTATGGTCTCGACGGCTCGCAGGCGGCGCTCTCGCGCGCGCTCGACGGCGTCTATCTCGATGCCGGCGTCACCATCGAAACCGATCTCAGCACGCAAACGAAAGACGCCGGGCTCAACCTCGCCGCCGTGGTCAAGGCGCGCGGCTTCGATCCGGCCGCGACCGACATCCGCTTCGCGCACGATCCGCTCGGCCTGATGGCGCGCGCCGGCATCGCACCGCGCCCATGGACGGAAACCACCGCGCTGCTCGGCGGCATGATCGAGCAGCTTGCCGCGCAAGGCTTCAAGGGCCCATTCGTGGTTGGCGACGGCCGCGCGGTGCACGACGCCGGCGGCTCGGAAGCGCAAGAACTCGCTTTTGTGCTCGGCAACGCGGTCGCCTATCTGCGGCTGTTTGCCGGTCGCGGCATCGCGCTCGATCAGGCGCGGCGGATGATCTTCTTCCGCCTCGCCGCCGACGCCGATGAGTTTCTCACCATCGCCAAATTCCGCGCACTGCGAAAATTATGGGCGCGGGTCGAAACCGCCTGCGGCCTGACGCCGGAGCCGGCGACCGTCACCGCCGAGACCGCGTGGCGGATGACGACCGCGCGCGACCCCTACGTGAACATGCTGCGCGCGACCATCGCCGTCACCGCTGCCGCGCTCGGCGGCGCCAATGCGATCAGCGTGCTGCCGTTCACCGCCGCACTCGGCCTGCCCGACCGGTTCGCGCGCCGCGTCGCGCGCAACACACAACTCATCCTGCTCGAAGAGTCGAACCTCGCGCGCGTCACCGACCCCGCCGCCGGAGCCGGCGGTCTCGAAGCCCTGACCGACGCGCTATGCCAATCGGCATGGGCGCTGTTTCAGGAGATCGAGGCGAAAGGCGGCGCGCAGGACGCCATCGTCACCGGCCTGCTGCAGGACAAGATCGCCGCAACCCGCGCGGCCCGCGCCGCCGCCGTGGCGAAGCGCAAGGAGCCGCTCACCGGCGCCAGCGAGTTTCCGCATCTCGGCGAAACCGCCGTGACGGTGCTCGACGTGCCGCGTGCGGCGCTCTCCGCGCCCGCGCCGACATTCACGGGTCTTCCCGCCGCTCGGCTGTCGGAGCCGTTTGAAAAACTGCGCGACGCATCCGACGCGCTGTTGGAGAAAACCGGCGCGCGGCCGAAAGTGTTTCTCGCCAATCTTGGCAAGCCGTCGGACTTCACCGCCCGCACCACCTTCGCCAAGAACTTCTACGAGGCCGGCGGCATCGAGGCGGTCTCCAACGACGGCTTCAAAACCCGCGACGAGATGATCGCTGCGTTCAAGGCGTCCGGCGCAAAGCTCGCCTGCCTGTGCTCGTCCGATGACGTCTATGGCCGCGGGGCGATGGACGCCGCTAAAGCCCTCACCGCCGCCGGAGCCACGGTCCATCTCGCCGGTCGACCCGGCGAAAACGAGGCCGCCTGGCGGGCCGCCGGGATCGACACCTTTATCTATGCGGGCGGCGACGTGCTGGCGACGCTGCAGGCCATCCATGCTAGGCTTGGTGTCTCCAGGTTTGGGGTGTCATGACACAGAGCACGGTCAAGACTCAGGTTCCGAACTTCGCCACTGTGGATTTCGCGCCAGCCGTCACCGGCGCGGCGGCGATCAAAGGTGAAAACTGGACCACGCCGGAGGGCATTGCGGTCAAGCCCGCTTATGCGCCCGACGATCTCGCGCCGCTCGATTTCCTCGACACATATCCCGGCGCGGCGCCCTATCTGCGCGGGCCTTATCCGGCGATGTATGCCGCGCAGCCCTGGACCATCCGGCAATATGCCGGCTTCTCCACGGCGGAGGATTCCAACGCCTTCTACCGGCGCAACCTCGCCGCCGGGCAGAAGGGCCTCTCCATCGCCTTCGATCTTGCCACCCATCGTGGCTATGATTCGGATCATCCGCGGGTCGCCGGCGACGTCGGCATGGCAGGCGTCGCGATCGATTCCATCTACGATATGCGCACGCTGTTCTCCGGCATCCCGCTCGACAAGATGAGCGTGTCGATGACCATGAACGGCGCGGTGCTGCCGGTGCTCGCGCTTTACGTCGTCGCCGCAGAGGAACAGGGCGTTCCGCCGGAAAAACTGTCCGGCACGATCCAGAACGACATCCTCAAAGAATTCATGGTGCGGAACACTTACATCTATCCGCCCGCACCATCGCTGCGGATCATCTCCGACATCTTCGCCTTCACCTCGGCGCATATGCCGAAGTTCAACTCGATCTCGATCTCCGGCTACCACATGCAGGAAGCCGGCGCGACGCAGGACCTCGAACTCGCCTACACGCTCGCCGACGGCGTCGAATATGTCCGCACCGGCATCAAGGCCGGGCTGACCATCGACCAGTTTGCGCCGCGGCTGTCGTTCTTCTGGGCGATCGGCATGAACTACTTCATGGAGATCGCGAAGCTGCGCGCCGCGCGTCTCCTGTGGGCCAAGCTGATCAAGCCGTTCGAGCCCAAGGACCCGCGCTCGCTCTCGCTGCGCACCCATTCGCAGACCTCCGGCTGGTCTCTCACGGCGCAAGACGTGTTCAACAATGTGCCGCGCACCATGATCGAGGCGATGGCGGCCACGCAGGGCCACACCCAGTCGCTACACACCAACGCGCTCGACGAGGCGCTCGCGCTGCCAACTGATTTCTCCGCGCGGATCGCGCGCAACACGCAAATCCTGCTGCAGCAGGAAAGCGGCACGACCCGCATCGCCGATCCCTGGGGCGGCTCCTATTACGTCGAGCGGCTCACCTACGATCTCGCCCGCAAGGCATGGGATCACATCCAGGAGGTCGAAGACCTCGGCGGCATGACCAAGGCGATCGAGGCCGGCATTCCGAAGCTGCGGATCGAGGAAGCCGCCGCCAAGACGCAGGCACGCATCGACGCCGGGCATCAGTCGGTGATCGGCGTCAACAAATATCGCCCCGAGAACGAAGCGCCGCTCGACGTGCTCAAGGTCGATAACACCGCCGTGCGCGCCAAGCAGATCGAGAAGCTCAATCGGCTGAAAGCCGAGCGCGATCCGGTCGCGGTGAAGGAAACGCTCGCGGCTCTCACCCGCGCTGCGAAAGGCGGCAACGGAAACTTGCTCGCGCTCGCCATCGACGCCGCACGCGCCAAGGCGACCGTCGGCGAAATCTCCTCGGCGCTCGAAGCGGTCTATGGCCGCCACCGTGCCGAGATCAAGGCGATCACCGGCGTCTACAAGCGGGAGGTCGGCATGACCAGTGCCGTCGAACAGGTGCGCAAGCTGGTCGAGGCGTTCGAAACGGCGGAAGGCCGCCGGCCGCGTCTCCTCGTCGCCAAGATCGGTCAGGACGGCCACGACCGCGGGCAGAAGGTGATCGCCTCGGCATTCGCCGATCTCGGCTTCGACGTCGATATCGGCCCGCTGTTCGCGACACCCTCCGAGGCTGCGCGGCAGGCGGTGGAGAACGACGTGCATGTGCTCGGCGTCTCCTCGCTCGCAGCCGCGCATCTCACTCTCGTGCCGGAGCTGAAGGCCGAACTGACGAAGCAAGGCCGCGGCGACATCATGATCGTGGTCGGCGGCGTGGTGCCGCCGCAGGATTACGAGGCGCTGTACAAGTCCGGCGCTGAGGCGATCTTCCCGCCCGGGACCGTGATCGCCGAAGCCGCTGTCGATCTGTTGCGCAAACTCGCCAAGCATCTCGGCCATACCCAAGAGGCCGCCGAGTGAGCGGTCGGCTGGTTCGGCTCGCGGCGCTCTCTCTGATCGGGCTTGCAACGCTGTTGCCGGCTGGACCGGCGGCTGCGCAGCCGAAGCGCGCCGTCACCTCGTCCAACTTCGCCGAGATCAAGGTCTCGCTCGACGAAACCATCAAGGGCCTGCCGAAGCTCGCCGCCGACTGCCGGCGCGAGGGCGACCGCTGGGCCGCGAAATGGCGCAAGGACGCCGCCAAGGCGCTGCGCGAGGACGCCTATATCCGCGATAACGGGGTGCACTGGGCGCTGGAGCGCGAGTACGAAGCAGCGTCGGTGATAGGCCGCTATGTCAGCGTGCTGCGCTCGGACTATCTCAACACCGGCGGCGCGCATCCGAATACGGAGATCGATACGATCCTGTGGGACGGCGCGCAGAACAAGCGTGTCAGCATCCGGCCATTGTTCGCGGAAACAGCGGACGACGGGAAGACGATGACCGCGCTCGCCGCGCTGTTGCATGAGGCGATCAAGGCTGAAAAGAAAAAGCGCGGCGTACCGCAGGAGCTGATCGACGATCCGCAATGGCTCAAGGGGATCGAACCGAAGCTGCTGGCGCTCGGACCGGTGACGCTGACGCCATCGACTGAAACCGGGAAAAGCGCGGGGCTGACGTTCCACTATTCGCCCTATGCGGTCGGGCCTTACGTCGAAGGCACCTATACGATCGCCTTGCGCTGGCAGGATTTCGCGCCGCACCTGTCCGACGAGGGCCGCGCGCTGTTCGGCGGCGAGCGGCCCGCCGCCGACATCAAGAAATACGAGCCGTGACACCCTCTACTCAACCCGCGAGATCCGCGCCCGACATCGCCGCGCTCGCCGCTGGTATCCGCGCCAGCGAGCGCGCCATGCTGGCGCGGGGCATCACCCTGATCGAAAGCAAGCGCGCCGATCATCGCGACGCGGCGCAGCGGCTGTTGCAGGACCTGCTTCCCGACACCGGCAAGGCGATGCGCGTCGGCATCACCGGCGTTCCCGGCGTCGGCAAGTCGACCACCATCGATGCGCTCGGAATCTCTCTCATCGAGCAGGGCCACAAGGTCGCGGTGCTGGCGGTCGATCCGTCCTCGACCCGCACCGGCGGCTCGATCCTCGGCGACAAGACGCGCATGGCGCGGCTGTCAGCCCATGACCACGCCTTCATCCGCCCCTCGCCGTCGTCCGGCACGCTCGGCGGCGTCGCGGCAAAGACGCGCGAGACCATGCTACTGTGCGAGGCCGGGGGCTACGACGTCGTGCTGGTGGAAACTGTCGGCATCGGCCAGTCGGAAACCACCGTCGCCGACATGACGGATTTCTTTCTCGCACTGATGCTGCCCGGCGCGGGTGACGAATTGCAGGGCATCAAGAAGGGCCTGATCGAACTCGCCGACATGATCGCCGTCAACAAGGCCGACGGTGACAATGTCCGCCGCGCCAAGGCCGCCGCCGCCGACTATCGCGCCGCGCTCCATATCCTGACGCCGCGCTCGCCGACCTGGACGCCACCCGTGGTGACCTATTCTGCAATCACCGGCGACGGCATCGCCGCGCTGTGGCGCGAGGTCGTCACGCATCGCCAGCGGATGACGGCATCCGGGGAACTCGCCGCACAGCGCCGCGCGCAGCAGGTGAAGTGGATGTGGGCGATGCTGGAGGAACGGCTGTTCGCGCGCCTGCGCAACGATCCGGCGATCCGCGCGCGGCTGAAACAGACGGAGGCCGCCGTCGCCGCCGGCACACTGACGCCCACCCTCGCCGTGGATGAGATCGTCGCGCTGCTGGAGCGGTGATCCCCTTACCGCCACGTCTCTGTTCCGCCGGTCCCGGCGCAGGGAACGCTGGCGGCCCGTCGCCCGTTGTTCCCAAGTCAACAAAGGGAGCGCGGAGCATGGACACCACAGGCATCCAGGAACTGCTGATGGCCGTGATCGGGCCTGTGCTGCTGCTCGCCGCGATCGCCTATGCGGTCATGCGCTGGCGTCGGCGCACGCCGCTGGAAAAGACGGCCGCCGACGAGCGCACCTATGCGCTCTACGACCGCGATGATCGGCAGCCCTCGCCGCAACGTGTGACCCCAGCGCCCAACCTTGCCCCGGACGATCGCCCGACGGAGGATGAACGCGCCCGCGCTGCGCTCGGTGGCGTCAAGGGCAGCCCGGATCTGCCGCCGGCTCCGCTCACGCGTAACGAGCGCGAGCAGACGCTGGCATCGACCCGGCGATAGGCATGCGATGCGTAGCGTCCCCGCGGCGCGTCAGCTTGCCTGATGCACCAGCCGCACCGGCTGGCTGACATTGACCGCGCGCTCCCCGACCACGCAGTTGCGGCCCGCAGCCTTAGCGCGATAGAGCCGCCGGTCGGCGATCTCGAACAGGCTATCGTAATCGGCAGCGTCGGACGCGCAGGTGGACACCCCGATGGAAACCGTCACGCGCGACGTCCCGGCCCCGCTGGCGGCGATCGCCGCGCGCAGCCGCTCGCCGAGCGTCACCGCCTGTTCTGCATTGAGGCCTTCGGCCAGAACCACGAATTCCTCGCCCCCGAAGCGGAAGGTGAGATCGGCGGCGCGCACCGTCGTCATGATCTCGGACGCGATCTGGCGCAGCACGGCGTCGCCGCGCGCATGGCCGAACCGGTCGTTGAAGGTCTTGAAATGGTCGATGTCGATCAGCAGCAGGCTCACCGACACGCCGGCGGTCGCCGAACGGGTGATGATGTCGCGGCCCTGCGTCTCCAGCCGGCCACGGTCGAGCGCGCCGGTCAGCGCATCGCGGCCGCTGCGCGCCAAGAGGTCTTCGTAGCGCTCGCGATACGTGAGCAAGTCGAACACATCGGCGATGCGCGGCGCGCCGGTCTGGAACGCGGCCTTTTCGAACACCGTGAGATAGAGCGTCACCAGGCCGCTATAGAGCGCGACGGCGCCCATCTTCGCGGCCCAGCCGCCAAACAGCACGGTGAGGTCGGCGCCGGTAAGAAAGCGCAGGCCGGCGTAGAACATGAACTGGTCGAAAGTCATCACCGCCGCGGCGGTCAGCGCGATGCGCGGCAGCAAGGCATGGCTGAACACGCCGCGCAGCCGCTCATAGAGCAGGATGATGAGGATGCAGTCCGCGAACAGGATCAGCGTGCCCCACACCATCAGCGCGCCCATCTCGTCGAGGAAGCCGAGATCGGCGAAGCGGTCGGGGGTCAGCGCCGTCGGCAAGTGCTGGCGCATCACGAAGGCGAGCGCGAACAACAGCAGATTGCCGATCAGCAGGCCGTAGATCGGCTGGCGCACCATCCGCGCATCCTCGCGGATATAGACCAGCAACAGCAGCATCAGCTTGCCGGTGAACAGGATGGTCGAGCCAGGGGACGCGACGATGCCGGCGGGCAAGGCGACATAGAAGGTCGAGGCGAGATAGGTCTCGAGGAAGTGCATCACCCCGAGCGCGCAGAAGAAAGCGCCGATTCCCAGCCGTGCACGCGCGCGAAAGAGCACCGCGAGAACGGTGAAGTAGATCAGGGCGTCGCCGGCAAGCAACGCGACATTCGACCATTCCGCCAAAGGATGTCCTTGCGGCAAATGTCTGCGGCGGACGACGTGCCCGCCTTACCCTCGGTGGTAGTATCAAGAGTCTTAATAAAGAGCGATCATGACCCATCAATATCCACGGGACTCTGTGTGGATCAGGTCCTGTCGAGTTCCGGGTAGTGCCGAAAAATCCCCATCTCGTTGAACGCGATGCGGCGGTTGGAGGCGAGATAGGCGGCGATGCGCGGACGGCCGGCAACACGCTCCGCGAGCGCGGCACATTGCGCAAACTTGCGCCGCCACCGCCTGGCCGACCGGGGAAAGGCATAGTCCAGCCCGGCCATCATCTGGAACAGCGAGAGGTCGGCATAGGTCACGCTGCGGCCGGTGAGATAGCCGGAGTGGCCGTGGCGCAGGATGTCTTCAAAATAGCCGAGGAATTTCGGCACCCGCTCCGCCACGAAATCGCGGGACCGCCGCTTCGCTTCGCGGCGCTGGTCCTCGTAGTAAAGGCTGGAGGCAATGGGATGGTGGGTGTCGTGCGCCTCCACCACCATGTCGGCGATGGTGAGCTGGAGCTGATGCACCCACAGGCGCTTTGCCGTGGCGCGCGGGGCCAGTCCTTCCCGCTCACCGAGGTAGAACAGGATCGCGGCCGTCTGTGCGATCATCATCCGCCCGGCCTTGAGGAACGGCGGCGCGAAAGCCGGATGATTGCCCCGGCGCATCAGCCGCTGGAGTTCAGCGACGCCGCCGCGTCCCCGCGCCACGTCGACGTAATCGGCGCCCGCCTCTTCCAGCGCGAGCCTCACGAACTCGCCACGCCCCTGGATGCCGGGCCAATAGTAAAGCTGGTAGCGCATGAGGTTCTTCCTGCTCAAAATCGATTGGCGGCGACATTTCCACAACTGGTCGCGGTCTCAAGGCGTTCCCGGACGCGGCAACCGTTTGAAATCGCGAGAATCGGCGCTAAGAGGCGATTATGTCACGCCTCCCGCTCCGCGTCGGGCGGTCGCGAACCGGCCTCGGCCTGTTCGCCACCCGGCCCATCAAAAAACGCACGATCTTTCTCGAATACAAAGGCCCCCGCATCACCAATGCGGAGGCGGAACGTCTTGAAGCGCGCGGGTCGCGCTACATGTACGAGATCAACAGCCGCTGGACCATCGACGGCAAGGCGCGCAGCAACATCGCGCGGTACGGTAATCATAGCTGCCGGCCGAATGCGGAATCCGACATCCTGCTCGGCAAGCGAGCGGACGGCCGCAAGGGCGGCAAGGTGATCATCCGGGCGATCAAGAACATCGAGCCCGGCGAGGAAATCACCTACGACTACGGCAAGGACTACTGGAACGCCTTCATCAAGCCGATCGGCTGCCTGTGCACGCCGTGTATCAACAAGCGCAAGAAGCTGCGCGCCGAGGAACGGCTGAAGCGCTTGCGCCGCAAGAAGCGCGAGGCCGCCAAAGCAGCGGCTGCGACCATGAAGGCCAAAGCATCCAAAAAGACGTCGAAGGCTAAAACCGCGCGTAAAAAGCCCCGTCAGGGCGGGCGCAAAAACAAGCGCACCGCCAGGCGGTAGACGCTTCCCTACAAGCATAACGAAAAAACCGCGCCGGTTTCCCGGCGCGGCTTCAGGCCGTGCAATGTTGCCGCTTTAGTTTGCGGCGAAGCAGTACAGGAGGCCGTCGCCGCCGGTGCTGCGCAGGTCAGCCTGGGTGCAGCCACCGCCCTGACCGCGCGACGGATGCGACGTGTTCCAGGATTTCGCCGGAGCGCTCTCGTCGAGGCCGGTACGGTCCGAATGGCCCACCATCGCCGAACCCTGGGTGCTGCTCGTCCAGTTCTTGCAGGTGCGGTCGTCTGCGCCGGTGAAGGCGGTGCCGTCGGCCTGCGAGCCGGTGAGGACGTCATGCCGGTTCGGCGTGTCGCCGCGGCCGTTGATGACTTCGCCCTTCTCGCTCAGCGCCGTCTGCTTGGTCAGGTTGTTGGTGCCATGCAGTTCGGCCACGTCTTTGGCGATAACAACGCCCTTGGCGTTCTGCCACGGCCCCTTGCCGATCCGGTCCTTGGCGTTCACGGCGCCTTGCCCCTGGGTGCTCAGATAAGCGCGCCAGGTCTTGCCGGTGGCACCGGCCGCTGTCGCCAGCTTCTGGCAGTGCGCATCTGCCCCGGCGAGGCCGCCCAGATCGCCGCCATTGCCCACGCCCACGCTGGTGACGAAGAACGTCATGGCCGAAGCCTGCGCGTTCGCTGCGCCCGTGGCCCCCAGCGACAGAACCGCAGCGGTCGCAAGCAAGGTCAGCGTCTTCATGGAAGTTCTCCCTGATATCGGCATCCGCTCGGATACCTTGTCTGGGCATCAACACCAGAGCTTAGGGTTTCATCCCAGCGATCTGCCTTGCGTCATTTTGTCCACCCAAGAGCCAAGCCTGGACGCATAAAAAAAGCCCGGCGAGAGGCCGGGCTTTCTCGAGAGACCTGGAAAGGTCAGAGGGTCGCGAGATTGCTTGCGGCCGGACGGCCGCGCTCGGTCAGAACCTCGTAGCTGATCTTCTGGCCTTCCATCAGCGACCGCATGCCGGCACGTTCCACTGCCGAGATGTGGACGAACACGTCGCCCGACCCATCGTCCGGCTGAATGAAACCGTATCCCTTTTGGGTATTGAAGAACTTCACAGTGCCGACAGCCATCGCATTTCCTTGATTTGCGCAGAAAGACGCCCCGGCGCTCATCGCCCAGGCGGCAACCCTTCCGATTTTGGAATCCGTGGCGTGCCGAAGGCACAAAACCGCAAGAAAAGCCTAAAATCGCGTTGCGGGCGCACGTAAACAAGATTTGCGTGAGCCGGTCAATCATCGGCCAAGAGGACACACCGAAACGATATGATCGCACAATTTCAGAATTGGTAACGAACGCGGCGGTAAAGTTCCACTCGCGGCGGATCACGCCGGCTGATCCGCTCAACGCCGGTCGAGCAATGCCATGAAGGCCGACAAACGCAAATCACCGCGGAGACCTTTACGGTATTCCGCCTGGATCGCTTTGGACGACGGCAAGCGGGCCAACTGCCTGCTGTCCGATGTGTCCGATTCAGGAGCCCGGCTCGAAATCGAGAACAGCGCCGACATCCCCGAACAGTTCATTTTGCTGCTGGCGCAGCGGAATGCGCCGAAACGCCATTGCACCGTGGTCTGGCGCGACAACAATCAGATTGGCGTCAAGTTCGAGCGCCGCAACGACAAGACAGCCCCGCCGCCGACGCGAACCGTCCAAGCCGCCGATCCAGCGAGCGCACGGGACGCACCGAAGCAGTCGGGCGCGAGCGAGGACGTCGTCGCGATCGACACGCACTAGTCGCCGGGCTTTGGAATCAAAACGGCCCGGCGAATGATCGCCGGGCCGTTTTTCGTTAAGCGTCTGTCCTGGTTCGCGGGATCATGCAGCCTGGATCGCCGAGAGGATCCAGTGTCCGCCGCGCGAGCGCATGAAGGTCCACAATTCGGTGACCTCCTGCGGCCCGCCCTCGACCATCTGGCCATTGTCGCGCGACACCAGCCGGTCGTTGAGCGAGAACCGCATCGCCAGCGTCGCATACTGGGTCGCGCCTTCGCTCCACGCCTCGGCGAGATCGCCTTGCAGCAGCTGCACGTCGGAAATCTCGTTACGGACGCCACGGCTCGCATTGGCGGCAAGGTCTTCCGAGAAGTACGACAGCATTTCCGGCGTCACCAGACGGCGCAGCGTGCCGAGATCCTCGCGGCCGTAAGCCGTCTGGATCTGGCCGAGCGCTTCCTCGAAGGCATCGTAGTCGTCCTTGCCGATAGTTACGTCATCGACCGGCGCTGCCGCGGCAGCGCCTGCGGATGCACCCGTGCCGCCGCCGAGACCAAGGCCCGAACCAAGGCCCGAACCAAGACCTGACGTCGGGCCACCCGAAGGGCCGCCCTGCTGGTTGCGCTGCGTCGGGCCGGCGTAAGCAAGTCCCTGCTGGCGACGCTGCCACCAGGCCCACGCCAGGCGAGCGACAATCACCACCAAGGCGACCTGCAGCAACAGGCCAATGATGGAGGCAAACCCGGCCATGTTCCCGAACAGGCCCTGCCCGGCGAGCAACCCGAACAGGCCCGCGCCGAGGAAGCCGGCGGCAAGGCCACCAAGGAGGCCCGGACGGTTGAAGAAGCCACCGCCTGCGGCGGCGCCAGCACCCTGCGCGGACGTCGCACCGGGGCGCGCCGGCTGGGTCATAGTGCGCTCAAGCGGAGCCGCGGTGCGCGGCGCGGTGGTGGTCGCGGGCGGCGCGGAAAAGGTGCGTGAACCGCGGCTGCCGCCGCCACCCGGACGCGCATCGGCGAAGCTGCCGGCGATCAGGATCAGCGCGGCAGCAACGGCACTCAGGGCAAAAACGGAGCGAATGGATCGCATGGATGAGCCTTTGATGTTCCCTCTGGATGCCGGTTCATGCCGGCATTGCCCCGCAATATGGGGGGACATCCTCCGCTTGATAAGGTGCGCCAGGGTCGCAGGGGAAAGCTCGATGGGGCCCAGGCCCGGGCACTAGGCCCCGGGACCTAGGCCTCGGGACCTAGGCCTCGGAGCCGGGCAGTTTCGGCGACAGCGCCGGCCGCCGTTTGGCTGCGCTTTCCAGCCACCGCTCCGTCTCGGCAATGGCCTCGTAGCTGCGGGCGATGGTGCGATGGCCGCGGCGCTCGTCCAGCGACCGCGACAGCTTCGCCAGCTTGAGATGCTCGAACGCCTTGCGGCGCGACTCGTCCGATTTGATCGCCATGATGCGTCCCCGGAAAAGAGCGGGACCATCCTGCACCGGGACGCGGGCGCCGGCCATCCTGCAGCGCAACAGCGCTCAGGACTCCATGGTCTCCTTCACCGCCGCGACCAGCTGCTTCAGCGTGAACGGCTTGGCCAGGAACGAGAACTTCTCGCCCTCCGGCAGGCTCTTCTGGAACGCTTCCTCGGCATAGCCGGAGACGAAGATCATCTTCAACTCGGGCTTTTGCTGTCGCATTTCGCGCAGCAGCGTCGGACCGTCCATTTCCGGCATCACCACGTCGGAGACCACGAGATCGATGTCCGGCTCCTCCGCCATCACCTCGAGCGCCTCGACGCCGTTGCCGGCCTGCAGCACCTTGTAGCCGCGCGAGGCGAGCCCGCGTGCATTGAGCGCGCGCAAGCCGTCTTCGTCTTCCACCAGCAGGATCGTTCCCTGCCCGGTGAGATCGACGGCGGCCTTTTTGACGTCGTCGGCGGCAGAGATGACCCCCGAGACCGGCGCTTCGGCGGACGGCGGCAGCACCACCGGTTCCTCACCGGGAATGTGTCGCGGCAGAAAAATGCTGAACACCGTGCCGCGGCCCATATCGGAATCGACATAGACGAAGCCGCCGGTCTGCTTGACGATGCCGTACACCGTGGAGAGGCCGAGACCGGTGCCCTTGCCGACCTCTTTGGTCGAGAAGAACGGCTCGAAAATCTTGTCGACGATGTCGGCGGGAATGCCGGTGCCGGTATCCGCCACTTCGATGCGCACATAGTCCGCCGCCGGCAGACCCTTGTACGGGAGCTTCGCCGCATCCGCCGTCACAACATTGGCGGTGCGCACGGTGAGGTTGCCGCCGTTCGGCATCGCGTCGCGCGCATTGACCGCAAGATTGACGATCACCTGCTCGAACTGCGACAGGTCCACCTTCACCGGCCATAGATCGCGACCGTGGACGACGTCGAGCGAGACCTTCTCGCCGAGCAGGCGCTTGAGCAACATGCCGAGATCGCTCAGCCGCTCGCCAAGATCGAGCACCTGCGGCCGCAACGTCTGCCGCCGCGAGAACGCCAGCAGATGCCGCACCAGCGACGCCGCACGATTGGCGTTCTGCTTGATCTGCATGATGTCGGAGAACGACGGATCGGTCGGCTTGTGCGCATTCAGCAGGAAGTCCGTCGCCATCATGATGGCGGAGAGCACGTTGTTGAAGTCGTGCGCGATGCCGCCGGCCAACTGGCCGACCGTATCCATCTTCTGCTGCTGGTTGGCGCGGATTTCCAACGCGCGCTGCGCCGTCGTCTCCAGCACATAGACGATCGCCGCTTCGCCATCGCGGTCGGCCTCGTCGACCGGCGTGACGAAGAACGTCGCCGAGCGCTCGCCGGGACCGGAGAGCGAGACATCGACCGGCGCGATATCGCCCTGCGCGTCGGTGCTCTTGCGGATCATGGTTTCGACCGCGCCGCGATCGCGGTCGGCGATCACCGCGAGGATCGACCGTTCGTCGTCCTTGAGCACATCCTGGAACATGCGCGCGAACAGGCCATTCGACCGCCCGATCCGCGCCGAGCGATCGACCGTGGCGATCGCCATCGGCGTATTCTGGAAGAAGCGCATGAAGCGCACTTCGGCGGCGCGCAGCGGGTCTGCGCCCTCCTCGCGGGCGCGGTTGAGCACCAGCGTACGCGACAGCCCCGGCGCTCCGTCGGCGCCGAACGCGACCTTGTGGAATAGCCGCACCGGCAGCGACTTGCCCGTGCGAGTCTTGAGATCGAGATCGATCATCTCGGTCTTCACGTCGCCCGGCGCGGCGTTGAACGCCGTCAGCAGCGCCGCGCCGTCGCCGGCGACAATGTCAGCGAGCCGCAGCGTGCCGGTGCCGACCTGCGCGAGATCCTGTTCGAGCCAGCTCGCGAGCGTCGCGTTGAGATAGACGACCGAGCCGGACGGATCGACCGAGAAGAAGCCGGCGGGCGCGTGATCGAGATAGTCAATCGCGTGCTGCAGCTCCTGGAACACATTCTCCTGCCGCGCGCGATCGCGCGTGATGTCGGCCACCGACCAGACAACGAGATTGCGGTCGTGCTTGCTGTCGCCGAGCGGCCGCACGCGCAGCCGCAGCCAGCGCGCGGCTTCATCGTCGGCGCCGCCGAGCCGGATTTCCTCCTGCAGCGGCTGGCCCTCGCGACCCGCTTTCAGCAACCGGTAGATCGCCTCGGATACGTCGGGATCGCCGGCGAACGCGCGCTCGATCGGCCGCACGTCGTCGGGGCCGGTGGAGCGGATCAGATCGAGATAGGCCGCATTGGCGTAGAACACGCGGCCGGACCTGTCGGTGATGATCAAGCCGTCCGGCGCGCCGTCGGCCAGCGCCTTGGTCAGCGGATGAATGCCCGCCTGTCCCTGCGTCTGCAGGATGCCGGCCGCCATAGCGAACAGCGAGAACACGCCGATGGTGGCGAGGAACGCCAGCACCGCCATGATGTAAGGCTCGGCATTGGTGCGGCCGATATAGATGAGGGCCGCCGCGGTTCCGACAAGCGCCACCGCGATCAGAACGACCAGCCCGACGCTGCCGCTGCGCGGCGCGCGGTCGCTGCGGTCATAGGACTGACGCCCGGACGACTCGCGCCCGGGCGCGTCGCCGGCCGGAGCCGTCGCCTGCCCGTTGCCTGTGTTCTTGACCTGCGCTGTCATCGCCGCAGAGCGCCCTGCCGCGCGCCGTCGGCGCGCCCTGATTCGTGATCGACCGCCTCCTGAGTGCCCCAGGCCGGCAGTCTAACGCAAGCGTTTCGCCGCGCCGGACCGTGCAAAACCGTATCGAACGCCGCGAAATGTCCCCATCGCCGCATCTTAAGGCCGCAGCGAGCGGCGCAGCCGCATCACGTAGCCGATCACTTCCGCCACCGCCTTGTAGTGTTCCGGCGGGATCGCCTGATCGACCTCGACCGTGGCATAGAGCGCGCGCGCCAGCGGAACGTTCTCCACCGTCGGAATCTGATGTTCCTCGGCGATCTTGCGGATGCGGAACGCCACCGCATCGACGCCCTTGGCGAGGCAAACCGGCGCCTGCATCCCCTTCTCGTATTGCAGCGCGATCGAATAGTGCGTCGGGTTGGTGATGACCACCGTCGCCTTGGGAACCGCGGCCATCATGCGCTTGGCCATGCGCTTCTGGCGCAATTGCCGGATCTTGCCCTTCACCGCCGGGTCGCCGTCGGTCTGCTTGAATTCGTCCTTGATCTCCTGCAGCGACATCTTCTGCCGCTCGTACCACTGCCGATACTGGAAGAAGAAGTCGGCCGCGGCGACGATCGCGAGGATCGCCACCACCGCGCCCATCAGCTTCATCGACTGCGCCAGGATGAGCGGCATCAAAGCAAGCGGATCGGTCCATACCAGCAGTTCGAGCCGGTCGCGCTCAGGCCACAGCAGCACGGTCAGCACGGTGCCGACCAGAGCCAGCTTGAAGACGCCTTTCACGAAATTGGCGATCGCCATTTTCGAGAACAGGCGCTTGAGGCCGGCGAGCGGCGAGATCTTCGAGAATTTCGGCGTGATCGATTCCGCCGACCAGACGAAACGGTGCTGAACCAGATTGGCGCCAAGCGCGCCCAGCATCAGCAGCAGCAGCGGGATCGCCACCGCAGCCAGAACTTCGAGGCCGAGTTTCTCGGAAAGCCGCATCAGGCCAGCGCCGTCGGTGCGCAGCGTATGGGCATTGGCGATAAGGCCGCGGAAAGTTGCGGTTAGCCCCGACCCCATGCTGCCGGAGAATGCCGACAAACCGAGCGCCGCCGCCGCGAAGATGAACCAGGTGTTGATCTCCTGGCTTTTGGCGACGTCGCCGCGCTTGAGCGCATCGTCCAAACGTTTTTGGGTAGGGTCTTCTGTTTTCTCGGTGTCGTCCTGTCCCTCGGCCATCTCTCTGTCCCCCGATCAGCGCGTCAGTTCGCCGAGGACACTTCCGAGATAGTCGAGGTAGGAGCCCATCATGGCGCTGACGACCAGCACCAGCAGCATGAGGCCCACCAGAATCGAGACCGGCAACGCGACGAAGAACACCTGCATCTGCGGCATCAGGCGCGCAAGGATACCGAGACCGAGATTGAACAACAGGCCAAACACCAGGAACGGCGCCGACAACTGGATGCCGATGCGGAAAGCCGCGGCGATGGTTCGCGTCACCAGATCGGCGATGTCGCCGGGAATCGGAACGTCGCCGGGACGAAACAGCCGATAGCTGTCGTTGAGGGCGGCGATTACCATGTGGTGCATGTCGGTGGCGAAGATCATCGTTACCGCCAGCACCGCGAGGAAGTTGCCGACGATCACGTTCTGCTGGCCGCCCTGGGTCGGATCGACTGCCGTGACGAAACCGAGCCCGAGCTGCTGCGCCACCACCGTGCCGGCAACCTGCAGCGCCGAAAGAGTCAGCCGCACGGTGATACCGAGCGTCGCGCCGACCAGCATTTCCTTGCCGAGCATCGTCAGCATCGGCCCATAGGCCGACGTATCGACCACGTATTCGGCGCGGTGCAGCGGCAAGAGGATTGCCGACAACAATAGCGCCAGCGTCAGGCGCATACGCGCCGGCATCGCGCTCTCGCCGATCGCCGGCAGCAGCATCACCATGACACCGATGCGCGAGAAGATCAGAATGAAAGCCAGCGCCAGCGCCGGTAGAAAGGATATGTCGATGCGCATTCCGCGTCAGCCGCCGGCGATGATACGCGCGGCGACACGGGTCATCTGGCCCTGCAGGGTCTGCGCCATGAACGGCAGCGCGATCAGCAGCGTGACGAAAATCGCGAGGATTTTTGGCACGAAGGCCAGCGTCATTTCCTGGATTTGGGTCAGCGCCTGCAACAGCGAGATCGCTACACCGACCGCGAGGCCGACCAGCATCACCGGCGCCGACACCAGGATGATGGTGACGATCGCATCGCGGGCGACGTCGAGCACTTCGGGGCCGGTCATGGGAAGCCTTCTGGAAGAATCGCGGTGAGAGTCTATGCCGATCCGGATCAGATCGGCATCCTCATGATGTCTTCGTAAGCCTGGATCACGCGGTCGCGTACCGCGACCACCGCGTCAATCGCCACTTCGGTCTCCGAGACCGCGGTGACAACGTTGACCAGATCGGCCTTGCCCTGGGCGAGTCCGCGCGCCTGCGCGTCCGAGCGGCGACCGGTTTCCGCCACCGAGTGCAGCGCGTCGGAGAGCATCTGGCCGAAGCTGCCGCCGTCGGCGCCGCCGGAGATGGACTTCGCGACGCCCGCCGCGCCGGACGGATCGGCGATCCGCGCCATCGCGGCATAAGCATTGGTCGCTGCAATCGGGGATGCCATGGCGATAAACCTCAGGCTTTGAGAATGTCGATGGTGCGCTGGATCATCCGGCGCGTGGCGCCGATGACATTGACGTTGGCCTCGTAGGAACGCTGGGCCTCGCGCATGTCGGTCATTTCCACCAGCATGTTGACGTTCGGATATTTCACATTGCCGTTGACGTCGGCCATGGGATGACCCGGCTCGTATTTGAGGCGGAAGTCCGAGGTGTCGGTGCGCGTCGCGCCCATTTCGACGACCTGCGCATTGAGCGCGCGGTCCATCTCCGAACGGAAAGTGAGGATCTTGCGGCGATAAGGATCGGCGCCGGGCGAACGCGCGGTCGAATCCGCGTTGGCGATATTCTCCGAGATGATGCGCATGCGACCGGCCTGAGCGCGCAGACCGGAAGCGGCGATACTCATGCTCTTGACGAAATCCATGATGCGTCTCCGTCCTGATTGCGTCCTGGCGCCTTAGCGCTTGCCCATCGCGGTCTTGAGCAGCGAGAGGCTGCGCGAATAGAGCGCGGTGGCGGCCTGATAATCCATCTGGTTGGCGGCAACTTTCATCATCTCGTCCTCGAGGCTCACCGCGTTGCCCGTCGGGCGCACCTCGTAGCCGTTCTTGGAATCGGCGCGAAACTGGCTGCCGGTGGACATGGCGGAGCCGCCCATATGCCCGCTCGCGGTCTGCACCATGGTCACGGCCGAGGCCGGCGGCGTCACGCCGGGCGCCCTGAGCGACATCATCTGGTCGTCGAACCGTAGCGCTGAGAGATCCTTCGCGCGGTATCCCGGCGTATCCGCGTTGGAGACGTTCTCCGACAGGACCCGCTGGCGCTCCTCATGCCAGAGCATGCGTGACTTGAGCATCGACAGGATCGGCAGGTCGGACATTCCCATCGCAGTTTCCTCGCAAATCGCGACGCCCCCGCGCCTTCGCTAGGCAGACATTGCCGGGTGTATGGTTAACGGAGCGTTAAATCGCCCCATCGGGGCCCCATTTCGATGGAACCGTTAACCTTACCGATCATTTGACCGGGAGGCCTTTGCCAAGGTAACGGCCTCACTTTATTAATGCGTTGTTAGGGCCGAGGGCGGCAAATGTTGCCCGAAGCTGTTAACCAATCGGCGATTGCCGTGGACCGCGGCCCCTCGTCCCAACTCCGGAGCGCGTGATGTTCGACAGCCTGTTCGGCACGGAGCCCAGTGTCGCGAAATTCGTCATCGCCTTCGCGGTGGTGATCGGCCTGATCGCGCTTGCCGCGTGGCTGGTCCGCCGCTTCGGCGCCAATCGTCTTGGCAGCAATGCCACGCGCGGCCGCCAGCCCCGGCTCGCGGTGATCGACGCCGCGCCGGTGGACGGCCGTCGCCGCCTGCTGATCATCCGCCGCGACAATGTCGAGCATCTCATCATGATCGGCGGGCCGACCGACGTGGTCGTCGAGCAGAACATCGTCCGCGCGACCGCGCGTGACACGGCGCGTGAGCCGATGCTGCGCACGGCGCCGGAGGCCGCGACCTCGTGGCCGCTGCAGCCCTCGCCCGAGCCGGCGCCGATCGTTCCCGCCTCGCCGCGCGGGCGCTCGAGCTTCGGCGACGAGCCAAGCTGGACGCCGCCCGAGCCACCCCGCGAGGTCGCGCGCGAGCCGGTGATGCCGCTGCCGCCGCGTGAGCCTGCCCGGGAACCGATCCTCGGT
>JAEWJH010000032.1 GCA_023386635.1 Pseudomonadota bacterium
CCTCGACGACGACAAGAAATCGCTGCAAATCGCGCTCGATCAGGCGATGGCGGACAATTCCCGTCTGACCCGCCGTCTGACCGAAAGCGAGAACACGCTGACGGCGACGCGCGCGCAACTGGGCAAGGTGGAAGCCAGCTTCGCCGAAGCCTATGCCGAGCGCGGCCGCCTCGCAGCAGCGCTCGACGAAGCCAAAGAGCAGCATATGAGCGAGCGTAACACGCTCAATATGCGGCTCGACGCGCTGCAGTCGCGCACCGGCACCGCCGAGAAGATGCTGGCGGAAACCCGCCAGAACCTGATCGCCCGCACCGAGGAAGTGCGCGCCTTCGATCGCCGCGCGGTCGAGGCCACGATCGGCCACACCAACGCAGAGAAGAAGCTGGCCACGCTGCAGGCCGCGCACGACGAGCGCGAGCGGCAGATGCGCGATCTCGAAACCTCGCGCACCGCGCTGGTGGAGCGCACCAACGCGCTGACCAAGACGCTCAAGACTCGCGAGACCGCCCTCACCCGCGCCGACGAGAAAATCCAGCAACTTACCGAGCGCGTCGCCCATCTCGAAGCGGATATCCAGATCAGCCGGACCAATGTGGAGAAGCGGGTCGAGGATCTCTCCGGCGCGTTGCAGCGCGAGCGGATGGAACGCTCGGTGGTGGAAGGCGCCCTGGAGGCGGCCCGCAAGGACAATTCGCGGTTGCAGAGCGAGGTCGGCACCTTGCGTTCGGCGCTGCGGCGCGGCCCCCTGCCCGAGGAATCGGCGAAGCCTGCGGCCAACCCGTTCAGCGGACCGCGCGGCGACGTGGAACCGATCGTCAAATCATAAATCACAATTATTCGTCGGACGTTGGGAACGCCCGGCTCGCCGGGCGTTTTCTATTATGGCGCGCCGTCAGCGTGCGGGACGGCCGGTGGAGTTTGTGATGACAGCGTCGAAACAGCAGGACGACCATGGAACCGGCGCGGCGCCAGACGCGCGGCGCCGGCCGTTCGATACCAGCGACCTCGAACGGCTACCGCAGCCGACGTCATCCGATCCACCATATCGCCCGTTCTGGGTGAACGAAGACAAGGTACAGGATCGTTGATCGAACGCCGATCGGCACGCGCGGCGCGTCTGCATGACACGGCACGGAACCAGAAGCGGACTTGGCCGTTCCTCATCGCAGGAACAGTCCATGACAACAATCACCCAACTCGATCCACCGCTCCCGCTTGATACGCCGAAAGGCACCGGCATCGCCCATCTGGTGATCGATTACGGTCCCGAGCATGATCTGATGTGGGTCGTGTTTCTCGATGCCGACGGCGCTTGCTGGACAGTGCCTAACCCTGAAGTGCGCATGTCATGGAACTGGTCGCTCGGCCGACGCAAACCGGAGCGGCGCGAGTCCGTTCCGGCCCCCCGGCCTCTGCATCCGGTCGAACCGCGCGTCGGGTGAGCTAGCCGAAAGGCGCATCTTGTTGCCCGGCGGATCGGACCTATAGTCCGGTCATGCGCCTGCTCCTGATCGCCATTCCCCTGCTGCTTCTTCTGGTCGGCTCGCTGTGGTTCGCGAGCATGGCGTGGACCGCACTCGGCGGCGAGCCGATGCCCGCCGAGGGGTATTACGCGATGGGCGGCGGCATCGCCTTCTCGCTGCTGGTCGGCTGCGGATTGATGGCGCTGGTGTTCTACAGCAACCGCCGCGGCTACGACGACGCGGCAGCCGGCGACATGACGGACAAACCGTCAGATCCCGACCACCGCTAACATCACCAACCCTTGCGGCGTCACGCCGCCTGCTTCGGCAGCAGACCGAAATCGGTGAGAATACGCTCGCCGGACGCACGCAATGCTTCGGCCTTGCGCGCCACGTCCGGATACAGCAACTGCCCGCCGCGCTTGACCACGCGACCCGCCACCATCACCGTATCGACGTTGGCGACGCCCGCCTGCATCACCGACGACGCTACCGGATCCCAGACCGGCTGCATGTTGATGTCCGACGCGCGCAGCAGCAGCACGTCGGCTTCCTTGCCCGGCGTCAGCGAGCCGACCTTGTGGTCGAGGCCCGCCATGCGCGCGCCGTTGATGGTCGCCCATTCCAGCGCGTGGCGCACGGTGACCGGGATGTCGAATGGCTTGCCTGCTTCGGTCTCGCCCAGTTCGACGATCCGGCGGTTGCGCTCATGCTGGAGCGTGACGCGCATGGCCGTGAACATGTCGCCACGCGCCGATGGCTCGACGTCGGAGCCGATCGACACCGGCGAGCCGCATTGCAGCAGTACACCGGTGAGCGGATCGCCATAGCCCATCTGCAATTCGATCTCGGCGGTGACGGTGAACGACGCGCCCTTGGCGGCGATCGCGCGCACGTCGGCGAGGTCCATGTCATTGCCATGGACGATGTTGGTCTTCGGACCGATCAGGCCTTCGGCGAGCAGTCGCTTGAATCCATCCGGCGTCAGGGCGCTGCCGCCGCTGACATGCATGCTGGCGATCAGGTCGAATTCGCGCGCCAGCGCCATGTCGGTGCGCGACACGTCGTAGACCGAATAATACGGGCCGAGGATGGCGAGGCCGAAGGTGACGAGCCCGTCGTCGCTGGCGAAGCGGCCCTTGCGCAGCCGCTCGATCTCGCTGCGCGGCATCGGCACTTCGCTGAAATGCGGCTGTCCGGGCTTGGGGTCGGGCTTCGGCGAGCCGTGCAGGAACACGGCGCGGGCGCCGGATTCGGTGAGGCCCTGGATCGCCGCGTCGGTGTGCTCCGGCGTGCGGTTGGAGTGGCACCAGTCGACAAGCGTGGTCGCGCCGCAATGCAGCTGGTTCAGCGCCCCCATGAGATTGGCGATGTAGAGGTCTTCCGGCCGGAAATGGCCGGCGAGCCCGCGATGCATCGACTGCATGTATTTCGCGACAGTCCAGTCGGCGGCCACGCCGCGCAGCGCGCTCTGCCAGGTGTGGACGTGGGCATTGATGAAACCCGGCAGCACGATCATCTGCGAGGCGTCGATCACCTCGGCGCCATCGGCGGCAATGGTCGGGCGCACGGCAGCGATCTTGCCATTCTCGATCAGAATATCGCCGCGCGGCAGATCCTTGATCGCCGGGTCCATCGTTACGATTGATCCGCCCTTGATGAGAATGCGCGCCATGTGAGGTCCTCCGTCCCGTGTCTTTCGTCCCGGTCTTATACCGGTTTCGTCATACCCTACCTACCATGCAAAACGAGCGGCCCGCAGGGGCCGCTCGTCGCAGTTCGACAATGCTGAAACGGGGGGATCAGCGATGGTGGCGGTGCCGGTGACGATGCGCGAACCGCGCCGGCTTCTTCTCGAAACGCTCCCACTGGGGGTTGGCGTCCCACGCCGCATTGACCAGATAGCCGCCGACGATCGGCACCAGGCAGCCGCCGAACAGAACGCCGGCTTCCCGCAGGGTCAGCTCACGACCTTCCAGCGCGCTGGCGAGCATCGGAGCGACCGCCATGCAGGCGATGCTGGTGGCAGCAATGGCGCCACCCTGGTTGAGGGCGTTGACGCTGTCGCCGCGCCACTTCCATTCCCAGTTATTGATCCAGAAGTAGCCCGCGGTGGCCGCCGCGCCCGTCACCGTGCCGGCGACGATGACGCCCTTGCCGACCTTCTTGTGACGCCAGCTATGGGCGTCCGCACTCTGCACCGAGAACGCGCTCGCGGCGATCAGGCCGGCCAGCGCGATGATCCATTTCTTCATTGACGTCTCTCCTGTCACGACTCAATCCGCCAGCATTTGGGGCCGGGAACTCGATAAAGTCGAGCCTCGGCGCCGCCGCAGGCTGATTTTTCGCCTCAATTTTTTGTATCATTTTTAAAGGGCTGACGATGCCCGCGCGCCGCGCCCGGACGGAAGAGTCAACCTGCCCGCGCGCAGCTCCACAAGGAAAGCGGCGGACCGCGGCCTGTTTCCTGAGGACAACCGTCCGACGCGAGGCTGCCGGCGATGCCGATAGGCCGCCCAACACCTTTGCGCTAGGATCGCAACACGGTGATTCGGCGTCGCAGACCGGGCGGATCGGTGCACTAGGATCAGCGTTCAAGGGACACCTCGATGACCAAATTTGTCGGCTTGCTGGGCCGCAAAGCCTTCTCGGATTCGCTCTCCCATTCTTCTGCCAATTCCGGCATCGCGACCGGGACGACGCCCCCCTCTCCCGCCCCGGTCGAACTCGACGAAGAGCTGTTCTCCGCGCTCGGCACGCAAATGGGCGGCGACAACGAAGCGCTGCGCAACCTGCTGATCGACGCGAACTGCAAGATCGGTGAACTCGACGAGATCAAGGCCTGCGTAACCCGGTTAATCGATCCGGTCGGCAAGACGTTGCGCGCCTTCGAGGTCGAGAAGGCCGAGAAGATCGCGCTGCAATCGACGCTGACGGCGCTGCGCAACGAACACGGCAAGCTCCGCGACGAGCATGGCCGCCTCGAACAGCAGGCCGGCCAGAGCGCGCGCGACGCTGCGCGGCTGCGGGAGGAGTTGGCGGCGGCAACGCGCGCGGCAACGGTTCTCGAAGCGGCCCGCGACAAGGTCGCGGACCAGGTTGCCGGCCTGAAGGCGCAGGCGACCGATCTCGAAACCCGGCTCCAGGCCGAGACCACCGAAGGCCGCCGGCTGCGTGAAGATGCCCGCCGCCTCGAGGAGCGCATCGTTATCGCCGACCGGCGCAACGTGCAGCTTGAATCCGAGCTTGGCGCGGTGCGGCAGAAGTTCGCGATGCTCGAGACCGAAAAACGCACCATCCAGGCGGCGCTGGAAAAGGCGATCCAGGACGCGGCCCGCGCGGCTCGCCATGCCGTCGAGGTGGAACATCAGGCAGCGGCGATGCAGTCGCGGCTGCGTCAGGTCGAAGCGCAGCTCGGCGAACTCAGCGGCGAGCGGACCCGGCTGGTGGCGGCGCTGGAAGACGCCAACGAACGCCACGATCGCCAGCAGGCCGAGACCAAGACCCGGCTCGACGCCATGGCCTCGCGCGTCGCCACCTCGGAAAAGCTGCTGATCGAAGCCCGCGACCAGATGACCGCCCGCGCCGACGAACTGCGCCAGCACGAACGGCAGATCGGCGATCTCACGCTCGCCCACGACACGCTGCGCAACAAGCTGACGGCTTCGGAAATCGCACGCGGCGATGCGGAGGCAAAAATCCACGAGATCGAGCAGGACCGTGCGGTGCTGCACGAACGCAATGCCGCGCTCACCCGTACCGTGGGCACCCGCGATCTCGCGCTCAACCGGGCCGAGGAGCGCATCACCGCGCTCAACGACATGCTCACCGCGGTGCAAAGCCAGCTCGATGGCGCCCGCATGACGCAAGCGCGTGAGCTCGAGGACCTCAAAGCGGCGCTCAACCGCGAGAAGGTCGAGCGGGCTGTCGCCGAGGGCGCTCTGGAAGCCGGCCGCAAGGACCTCGCCCGCGTCATGCGCGAGGTGATGGCGCTGCAGCGTCGGCAGACGGCCCAGGAGCCCGGACCGACCCTGGTCTCCGCCAACGCCGCCTGACGTTCACGGCAATCGCTCCTGTGAAACCGCCGGATCTGCCCGGCTGTTTTGCTTTGGGGGGCGATGAAACCGGAGCCGATCCCGGTCGTTAAGGGTCCGGGCGCCGGCATCTCGGCAGCGCCGCTGGAGCCTTGCCATGACCGATGCCACGACCACCCCCTCCGCCAATTATTTCGAACATGCCGGCCCCGGCGCGAGGCTCCGCGCGATCTTCATCGGCTCCATCGGCAATCTGGTCGAGTGGTACGACTTCTACGCCTATGCGGCGTTCGCGCTTTATTTCGCTCCGGCCTTCTTTCCCGGTCACGATCCGGTAGTGCAGCAGCTCAACGCTGCGGTGCTGTTCGCCGCCGGCTTCATCGTCCGCCCGGTCGGCGGCTGGCTGTTCGGCCATCTTGCCGACCATTACGGGCGGCGCAACGCGCTGATGCTCTCGGTGGTGATGATGTGCTTCGGCTCGCTGATGATCGCCGTGACGCCGACCTACGACAGCATCGGCATCTGGGCAGCGATCATGCTCGCCGCCGCGCGCGTCATCCAGGGCTTGAGCCTCGGCGGCGAATACGGCACCAGCGCCACCTATCTGACCGAGGTGGCGGACAAGGAGCATCGCGGCTTCTATTCGAGCTTCCAGTACGTCACCCTGATCGGCGGGCAGCTTTGCGCCATCGCCGTGCTACTCGCGCTGCAATACCTGTTCCTGACGCCGGAGCAGCTCAAGGCGTGGGGCTGGCGCATCCCGTTCGTGATCGGCGCCGGGCTCGCCATCATCGCCGCGGTGATGCGGCGCAATCTGCACGAGACCGACGCCTTCACCGCCAGCAAGGACAAAGCCGCCAAACGGGAAAGCTCGATCAAGGCGCTGCGGAATTATCCGCGCGAGGTGCTGCTGGTGGTCGGCCTGACGGCCGGCGGCACCGCGGCATTCTATACCTACACGACCTACATGCAAAAATTCCTCAATCTGTCAGTCGGCCTCACAGACCTGCAGACGACGATGGTCACGGCGGGATCGCTGATCTTCGCGATGATCCTGCAGCCGCTCTACGGCATGCTCTCGGACAAGATCGGCCGCAAATGGCTGCTGATCGGCTTCGGCGTCACCGGCGTGCTGTTCACCATTCCGCTGCTGACCACCCTGCAGAACGTCAAGACGCCGCTCGCCGCATTTCTGCTTATCTGCGCGGCCTGGCTGATCGTCACCGGCTACACCTCGATCAATGCGGTGGTGAAGGCGGAGCTATTCCCGACCGCCGTGCGGGCCACCGGCGTCGGCGTGCCCTACGCGCTCACGGTGTCGATCTTCGGCGGCACCGCCGATTCCATCGCGCTGTGGTTCAAGTCGATCGGCCACGAACAGTGGTTCTACTATTATCTCACCGGCATGATCGCGATCTCGCTGATCGTCTATGTGACGATGCGCGACACCAAGAAACATTCGGCGATGCACCGGCATGTCTGACGGAACGCGTCAGCCCGTTCCGTCGCGGTGGCCGGCGCGCTTGAGGCGCATCACCGCGGCGTCAAGTGCCGACAGGAACGCCGAGCGGTCCTTAGGCGAGAACGGTTTCGGGCCGCCTGTGACCGCGCCCGCCGAACGCAGATCGTCCATCAGATTGCGCGTCGCCAGCGCCATCCCGATCGCCTCCTCGGAAAACAGTTTTCCGTTTGGGGCGATCACCTGCGCTCCCGCCTTCACGCAGCGGGCCGCCAGCGGAATATCCGCGGTGACGACGATCGCCGCCGCATCCGCGCGCTCGGCGATCCAGTCGTCCGCAACGTTCATGCCCGGGGGGACGATGACGCGCTCGATCCACGATTCGCGCGGCACCGCCATGAAGCTGTTGGCGACGACATAGACATGCAATCCGTAACGATACGCCACGCGATAGGCCTCGTCCTTGACCGGACAGGCATCGGCATCGATGAAAACGCGAATGACGGGCGGCGTCGCCGGCGACAGGGAATCGTGTTCTATCGGATCAATTCCTTCATCGCCCGGTCGAGACCGTCCAGTGTGAGCGGATACATCCGGTTGCCCATGAGCTGGCGCACCATCTGGATCGACTGGGTATAGCCCCACTCCTGCTCCGGCACCGGGTTGAGCCACACCGCTGCCGGATAAGTGCGGGTGATCCGCTCCATCCACACCGCTCCGGCCTCGTCGTTGTAATGCTCGACCGAGCCGCCCGGCGCCGCGATCTCGTAGGGCGACATTGACGCATCGCCGACGAAGATCACCTTGTAGTCGTGGGGATAGGTGTGCAGCACGTCGAAGGTCGGCGTCGTCTCCTGGAAGCGGCGGCGGTTCTCCTTCCACACGCGCTCATAGAGGCAGTTGTGGAAATAGAAATGCGCCATGTGCTTGAACTCGGATCGCGCGGCGGAGAACAGCTCCTCGGTGGCCTTGATGTGCCAGTCCATCGAACCGCCGATGTCGAAGAACAGCAGCACCTTCACCGCATTGTGCCGCTCCGGCCGCATCAGGATATCGAGATAGCCCTTGTGCGCGGTGCCGCGAATGGTGCCGTCGAGATCGAGTTCCTCCGGCGCGCCGGTGCGGGCAAATTTGCGCAGCCGCCGCAGCGCCACCTTGATGTTGCGGGTGCCGAGTTCGACCTCGTCGTCGAGATCCTTGAACTCGCGCTTGTCCCAGACCTTCACCGCGCGGAAATTGCGATTGCCATCCTGGCCGATGCGCACGCCTTCCGGATTATAGCCATAGGCCCCAAAGGGGGACGTGCCGGCCGTGCCGACCCACTTGTTGCCGCCTTGATGCCGCTTCTTCTGCTCGGCCAGCCGCTGCCGCAAGGTTTCCATCAGCTTGTCGAGGCCGCCCAGCGCCTCGATCTGCTTCTTTTCTTCCTCGGTCAGATATTTTTCCGCGAGCTTCTTCAGCCACTCTTCCGGAATCTCCCCCTCGACACCGTCGGCGACGAAATCGAGCCCCTTGAACACATGGCCGAACACGCGGTCGAACTTGTCGAGATTGCGCTCGTCCTTCACCAAAGCGGTGCGGGCCAGATAATAAAACTCGTCGACCCGCCGCGAGGCGAGATCGCGATCCATCGCCTCCATCAGCGTCAGATATTCGCGCAGCGACACCGGTACGCCGGCGCTTTTAAGCGCGTGGAAAAATGAGATGAACATGCCCGAACATTCGCCGATCCGGCGCGGCGGTCAAGCGCCCTTGCGGCGCCAGCGATACCCCGGCGCGACACTTCGCCCCTGACGTCCACCGGCGCGAACCTTTTTACCGCTTCGGCGTTGTCTGCTGTGGAGTAACAGGCGCTTGGGACCCGTCGCTCCGACATTCCGGATTGGGGCCGGCAGCCGTGTCAGATATTTCCGCCACCACTGCGATGGCGCGCCAGGCGGCGTTGGGTCAAGCAGCACTGCGTCGGGCGACATGGCGTCGGATGTGGCTGGCGCTGGGCGCCGGGGCGGCCTGTGTCGCGCTGGTGATGTTACCCGCCCTGTGGAACGGCTTTCCGATCTTGTTTCCCGACACCGGGGGCTATCTCGCACGACCGTTCGAGGGCACGCTGGAGCTCGGCCGCTCCGCGCTTTACGGCGCATTTCTTGCCGCCGGCATCCCGGTCGATTTCTGGCTCAATGTCGTGCTGCAGGCGGCGCTGTGCGTTTGGCTGATCGCGCTCACCCTGCGAGCGCATGACCTGTCGGGCGCGAGCGTGCTGGTCGCGACCGTGGCGGCGCTGTGCGTCGCGACCGGAATGCCGTGGTATGCGGGGACGCTGATCCCGGACATCCTCGTCTCGGCGGCGATCCTGTCGCTTTATCTGCTGGCTTTTCGCGGCGAGCGGTTGCGGCGATGGGAAACGATCGCGCTCGGCGCGGTGATCGCCTTCGCCATCGCCAGCCATATGGGCACCCTCGCGCTCTGCCTCGGCCTGATCGTCTGTCTCGCGGGGTGGATTGTCGTGCGCAACTGCCTGCGGGGCGACTGGCCGAAACCGCGGCTGCTCACGGCCACCCTCGCGGTCGGAGCCGGCCTACTGCTGGCACCGCTGTCGAACCTCATCATCGCCGACGAGTTCGCGTTCACGCCGGGCGGCGAGAGCTTCGTATTCGGCCGGCTGGTGCAGGACGGCATCGTCGCGAACTACCTCGAAGACCGTTGCCCAAACCCCGACATCAAGCTCTGCGCTTATCGCCAGGCGGTGCCGGACACCGCCGACGAGTGGCTGTGGGGGCCCGGCAATCCGCTCGGCGAACTCGGCGGATGGCGCGGCTATGCCGACGAAGCGCGCTTCATCATCTTCGATTCGCTCAAGCGCTATCCGCTGGAGCATCTGGAGACCGCGGTCACCACCACGCTCAAACAACTCGCTCTGATGGAAACCGAGGTCTCGCTGGTCAAGGACTGGATGGCGCCGGCGATCGGCTCGCTCCGTGAACTGGTGCCGCAGATGACGCCGCGCATCGCCGCCGCGCGGCAACAGGCGGAGCCCTTCCCCGATTTGCTGGCCCGCTTCAACACCATCCATGTAGCCACCGCGCTGGCGTCGCTGGTCTTGCTGGTCGGGCTGTTCGCCTTCGCGCGCCAGCGCCTTGTCCCTCCGGAGACCCTGATGTTGGCCGGGCTGGTGCTGACAGCGCTGCTGATCAACGCCGCGGTCTGCGGCATCTTCTCGAATCCGGTCGACCGCTATCAGAGCCGGATCCTGTGGCTGGCGCCGTTCGCGGTCATCATCGCGCTCGGCGCGAGGACACAGCGGCGCTGACGACAACTCCCCTCATCTTTGTTCGGGCGTCTCGACATGTTCGGGCCGGATTCCGACACCCACCACATAGGCCGGAATGACACGCAACAGCGGTATCCATTGCAGCAGGCGCACCACGAACGGCACGCGCATGGTTTTCCCTGACAGCACGCTGCTGATCACCGAATTCTGGATCGCCACCTGCACCCGCTGGGTGGCGCGCGTCGGGAACGTGCGGCGCTGCTCGACCGCCGCCAGGTCGTCGTCGGTGACACGCCGCTCGCGCAGCGGCCGAGCGAGGATATTCGCCGCCGCCACCGCATCCTGGATCGCCAGATTGATGCCGACGCCGCCGATCGGCGACATCGCATGGGCCGCATCGCCGATGCACAACAAACCCGGCCGCCACCAGCGCCGCAACCGGTCGACCGCCACCGTCAATAGCTTGACATGATCCCAGTCCGAAATCTCTTCGAGCCGATCACGAACGAACGGCGACATGGCCGCCACCGTCTCGCGAAACGCCGGCAAACCTTTCGCTTTCAACTGGTCGATGCTGCCCTTGGCGATGACATAGGCGCATTGCCAGTAGTCGCCACGATTGAGCATCACCATCATCCGGCCGGCCTCGACATGCCCAAAGGTTTCCTCCGGATCGTCGGCATGCCGCGACAGGCGAAACCACAGCACGTCCATCGGCGCGCCGATGTCATCGACTTCCAACGCCGCCGCCCGACGCAGCCTGGAATGCCGGCCGTCGGCTCCGATCACCAGATCGGCACGGATCGCGAGGTCGCCATCCGGCGTTTTCGCGCGGACGCCGGTCATCCGGCCGCTGCCCTCGATCAGCCCGACAGCTTCCGCCCGCATGCGCAGGTCGAACGACGGATAGCGCTTTGCGGCATCGGCGATGAAATCGAGAAACTCCCATTGCGGCATCAACGCCACGAACTTGCAGCGGGTCGGCACATGACGAAAATCGGCAATGGTCACGCGCTCCGAGCCGATCTGCCCGGTGAGCGTCGTGACGCGATCGTGCGGGCGGCGCAAAAAATCGTCGAGCAGGCCGAGTTCGTGCATCAACGCGAGCGTCGAGGGATGGACGGTATCGCCGCGGAAGTCCCGCAGGAAATCCGCGTGTTTCTCCAGCACCACCACCGGCACGCCGGCACGCGCCAGCAGCAATCCGAGCATCATGCCGGCAGGACCGCCACCGGCGATGCAGCAGCGGGTGGTCAGGGTCCGGGTCATCGCGTTCTCCGTTTTCAGCCCTCTTTCCGCCGCAACGCCGATGCTAATCCGGTTCGTCTGATTTGTCCGGTTGCCCCATGACACTGAAAACCTTTTTCGTTTCGCTGGTAGTCCTGCTGGGCCATGCCGCATTCGCGCAGGCTCAAGCACCCACAACAACTGCCCCGCTAACAAACGCCCCTCAAGGCATTGCGCCTCAAGCCATTGCGCCTCAAGGCATTGCACCTCAAGGGATTGCGCCTCAAGCAACCGCGCCGCAGCAGGCCGCCTCTGCCGGAATGATCCAGTGGGAGGTGCAAAACCGCTTCCGGCTGTTCCGCGCGGCGGAGGATTTCCAGCGTCAGGTGACGGCACAGCGCGCCGGTAGCGTGCTGCAGGCGGAACGGCTGCTGGAGCGCGATGCCAGCGGACGCGGCTGGGCACGTACGACCGTCGACCGGCTCTGCCTCGACGCCGCCGGCCATCTGGTCGAAACCTGCACCCGCGACGGTGAGAAAGAATCCTATCTCAAGCCCGCCGACTATCCGGTGCGCATCACCTTCTCCGGCCCGGTGCCGCCGGGCGCGACCTGCGCCTGGACTTTGCAGAACAACACCGACGCGAAGCAGGAAGTGACCCTCGGCTGCGAGGAAGAGATCACTACGCGGGTGCCTGCCGGCGTTGCGACCCGCGTGGTCGTTGACGCGGTCCCGAAGGATGGCCCGGTGTTGCACGCCGAAACCGATATCCGCGTGCGCGACCTGCTGATCGCCGGGCTCGGCGATTCCATCGCCGCTGGCGAAGGCAATCCGGACAAGCCGATCGCGCTGAGCGAGGAAGGCTTTTGCTTCCGCCGCTTTCTCGCGACCAGCAACAGCCAGTACTACCGCCCCGGCCGCGCCGGTTTTCGCGGCGACAAATCGTGCGAGGCGATCACCGACATGACGCCCGGCGCCAGTGCGACCTCCGCCGCCGCGACGCAGGACTGGCAACGCCACGGCGCGCGCTGGATGAACGCCGCATGCCACGCCTCGCTCTACGGCTACCAGATGCGTGCGGCGCTGGCGCTTGCGGTGGAGAATCCGCAGATCGCGGTGACTTACCTGCCGCTCGCCTGTAGTGGCGCAACCATCACCGAAGGCTTGCTCGGTTCGCAGACCGCGCGCGAATGTCCGCTGCAGGGTTCATGCGCCGGCAGCAGTCCGGCGCAGGTGCGGCAGCTTGAGGGCATCGTCCGTCGCGCCGGCCGCGGCGTCGACCTGATGTTTCTCACCATCGGCGCCAACGACATCAAGTTCGCCGGGCTGGTTGGTGACGTCATCGTCGAGGACACGGCCGAGCGGCAACTGTCGCGACGTGGCGGTCTGGTGACCACGCCGGACGAATCCGACGACATCCTGCGCAAGACGCTGCCCGGCTCGTTCATGAAGTTGCGCGCGGCCCTCAAGCCGCTGGTCGGCGGCAATCTGCGGCGCGTCGTCTATGTCAGCTATGGGCACCCTGCTCTGCAGGGCCCCGGTGCGGTGTGCAGCAGCGGCCGCGACGGTTTCGACGTCCACCCGGCGCTCGATGCCAAGCAGGAACGGCTTCAGCCGGTCGCGGCTTTCGTCAGCGAGCGGTTCCTGCCCGCGGTGAAAGCGCTCGCCACCTGCGGCGCGGGCATCAACTGCAACGACAAGGCGAGCGAGAGCATGAGCTTTGTCGACGGACACCAGCAGGCATTCGCCGAACATGGCTTCTGCGTGCGCGCCGACGCCGATCCGGCGTTCGACCGGAAGTGTTTTTCGCAGACTGGCGATAGCTTCGAGCAAGACCAGACCGTGGCGCCCGAGGGGCCGCTCGCCTGCGACATGCGGCCGTCGGACTACCTGCCCTATGCCTCGCGTGCGCGCTGGATTCGGACCGCCAACGACAGCTATTTCACCGCGATGACCTATCCGCAGGGATTGCCGGCGCTGCTCAAGCCGCGCGACATCCATGACGCGATGTGGGGGATCGTCAGCGCGCTCTATGGTGGCGCGATCCACCCGACCGCCGAGGGCCATGCGGCGATGGCGGACGCCGCTTTGCCGATGGCGCGTGCGGTGCTCGACCTGCCGACGCCGCCGGACGTGACGGCGGCACCGCTTGCTCCCGCGACCCTCGTGCCGCCTTCACCCGAGCCCGCCGTTCCGGCTCACCAGTAGCGGCCGCTGACCGCGATCAGGATCACCAGCACGCCGAGCGCGAGATTGACGCCGACGATCTTGCGGATCTGACCGAGTTGGCCGCCCGCCGCCGGCACATCGCCGCGGTCGAGCGCAGCCTTGAGCCGCTTCCACGGCGCGAAGGTGAGATGCAGATAGAGCAGCATCATGACGATGCCGAGGCCCTGCATCAGGTTCACGTAAAGCGGCAGACCTTTGAAACCGCCGAAAACCAGAAAAATCATCGCATAACCGCTGATCAGCAGCACGACGATGCTGATTCCGACCCACGGCAGGAAGCTGGTGAAGACGCGCCGCCACAGCGCGAGGCGCACCGGCGCATCGAGCGGACCGGCGGCCGGCCGCAGGATCGTATAGGCGAATGCCATGCCGCCGACCCAGAACATCGCCGCGAGCACATGCAGCGCCAGCAAAGCACCGATCGTCATCATGATGCGCCTCCCTTGGGAGCCTCAGACTGAACAGAGAGAATATCGAGGACTTAACAACACCGTCATGCCCGTGCTTGACCCGGGCATCCCGCTTAGGCTGGCACGATGCTCACCTCATCGAGATGGCCGGAACCAGTCCGGCCATGACAGAACGAAGGTGTGATCGTCTGCTCGTAAATTCGAGTCAGTCGACGCCGAGCTTCTTCTGCAGGCTCGTCGACGACGTGGTGTACTGGAACGTCAGCCGCTTGTCCGGATAGACGTAGCGATGCGCCTTCTGCGCCATCAGCGCGCCTTCGTGGAAGCCGGACAGAATCAGCTTCAGCTTGCCCGGATAGGTGTTGATGTCGCCGATGGCGAAGATGCCGGGCACATTGGTCTCGAACGTGCCGGTGTCGACCGGGATCAGTTCGTCCTGCATGGCGATGCCCCAGTCCGCGACCGGGCCGAGCTTCATGGTCAGGCCGAAGAACGGCAGGATCGCATCGCAGGCGATGTCGAAGATCGAGCCGTCGGTACGCTTGACGATCGCCGCGGACACATGCCCGTCCTGACCTTCGAGTGAGGTCACCTGGCCGAGGACGAGGTCGATCTTTCCTTCGCCGACGAGCGACATCATCTTGTTCACACTGTCGGGCGCGGCGCGGAAATCCTGACGGCGATGCAGCAGCGTCAGATGCGAGGCGATCGGCGCGAGATTGAGCGTCCAGTCGAGCGCCGAATCGCCGCCGCCGGCGATCAGGATGCGCTTGCCGCGGAACTGCTCCATCTGCCGGACCGCGTAATGCACCGACTTCGCTTCATAGGCTTCGATGCCGGGGATCGGCGGGCGCTTCGGCTGGAACGAGCCGCCGCCGGCGGCGATCACCAGCACCTTGCACTCGAACACCTGACCGGCATTAGTGGTCACGCGGAACAGCGGATCGCCGATGCGCTCGACCTTCTCGACCATCTCGTTGAGATGGAACTGGGGCGAGAACGGCTTGATCTGCTCCATCAGATTGTCGACCAGCCCCTGCGCCGAAATCTTCGGCAGCCCGGGAATGTCATAGATCGGCTTTTCCGGATAAAGCTCGGCGCACTGGCCGCCGATCTTGTCGAGGATGTCGACCAGATGCGCCTTGATATCGAGCAGGCCCAGTTCGAACACGGCGAACAGACCCACCGGGCCTGCACCGACAATCATCACATCGGTCTTGATCACGTCGGTCATCGCGTCAGGCGTCCGTCAGGCCGGTTCTTTAAGCTTGCCGATCGGGAGTGGCGACCTTCAGGCCGTCCAGCTCGGCGGTGATCTTGATCTGGCAGGAGAGCCGCGAATTCGGCCGCACGTCGTAGCCGAAGTCGAGCATGTCCTCTTCCATCGGGCTCGGGCCGCCGACCTTCTCGCGCCATTCCTCGTCGACATAGACGTGACAGGTGGCGCAGGAGCAGGCGCCGCCGCACTCCGCCTCGATTTCCGGGATATTGTTCTTGATGGCGGTCTCCATCACGGTGGCGCCGATGTCGCCTTCGACCGTGCGGGAGGTGCCTTGGGAGTCGGTGAACGTGATGTTGGGCATGAAGACAGGTGCTGATGAGGGACCAGGGAGGCGGGAGACGGCCCCCTATATCGGCTCAAGCCGTCCGAGGCCAGTCCATTTGTTTTAAGCTTAAAATGATTGCAGACGGGCCGCAATGGCTGCTTCGGCGGCGATGAGGGCGGTCCTGAGGGCCGGCACCGCCTCGCCCCCCGCCTGCTCGACCCGCTCGGCCGCGGCCGCCACGTCGCACGCGCCAACCCCCCGGGCCGCTCCCTTGATGCTGTGGACAGCCAAGGCCTCCGGCACCCCCTCGCCCAGCCGGTCCCGCAGCGACCGGACCTGCGCCAGGAACAACCGGAGGACCTCGTCCTGCAATTTCCGGTCGCCGAAGGTCATGGCCTCCAGATGGGCCAGATCGAGCGTTGCCGGCGGATGGGCCTGTTCCATGGCCGCGATACTAACCATGTGGGGCTTAAGGCTTCGCTAGAAGCCGCAAATGCGGCCCCAAGCGAAAGACTATGGTTAACGACGCCGTTAAGGATGATTAAAGAGACCTTACCGGCGCGGTTTTCAATATTCGGCCAAACCGGTAAATTGGTTTACGCGGCAGCGGGTTGTGGCCGAAATCTCCGTTGCTGTCGTAAGACGGTCATGCGCGCATGACCGGCCGCCGCATGTTGCGCGCGACCGGACCGTTCTGTCGGCGTTCAGTGAGTGAGACGAAGTCCATGGCGAACCAACCGATCAAGGCTGACCCCACCGAAGCAGCCTTGTCCGCGATTGCGGAGGCGATCAACGCACGCGATGCGGAGACCCGCAACGTCACGCCGCTGGAGCCGCCTGCCCCGCCTGTCGTCGCCGACCTGTTCCGCGATCAGCCGGATACCGCCGACTGGAATAATGATGTTCCGCCGGTGAAGCGCGCCGCCAATGACGACCGCGCCGCCATGGGCGCGATGCTGCACGCGCTGCAAAACCGCACCCGCCGCACCGCCTACGTTGTCGCCAGCGTGTTCGCGGCGCTGTGGCTCGTCGGCGGCGGTGCAATCGCTTACCTCTATCGCGGGCAGATCGCGACGCTGCTTGCCGAGCCGGGCGCCGGCCTCGTGCCGTGGCTCGCGATCGGCGCCGGCTACCTGATCCCGGTGTTCTTCGCCTATGCCATCGCCCATATGCTGGCGCGCGCCGCCGACCTGCGGCTGATCGCCCAGACCATGGCGGAAGTGGCGATGCGGCTCGCGGAGCCGGAAGTCGCGGCGAAGGAATCCGTCGTTACAGTGGGTCACGCCATCCGCCGCGAGGTCGCTGCCATGGGCGACGGCGTCGAACGCGCGCTCGCGCGCGCGGCTGAACTCGAAGCGCTGGTGCACAACGAAGTCGCGGCGCTGGAGCGCGCCTATAACGACAACGAAGTACGCATCCGCGTGCTGCTGACCGAATTGTCCGCGCAACGCGACCAGCTGGTCGTGCAGGCGGAAAAAGTCCGCACCACCATCTCCAGCACGCATCAGACCATCAGCCAGGACTTGAACTCGATCGGCGACGTAGTCGCCGAAAAGGTCAACGACGTGGCGCAGCGGATCACCCGCACGCTGACGGAAAAGGGCGAGCACATCACCCTGGCGCTCGGCCATGCCGGCGACAGCATGATCGACGCGCTCGGCGAACGCGGCGGCAACCTGCTCGACCGTCTGGAAAGCACCAGCGAGAAGACGTCGGGCGCGATCCGCCTGGCGACCGACCAGCTCACCGGCAGCCTCGATTTCAAGGCGGACAAAGTCCGCTCGGAGTTCAACGAGATCGCCACCAGCGTGCAGCAATTGATGGCGAGCCGCATGGAGCAAGCGGCGCAGAATTTCGCGCAGCAATCCACCGGCATGATCGACCTGATGGCGAGCCGCTCGCAGGAGATGAGCGAAGCCATCACCCAGGCCGGCGCCCGCACGTCGCAGGACATCACCGGCCGCATCGACGAGATCAAATCGTCCCTGCAGTCGGCCGGCGAAACGCTGTTGCTCGACCTCAATCTGCGCGGCGGCGACGTCGTCTCGAAGATCGAGCAGACCGGCAGCCGCGTCACCGAGACCATCCTCACCCGCGGCGGAGCGGCGGCGGAAACCTTCACGCAGAACGCCGAGAAGCTTGCGAGCCTGATGGAAGAGCGCAGCGACGCCATCAGCCAGATGCTGACCGAACGCCAGCAGGCGTTCGAGACCACATTCAAGCAGAACGGCACGGTTCTGAGCGACAAGATCTCGCGCGACACCGCGATGCTCGGCACGCTGATCTCGCGCAACATCGCCGAGTTCGACAACACGGTGAAAACCTACGGCGGCGAGCTGTTGCAGCGGCTGTCCGAGCGCACCGGCGAAGTCACCGAGGCGATGCGCACCTATGTGGACAGCTTCGACAGCCGCGTCGGCGCCAAGACCACCGAGGTCGAAAATACGCTCGACAACCGGCTTGCCCAGTTCGAAACCACGATGGGCAACCGCGTGCTCAACATCGCCACTACGCTGGCCGAAGGCGGCAAGGAAGTGGTCGGCGCGCTCGACCGCCGCATCAGCGAGATCGGCAATCTGATCGACCAGCGCGGCAACGAAGTGTCGGCAAAGCTCGGCTCGCGCATGACCGAGATCGACCAGACGCTCGGCGGTCGCGCCCAGGACGTCGCCAACACGCTCGACCAGCGCATCGGCCGGTTCGAGGAATTGCTGGTCGGCCGCGCCGAAACCGTCACCAGCCAGATCGAGACCCGCACCAAGGCGGCGGCGGAAGCTCTCCACACCCGCATGGAGCAGCTCGCGCACTCGATCAAGAGTAACTCCAGCGAGGCGGAGAAGTCGCTCAGCCAGCTCACTCTCACCACCACGGAAGCGTTGCGCAGCAACGCCACCGAGGTGGAGCACACGCTGCGCAACGTCAGTGCCGAGGTGGCGCACAGCTTCACCGGCAAGGCTGACGAGATCGCCGAGACGGTCAGCGCCCGCACCCGCGAGATGACCGAACTGCTCAGCGAGAAGAGCGGCGCGGTGATCGCTGCGCTCACCGAGAAGGGCTCGTCGTTCGCCAGCGAAATCTCGCGGGCAAGCGAGATCGCGGTCCAGTCGATCGAGGACAAGGCGGTGACCTTCTCCCGCAGCATCGCCGCAAACGGCGATGAGGTGGCGCGCAACATCGCGCTCGCCGGCGAAACGGCCGCCGACTCGGTCCAGCGCACCCTCTCCAACCTGCAGGATGCCTCGACATCGGCGATCGAGCAGTCGCGCCAGACCGCGCAGCAGACGGTCAACGAACTGCTCGAAACCCACGGCATGCTGCGCACCGACACGACCGGCCTGTTCGAGCGGCTGCGCGAAGCCAATCTCCTGCTGCAGGAGGTGTTGAGCGGCTCGCACGAGAACATCAACACGCTGGAACACACCATGATGACCCGCGTCGCCGACTTCGTCGCGGCGATGACCGAGGTCAGCAAGACCCATGGCGCCGTCAACGCCCGGATGGAAGACAGCGTCAATGGCTTCCGCGATCTCAGCACGCGGCTGGTCGGCGACCTCGGCCATATCTCGGCCCAGTTCGAAAACCATGGCCGCACGCTGGCCGACGCCGTCAATCTCGTCGGCATCAGCAACGAGCGCGCCGCGCAATTCGTCGAGGCGCGCAGCGGCACGCTCGACTCGCTGGTATCGGCGCTCGATGCCCGGACCGGCGATCTCGACGATCGGCTGCAGCGGTTCCAGAGCCTGCTCGACCAGTCGCTGGAAGCGGCGTCGGGCCGCGCCCGCGACATCGCCCGCATCATCGCCGAGAGCAGCAGCGAGGGCACCCGCGCGCTCACCGATCAGTTCGAACAGGTGCGCGACGCTACCGAGGAGCAGTTCCACCGGGTCCGCAGCTCGACGGAAGAGCAACTCAACCGCGTTCGCGCTTCGGCCGAGGAGCAGTTCGCGCGGATGCGCTCCTCCACCGCCGAGGAAGGCCAGCGCACGGCCGAGACCATGCGCGCGGTCTATGAGCAGGTCGCAGGCAACACCGAAGCGATCTTCGCGGAGGCGAACGAGCGGTTCGCCGAAGCGGTGCGCAACATGAAGCAGATGACCAGCGAGATGCAGCGCGAGCTGGAAACGACCCGGGCCGAACTGCGCCGGGGCGTGCTCGAACTGCCGCAGGAGGCCTCGGAAAGCGCGTCGCAGATGCGCCGCGTCATCGTCGACCAGATCGAAGCGCTGGCCGAGCTCAACCGCATCGTCGCGCGCCACGGCCGCACCCTCGACGCCGTCGAGCCACAGCCGCGCCGCGTGCAGGAGCAGGTTGCCGCCGTCACGCGCCGGGTCGAGGCGCCCCGTGCGCCGGTGCGC
>JAEWJH010000126.1 GCA_023386635.1 Pseudomonadota bacterium
GCGCTGGCGCAACTGCGCGAGCGCTATCAACTGCCGCAGCCGCGCACGGCGCTGGCGGAAGCGGTGCGCGCGCATGCGTCGGCGGCGATGGATGTCTCGGACGGGCTTGCCGGCGATCTCGCCAAGCTCTGCCGCGTATCCGGCGTCTCGGCGCGCGTCACGCTCTCTGATGTGCCGCTGTCGGATGCCGCGCGCGCGGTCGTCGCGACGGATCAAGCGTTGCTGGAAACCGCCTGCACCGGCGGCGACGACTACGAGATCGTCTGCGCCGTACCGCCGGCGACGCTTTCAGCCTTCCGCGCGGCGGCTGCCACGGCAGGCGTGCCGGTGAGCGAGATCGGCGAGATCGTCGCGGGCGAGGGCGCGCCGGCGTTTCTCGGCGCGGATGGCCGGCCAGTGTCATGGCAACGGCTGTCGTTCAGTCATTTGTGAGTCCGATGCGCGAACGCTCTCGGCCTCATGGTTCGAGACGGCCCGCCTTCGCTCTGGGAGCTTCGGTGCGGCTCCTCGCCATGAGGGGGACCCTTGGTGCCCACAGTCGGACCTCATCCTGAGGAGCATTGCGGAGCAATGCGTCTCGAAGGATGGGCCGCAAAACCTCCCTGAACTGCACGCTGTTGGAGACTCCGCAGCCGCCCTGTTAGGGTCGGCCATGCACGACACCACCGCCGCTCCGAAAACCCTGCCGGCCTATCGCCCGCGCGCCGACTACATGCAGGTGCATCGCCGCTTTCCGACCACCGCGTGGCTGCGGCGCGCCGCACCCTCGCATGTGCCGCTGTTCGCGTTCGAATATGGCGATGGCGGCGCCGGCTCCGATGTCGGCATCGATCACAACTGGGCGGCGTTCGACGCCTTCAAGTTCGTGCCGCGCTACGGCGTCACCAACAAACTGCCGCCGATCGAAACGACATTGTTCGGCACGCGCTATAACGCGCCGCTCGGCGTCGCGCCCATGGGCGGGCCGGCGCTGGTCTGGCCCGGTGCCGACAAGCTCCTGGCGCGCGCGGCGCAGGCCGCCGGTGTGCCGTATACGTTGGGCGTCGCGGGCGGCGCGACCATCGAGGAGATCGCCCCGATCGCGCCCGATGTGTTCTGGCTGCAGCTCTATCGGTTCGCCATCGACGATCACAAGATCGGCTTCGATCTGGTGCGGCGCGCCGCGGCGGCGGGTGTGAAGACGCTGACGCTGACGCTGGACGTGCCGGTGCGCACCACACGCTCGCGCGAGGCGCGGGCGGGTCTCGCCTCCGAATTCAGGCCGGATGCGCGGATGCTGTGGGAGATGATCCGCCGTCCGGCCTGGCTGCTGGCGATGCTGCGCCATGGCATGCCCCGCTTCGCGACCCTTGGCGATTATCTGCCGCCGGGCACGGGCACCAACGACACGATCCGTTTCGCGCGCGCGCAGATGGGCGGCGCGTTTTCGTGGGACGAGATCGCATTGTATCGCGAGCGGTGGAAGGGACCGATGCTGCTCAAGGGCATCCTGCATCCGGCCGATGCGGAGCGCGCGGTGGCGCTCGGCATCGACGGCATCTGGGTGTCGAACCATGGCGGCCGGCAGATCGAGGCGCTGATGCCGTCGATCGATTGCTTGCCGTCGATCGTGCGCGCCGTCGGCGGCAGGGCAACGGTGGTGATCGACAGCGGCGTGCGCAGCGGCCACGACGTGGCGCGCGCGCTGGCGCTCGGCGCGGACGCGGCCTTTGCCGGCAAGGCGTTCCTGTGGGGGCTGGCGGCGCTTGGCGACCGCGGTCCGGCGCATGTGATCGACCTGTTCATGGACGAACTCAGCTCGTCGCTGGGGCAGATCGGCGCACGCTCGCTGGCGGAGGCCCGGCAGGCCACGCTGCGGCATCCGGGGGCCTTCGGCTGAGGCCGCGAAACGGGTGTCATCCCAGCCAGCCGATTTCGGCAATGGTGTTCCACGGTCAGGCCGGATAGAAGGCCCGCTCTTCCACCGCTGACAGACTGTCGCGGGTTCGGAGACCAGGTCCGGGGGGCCCGCGCCGATGTCGGCAGTCGAGACTGTTGTCACCAAGCCCATCGCCGACGACGACCGGCTGGCGCGCCGCAACGCGCTGGTGCTCGCGCTCGCGCAGGCGCTCGCCGGCGGCAACAACACCGTCATCGTCGCGACCTCCGCCATCGTCGGCGCCATGTATGCGCCGGACAGGGGGCTGGCGACGCTGCCGATCACCATGATGGTCATCGGCATGTGGGTCGGCACCCTGCCGGTCGGCTATCTGGCGCGGCGCTATGGCCGCCGGTTCGCGCTGCAGGCCGGGACGGTCTTCGGCGTGCTCGCGGGGCTGATCTCCTGCCTCGCGGTGCTGCAGGCATCGTTCCCGCTGATTCTCGCCGGCACGTTCTCCGGCGGGCTTTATGCCGCCGCGCACCAGTCCTACCGTTTCGCCGCCGCCGATACGGCGAGCGAGGCGTTCCGGCCGAAGGCGGTGTCGTGGGTGCTGGCCGGCGGGCTGTTCGCCGGGCTGATCGGGCCGCAGATCGTCATCTTCACCAAGGATCTGTGGCCGCCTTACCTGTTCGCCATGACCTATCTGGCGCAGGCGGGCGTGGCGCTGCTCGCCGGCGTGGTGCTGGTGTTCGTCCGCATCCCGAAGCCGGTGATCGAGGCGCAGCAGGAAGAGGGGCGCCCGCTCACGGAGATCGTGCGGTCGCTGCGCTTCGCCACCGCGGTCGTGTGCGGCGTCGTCTCCTATGCCGGCATGAACATGATGATGACGGCGGCCCCGCTCGCCATGGTCGACTGCGGCCACACCGTTACGGATGCGAGCCTCGCGATTCAGTGGCATGTCATCGCCATGTATGGCCCGAGCTTTTTCACCGGCTCGCTGATCCTGCGATTCGGGGTGACGCGGGTGATCGCGGTCGGGCTGGCGCTGCTGGTGTCGGCGGCGATGGTCGGGTTGAGCGGACTCACCGTGGCGCATTTCTGGGCGGCACTGATTCTCCTCGGAGTGGGCTGGAACTTCGCATTCATCGGCGCGACCACCATGGTCACTGAATGCCACCGGCCGTCCGAGCGCAACCGGGTGCAGGCGTTCAACGACTTCCTGGTGTTCGGCAGCATGGCGATCGGCTCGCTCGCATCGGGCAAGATTCTCGCGACGTTGGGCTGGGCCTTTGTAAATGAAGTGTTTTTCCCGCTGATCATCGGGGCGGCGGCGATGCTGGTGTGGCTGTCGCTGTCGCGGCGGCGCGCGGCCTGAGCGGCCCGCCGGCGCTTCCGCTACCCGCCGAAAGTCCCTGTCGATGGCGGCGGCGCTCGCATTGCGCCGCTGCCATGTTTTTGGCAATGTCCCGCCACTTTTCGTCCGAGGGGGGCGCTGAGAGCGCTGCCGGCTGTGTTCGGCTGCGGGTCACCGCCCACCCGTCACATCCGAGGATTACATGTCGGCTCTCTGGTTGATCATTCTCTGCGGCTGCCTTGCCATTGTCTATGGCATCTGGGCCATCGGTTCGGTGATGAAGGCCGATGCCGGCAACGCGAAGATGCAGGAAATCTCCGCTGCCGTGCGCGAAGGCGCGCAGGCCTATCTCAAGCGGCAATACACGACGATCGGTATCGTCGGCGTCCTCATCTTCGTGATCCTGGGCTGGGGCCTCGGCTGGCTCGTGGCGGTCGGTTTCGCCATCGGCGCGATCCTCTCCGGCGCGACCGGCTTCATCGGCATGAACGTGTCGGTGCGTGCCAACGTGCGCACCGCGCAGGCGGCGATCGGCTCGCTCGGCGACGGTCTCTCGCTGGCGTTCAAGTCAGGTGCGATCACCGGCATGTTCGTCGCCGGCCTCGCGCTGCTCGGCGTCGCCGTCTATTACGCCGTTCTCACCGGTCCGCTCGGCAAGGCGCCGAACGATCGCCTGGTGATCGACGCGCTCGTCGCGCTCGGCTTCGGCGCTTCGCTGATCTCGATCTTCGCCCGTCTCGGCGGCGGCATCTTCACCAAGGGTGCGGACGTCGGCGGCGACCTCGTCGGCAAGGTCGAAGCGGGCATCCCGGAGGATGATCCGCGCAACCCGGCGACCATCGCCGACAACGTCGGTGACAACGTCGGCGACTGCGCCGGTATGGCGGCCGACCTTTTCGAGACCTACGCGGTGACGCTGGTCGCGACCATGGTGCTGGCCTCGATCTTCTTCGCCGGCGGTCCGCTGCTGTCGACCATGATGCTGCTGCCGCTCGGTATCGGCGCGGCCTGCATCGTCACCTCGATCATCGGCACGTTCTTCGTGCGGCTCGGCGCCAGCCAGTCGATCATGGGTGCGCTGTACAAGGGCTTCATCGCCTCGGCGGTGCTGTCGCTGTTCGCGATCGGCTACGTCGTCTACGCGCTGATCGGCTTCGGCCCGCTGCAGGGCGTCAGCTTCACCGGCAAGGATCTCTATCTCTGCGCCGTTGTCGGCCTGATCGTGACCGGTCTGATCATCTGGATCACCGAATACTACACCGGCACCAACTTCCGTCCGGTGAAGTCGATTGCGCAGGCGTCGGTGACCGGCCACGGCACCAACATCATCCAGGGCCTCGCGGTGTCGCTCGAATCGACTGCGCTGCCGTCGCTGGTGATCATTGCCGGCATTCTCGCCGCCTATGGTCTCGCCGGTCTGTTCGGCATCGCCATCGCGGTGTCGGCGATGCTCGCGCTCGCCGGCATGGTGGTCGCGCTCGACGCCTTCGGTCCGGTGACCGACAATGCCGGCGGCATTGCCGAAATGGCGGGCCTGCCGAAAGAGGTGCGCAAGTCGACCGACGCGCTCGACGCGGTCGGCAACACCACCAAGGCGATCACCAAGGGTTATGCGATCGGCTCCGCGGGCCTCGGCGCGCTGGTGCTGTTCGCGGCCTACAACGAGGACCTCAAGTACTTCATCGCCAACTCGGCCAAGCACACTTACTTCGCGGGCGTGCAGACCGACTTCGCGCTGACCAACCCCTACGTCGTCGTCGGTCTGCTGTTCGGCGGCCTGCTGCCGTATCTGTTCGCGGCGATGGGCATGACCGCGGTCGGCCGTGCCGCCGGCGCGATCGTCGAGGAAGTGCGGCGTCAGTTCCGCGCGGATCCGGGGATCATGAAGGGCACCAGCAAGCCGGACTACGGCAAGGCCGTCGACCTGCTGACCAAGGCGGCGATTAAGGAAATGATCATCCCGTCGCTGCTGCCGGTGCTGTCGCCGATCGTCGTCTTCGTCGCGATCTACTTCATCGCGGGCGGTGGCGCGGCTGGTAAGGGCGCGGCGTTCTCGGCGGTTGGTGCGATGCTCCTGGGCGTCATCGTGACGGGTCTGTTCGTCGCGATCTCGATGACCTCGGGCGGCGGCGCATGGGACAACGCCAAGAAGTACATCGAAGACGGCCATCACGGCGGCAAGGGTTCGGAGTCGCACAAGGCGTCGGTGACCGGCGACACCGTCGGCGACCCCTACAAGGATACGGCCGGCCCGGCTGTGAACCCGATGATCAAGATCACCAACATCGTGGCATTGCTGCTGCTGGCGATCCTGGCTCACTAAGAACTTGCTCATTCAGGGCCGGCTCCTTCGGAGCCGGTCCTGAGGAGTGTCTGAGACGAAAAACCCCGCGACACTGTCGCGGGGTTTTTGTTTTCAGTTAAATCCAGATTTTAGAGTGGATTAGCCGACGATCTTGAAGATGTATCGCAGGTAGCCCAGTTCCTCGCCGCCGGTCTGGGTGGTCTGGCTGATGAAATCGAAGACCTTGCCGTCCTTGATGCCGTAGTTCGCAAGTCGCTGGACCTTGCGGTTCTTGTCGAAATAGACCGCGATCACCCGCTGATCCTTGACGTCCTCGTGCATGAAGGCGACAGGACGCTCGGTCCGCTGCGAGATGTAATAGAACGCCTCGCCGCTGACCGTGGCGACGGTGGAAGGGGTGCCGAGCACGATCAGCACCTGATCCTGCGACGCGCCGATCGGAATCTGCTCCAGCGCGCCTTCGGGGAGCACATAGCCCCGCTGAAAGGTCTCGCTGAAATAGCCGCCGCAGCCGCCGAGCCCGAAGGCCAGGGTCAGCGCGACCGCTGTGACCATCGCCCGCCGGCGCACACGCGCGCGCTGTTCCGTTCTCACGTTGAAAGCCGCAGCACGCATGTCTTGCTTTGCCATTTCGCCCGATTTCGCTGGATTTCGCACTTGCATCCCCGGGCACGTTCACGTACCCGGCGCCCCACATAGCCCGTCCGGCCCGGCCGGCCAATCCGTGACGACAGCCCGATGATATGGACTCGATTTCGCCGTCAGCCAAGTGACCGGCAGGAAACCATCGCCACCCTGTATGGCATGATCGTGGCGCAGGCGCGAAGCCCGGCGTTTTACCGGGATTTTGGCATTCCGGATACGGTTAACGGCCGTTTCGACATGATCGTGCTCCATCTCGCACTGGTGCTGGACCGCCTGCGGGGCAGCGGAGCCGATACTGAGCCGCTGGCGCAGGGGCTGTTCGACCTTTTTTGCCGGGACATGGATGGCAATCTGCGGGAAATGGGGATCAGCGATCTCAAGGTCCCCAAGCAGATGAAGGCGATCGGCGAGGCCGTCTACGGCCGGCTGCGGGCCTATGACCAGGCTCTCGCGGCCCCCGGTCTCGACGCGCTGGAACAACTGGTGATCCGCAACCTGAACGACGGGATGCCGGGGAAAGCTCCCGAGCAGACGCGCGCAGGCCAATCGGTGGCGGCGCGGGTCATCGCCGCCTATGTCCGGATGAGCCACGATACGTTGCGCGGACAGGACCCCGCGCACTGGGAGACCGATGGCATCGCGTTTCCCGACCCGCAACAGGCGGCGCTGGCGGAGACCCGATGAACAAAGCTGGAAAACCACGCGACTCCCTTGGCTGGAGCGTGTCGATCACTCTCGACGAAGTGCCGGAGGCCGGCCGCCACGTCGAACTCGCCGCACCGACGGCGGTCCTGCCTGCGATCGCCACGCTGGCGGCGGTCAATGCCGTGGACCGTCTGGTCGCGCATTTCGATGTCAGCCACCGTGGCGACGGGTTGCGTGTGGCCGGGTGGGTGGAAGGCGAGGTGAGACAGACCTGCGTGGTCACCCTCGAGCCGCTGGTGAACACCATCCGCGAAGAGGTCGATCTGACCTTTTCGCCCTCGTTGCGGAACGATGAGGCGGAAATCGAGGTTTCCGGCGACCCGGATGACCGGGACCCCCGCGAGCCGATGATCGGCCGGTCGGTCGACCTGGCGGGCGTGGCGATCGAGTTCCTGATCCTCGGAATCGACCCTTATCCGCGCAAATCCGGCGTGGAATTCGAAACCCGCATTGCCGGGGACGCCTCGGAGCCCGAGCGGCCCAATCCCTTTGCTGTGCTGGCGGCGCTCAAGCGGAACGAGGGCCAGGGTGGAAGCTGAGTCGCCCTATCGCCATCGTATACAACCGTTGTCATGGGCGTTGTCATGGGCGTTGTCTTGGGCGTTGTCTTGGGCGTTGTCATGGGCTGCCGAGCCGCTATTGTCGCCCGGAAGTTGGCGGCCTCTGGCCGTCCTCCGGCGTCCATCGGTTCCCGCCAGATCTCGCGTCAGATTTCTTGCCGGATTCCGCACGACGTCTTGCCAGCCGATTGCCCGAGACGGCGCTCGGATTTGCGCGGATCGAACAGGCAAAGAGACGGTCGTTGATGTCGGATAAGGTTCGCATTGCACTCGACGCCATGGGCGGGGACCACGGCGCGTCGGTGGTCATTCCGGCGGCCGAGATCGCGCTGACGCGCCATCCCGACATCGATTTCACGTTATTCGGCGACAGCGCGGTGATTGCGCCGATCCTGGCCCAGCAGCCGCGGCTCAAGACCCGGGCCGATGTCGTTCATACCGACATTGCCATCAAGATGGACGAAAAGCCGAGCCAGGCGTTGCGCTATGGCCGCGGCAAGTCGTCGATGTGGAAAGCCATCGACGCGGTGAAGAAAGGCGAGGCCGATGCGGTGGTCTCCGCCGGCAACACCGGCGCGCTGATGGCGATGTCGCGTTTCAACCTGAAGATGCAGGCCGGGATCGAGCGCCCCGCGATCGCCTGCCTGTGGCCGAACATCAAGGGCGAGTCCGTCGTGCTCGATGTCGGCGCGTCGATCGGCGCCGATGCCGCGCATCTGGTCGCGCTTGCCGGCATGGGCAGCGCCATGGCGCGCGTGCTGTTCGACCTCGAACGGCCGACGGTGGGGCTGCTGAATATCGGCATCGAGGAAGTGAAGGGCGTGGAGCAGGTTCGGGACGCCGCGCAGCTGCTGCGCGAAAACCCGGTGCCGCATTTCGAATATCTCGGTTTCGTCGAGGGCGACGATATCGGCAAGGGGACGGCGGACGTGATCGTCACCGAGGGCTTTGCCGGCAATATCGCGCTCAAGACCGCCGAAGGCACGGCGCGGCAATTGGCCTACTATCTCCGCAGCGCCATGAATCGCACATGGCGGGCGAAGCTGGGCTATCTGTTTGCGCGGCAGGCGTTTAAGACCCTGCGCGAGAAGATGGATCCGCGTCGCTCCAACGGCGGCGTGTTTCTGGGATTGAACGGTATCGTCATCAAAAGCCACGGCGGCACCGACGCCGAAGGCTTCGCGGCGGCGATCGATATTGGATATGACATGGTGCGTTACGAACTGCTCGCCAAGATCACGCAAGCGCTGGGCCGCGACCAAGCCACAGCCGCTGCCGCCGCCACGGTTCCCGAGGCCGCTTTGTGATGACCCTGCGGTCTGTTGTTCTCGGGTGCGGCTCCTATCTGCCGGCCCGCGCCGTCACCAATGCCGAACTGGCGAGCAAGGTCGATACCACCGACGAGTGGATCGTGCAGCGCACCGGCATCCGTGAGCGCCACATCGCCGCCGACGGCGAACTGACCTCCGATCTCGCGACGCAGGCGGCGAAAGCCGCGCTGGCCCATGCCGGGATCGACGCTCAGAGCATCGATCTGATCGTGCTCGCGACGTCGACACCGGATCAGACCTTCCCGGCAAGCGCGGTGTCGGTGCAAACCAATCTCGGCATCACCCAGGGCGCGGCGTTCGACCTGCAGGCGGTGTGCTCCGGCTTCGTCTATGCGATGGCGACGGCGGACAGCCTGTTGCGCGCCGGCACGTTCAAGCGGGCTCTGGTGATCGGCGCGGAGACGTTCTCGCGCATCCTCGACTGGGAGGACCGGACCACCTGCGTGCTGTTCGGCGATGGCGCCGGCGCGCTGGTGCTGGAAGCGCAGGAACAGCCGGGCCAGCGGGAAGACCGGGGGGTGCTGGTCTCGTGCCTGCGTTCGGACGGCCGGCACAAATCCAAGCTCTATGTGGACGGCGGTCCGTCCTCCACCGGCACCGTCGGCAAGCTGCGGATGGAGGGTCGGGCCGTGTTCAAGCATGCGGTCGTCATGGTCACCGACGTGATCCGCGATGCGTTCAAGGCGACCGGCTATACCGCGCAGGACCTCAACTGGTTCGTGCCGCACCAGGCCAACAAGCGCATCATCGACGACAGCGCGGAAAAGCTCGGAATCGCGCCCGAAAAGGTGGTGATCACCGTTGACCGCCACGGCAACACGTCGGCAGCCTCGATCCCGCTCGCCCTCGACGTGGCGGTGCGCGATGGCCGCATCAAGCGCGGCGATCTGGTGATGTTAGAGGCCATGGGCGGCGGCTTCACCTGGGGAGCCGTTCTGGTCCGCTGGTAAAACAAGCTTGCCGAACTGGTTGACCCCGGCGCCTGTCGCGCCGTAATATCCTTTAGATTTCAGTTAGATAATCCTTCGCCGGAAGCGGGGCAGGCGATGAGCGGCAAAACAGTGACGCGCGCGGATCTCTGCGAGGCGGTCTATCAAAAAGTCGGGCTGTCCCGGACCGAATCCGCCTCGTTGGTGGAACTGGTCCTCAAGGAGATCACCGACTGCCTTGAGCGCGGCGAGACGGTGAAACTGTCGTCGTTCGGCTCGTTCGTCGTGCGCAAGAAGGGCCAGCGTGTCGGCCGTAATCCGAAGACGGGAACCGAAGTGCCGATCTCGCCGCGGCGGGTGATGGTGTTCAAGCCGTCGGCGATCCTCAAGCAACGTATCAACGGCCACGCTGTCACCGAGTGACGCGGCGCGACAGGGAGCAGGCGGCCTTGGACCAGAAGGATCCAGCGGCCTTTCGCACCATCAGCGAGGTCGCTGACGAACTCGACCTGCCGCAGCACGTCCTGCGGTTCTGGGAAACGCGGTTCCGCGACATCCGTCCGATGAAGCGCGGCGGCGGCCGCCGCTATTACCGGCCAGACGACATCGATCTGCTGCGCGGGGTGCGCCATCTCCTGTACGGCGAGGGCTACACCATTCGCGGCGTGCAGCGCATTCTTGCCGAGCAGGGCGTGAAGTTCGTGCAGGCGGTGTGGCAGACCGACGCGCCGCAGCCGCCGCATCGCGCCGGTGCGCAGGATGGCGACGCCGCCGATGACGAGATCGACGTCGCGGAAGACGGCGACAGCGAAGAGACGGAGGACGAAGCGCCGCGCCGCGGCCTGCGCGATCGGCTGACCTCGCTGATCGGACGCGATCTTAACGAGGCTGATGAACCGTTGCGCCGCGAACCGCCGTTGCAGTCGGCGCCGTTGCCGCAGGTCGCGCCGGTGGATCGCTTTGCGCCGCCGCTCGAGGAAATCGCCGAAGCGGCGCCATCCGCGCCGCCGCCGCCGCGACCTGCCGCCGCGCCCGCGGTGGTCGCCGCCGGATTGCCGCGCGAGGATCTGCGCAAGCTGCAGACGGCGCTGCATGAACTCGGCGAGTGCCGAAAGCTCCTGGCCGGCAGCGGATCGCGCTGATGAACCGGATGTTGCGACGGGCCGGCTGGATCGTCGCGGTTCTGGGCATGCTGTTTGCCGCCACGCCGCGTGACGCTGCCGCGCAGGGTGGTCCGACGCCCACGCCGACGCCTGTCCCGGTTGTCAGCAGCAGCACCGCGCTGACGCCGCTCGGTATCTACGCGATCGCCGCGCCGGTCTGCGCGGCAGTCTCCCCGATGCTCGGCACGCTGATCCTGCAGCGGGAGATGACCGTCACCGAAGTCTGGCGTTCGACGCTCGGCTGCTTCCTCGGCCCCGTCGGCTGGGCGATCTCGCCGCTGCTGTTTCCCGATGCCGTGACGGCGGTGCAGCCGGTCCGTACGGCTCGAAACCCGCAACGCGGCAATAATAACAACGGCCGCTTCCGCGCGCCGCCGCGCCTCGAAACGCGCTTCGTGCCGAACGAGGTGTTGGTGGTGACGCGAACGACGCTGCGGCCGGCCGCGCGCGATGCGCTGTTCCGCCGCCTGCAGCTCGCCGTGCTGGAGACGCAGAGCTTCGGGTTGACCGGTCATGCGGTCTATCGCCTGCGGATCGACAATAACGCCTCGGTGGCGCAGGTGATCCGTGCCTTGTCGCGCGGCGGCATCGTAGCGTCGGCGCAACCGAATTACCTTTACGCTCTGGCGCAAGCCGCCGCGGCGCCGGCTGACGCCGCGCCGACACCGGTTCCGGCCGTGCAATATGTCATCGACAAGCTGCGGCTGCGCGACCTCCACAAGATCACCGGGGGCGATGACGTTGTCGTCGCGGTGATCGATTCCGCGATCGACCGCGCGCATCCCGATCTCGCCGGCGCTGTCACCGAGACATTCGATGCACTGGGCGGTGCGGCGTCGCCGCATGCTCATGGCACCGGCATGGCGGGCGCCATCGCCTCGCATGCGCGGCTCACCGGCATCGCGCCGCGCGCGCGGATCATCGCGGTGCGCGCCTTCGACGATGGTGCGAGCGCCGCGGGCACAACCTTCGCCATCCTGAAAGGGATCGACTGGGCGCATCAGCGCAATGCGAAGATCGTCAATATGAGCTTCGCCGGTCCGGCCGATCCGCTGCTGGCGGAGATGCTGACGCGCGCTAGCGCGGCCGGCATGGTGCTGGTGGCGGCGGTCGGCAATGCCGGGCCGCGCTCGCCGCCGCTTTATCCTGCCGCTTATCGCGAGGTGATCGGCGTCACTGCGGTCGATGCGGACGACAAGCTGTTCGCGCGTGCCAATCGCGGGCCGCAGGTGCGGCTCGCTGCGCCTGGCGTCGATATTCTGGTGCCGTCGCCGGGCAGCGCCTATCAGATGACGACCGGAACGTCCGTGGCTGCCGCTTATGTCAGCGGCGCCGCGGCGCTCATTCTCGCGCGTCGTCCGACGGCGTCGCCGGCCGAGGTGCGGCGTTTGCTGACGACGACGGCCGATCGTCGTGCCGGCGCGCGCGCCGATGAAACCGGCGCCGGCGTCCTCGATCCGTTGCAGGCGGTGACGGCGGCCGATCGCCGTTGAGTTCGAGGAGAATCAACGCCTGATCACGGCGAAGCCGATCACGGGCTTTCTGCCGGTGTTGATCAATTCGTGCGTGCATTGCGCTTCGTAATAGAGGCTGTCACCGGCCGAGAGCAAAACCTCTTCGTCGTTGATGCGCAGCGTCATCTGCCCTTGCTGGACGAAGATGTATTCCTCGGTGCCGTAGCGGTGCGGCGGAAACACGCCGGAACTGGCGCCGGCCGCGATCTCGAACTGGATGAACTCGAGGCCCGATTGATCGAAGGTCGGTGACAGCACACGGCGCGTAATGCCGCCGTCGCGGGAGCGCGCCACCACCTGGTCCCCGGGCTTGAGCACGACAACCCGCGCGCGCGGCGTCTGATGCAGCATTTCCGACAGCGTGACGCCGAGCGCTTCCGCGAGCCGCGCGGCGACGTCGAGCGACGGCTGTGTCTCGCGCCGCTCGATCTTGGAGATCGCCGCCTTGGTCACGCCTGAGCGCTCGGCCAGTTCCGCCAGCGTCAGCTTCGCCAGCGTCCGCCGTTCACGCACCTGCTGCGCGAAACGTTTCATCGGGCTTTCGGTGGGCGGGGCGGTCATCACCGGTTCTCGCTTTGACAGGCCTGTTTCTCTTGAGATACAGAAAATATCTTATAGGATACCGCTTCACCGCGCCAGTTTCCGAACCGCCGAGAGGACAACGGCATGACCACCGCCGCCGCCGACAAACAAAAATTCGCCTCGCGCGTCGATCGTGAAATCAACGCGCATTTCAAACCCAATCCCTGGAGCGTCGAGGAATCGCTGATCCTCGCGGCGCATATCCTCGCCGAGAACGGGCATTTCGGCGGGCTTGCCGGCCAGTGCAGCGCGCGCGGCCGCGAGCCGGGGACGTACTGGACGTTGCGGCTCGGCGCCGGTTTCGACGAGGCAAGCCAGGACAATCTGGTGCTGGTCGACGACGACCTCCATGTGCTCAAGGGCGAGGGCATCCCGAACCCGGCAACACGCTTCCATCTGTGGGTTTATCGTGAGCGGCCGGATGTGAACTGCATCCTCCATACCCATCCGCCGGCGACCTCCGCGCTGTCGATGATCAAGAGCGATCTTGTCGTCGGCCATATGGACGCGACGCCGTTCCATGACAATTGCGCGTGGTTGCCGGAATGGCCGGGCCTGCCGATCGCCGACGACGAAGGCCGGATCATCGCCGAGGCGCTCGGCAAAAAGCAGGCGCTGCTGCTCGCGCATCATGGCCTGCTCACCGCAGGGCGCAATGTCGAGGAGGCGGCCTATCTTGCCGTCTATCTGGAGCGCGCCGCCGATCTGCAACTGCGCGCCTCGGCCGCCGGACAAATCCGTCCGGTGCCGGCCGCGCTCGCGGAAGAATCCCGCGACTTCCTGCTCAAGCCGCTCATCGTCGGGATGACCTTCGCCTATTGGGCGCGGCGTGTCCTGCGCGACCATCCCGATTGTCTGGCGCCGGCGAATCCGACCGCAGCCAGGAAGATCGCATAACGAAATCGCGTCATAAGAATCGCATCGTAGAGAGTGCATCATGAAACTTCGCAAAATGAACCGCCGCAAATTCATGGCCGCCGCCGGCGCCGTTCCGGCCGTGATCGCCACGCCGGCGATCGCTCAGTCGCTGCCGGCGCTGAAATGGCGGCTGACGTCGAGCTTCCCGAAAAGCCTCGACACCGTGTTCACGGCGGCGCCGACGATCGCCAGCAAGGTCGCGGAACTGACCGAGGGCCGTTTCCAGATTCAGGCGTTCGCGGCCGGTGAAATCGTGCCGGGTCTCGCCGTGCTGGAAAGCGTCGGCAAGGGCACGGTCGAACTCGGCCACTCTGCGGGCTTCTATTATCTCGGTCAGGATCCGTCGCTGATCTTCGATACCGGCGTGCCGTTCGGCATGACGCCGCGCCAGCACAATGCGTGGTACTATCAGGGCAACGGCCAGAAGCTGATGGGCGATCTCTATGCCCGCTTCGGCATCAAGGCGATCCCATGCGGCAACACCGGCGCGCAGATGGCCGGCTGGTTCCGCAAGGAGATCAAGACGCCGGACGATTTCAAGGGCCTGAAGATGCGTGTCGCCGGATTCGGCGGCAAGGTCTTGGCCAAGCTCGGTGTGGTGCCGCAGCAGATCGCCGGCGGCGATGTCTATGCGTCGCTCGAGCGCGGCGCGATCGACGCGGTGGAATGGGTCGGGCCTTACGACGATCAGAAGTTCGGTTTGCAGAAGGTCGCGAAGTATTACTACGCGCCGGGCGTGATCGAGCTTGGTGCCTCGACCGCCCTCTATATCAATCTCAAGGCGTGGAATGAGCTGCCGGCGGTCTACAAGGCCGCGCTGCAGGCGGCGTGCCGTGAGGCCGAGATCGAGATGCTGGCGTCCTACGACGCCAAGAACGCCAAGGCGATCCGCGAACTGGTCGCCGGAGGCACCAAGCTCTCGTTCTACACGCCGCAGATCGTCGCCGCGCTGCGCAAGGCGACCGATGAGGCATTGGCCGAGGAGAGCGCCAAGAGCGCGGGCTTCAAGGCGATCTATGATGACTGGCGCGCGTTCCGCGACGAACAGCACCAGTGGTTCGCCGTCAACGACGCGCTGGCGGAACGGTTCGTCTACGCGAAGTAGGGCATTTTGCTCCCCGACACTGCGAAAGGCTCGGGCGATTCGCACCGACCCTTTTTTGTTTTCGGATGATGACCGGGCGGTGTTGCACCCGCTCACATGCGTCCCTATAGTCCGCGCGCTTCGGTCGGGGCGTGGCGCAGCCCGGTTAGCGCACCAGTCTGGGAGACTGGGGGTCGTGGGTTCAAATCCCGCCGCCCCGACCAGCTAAACCTTTGTTTTCAAATATTTTTTATTTGCCGTCGAGCAGCGCCAGATAGCGCTGCGCCATGGCGTCGAACGAGAATTGCGGCGCGATTTCCGCAAACGCCGCGCCGGCCTGCGTGCGCCACGCCGGATCGGTGAAGCAGAGCCGCAGCCGTTCCGACCACACGACCGGCCGTTCGATCGGCAGCAGCAGGTTTTGCGTTGCCCAGGGTGAAGCCGCGAACATTTCCCGGAACGAGGGAATGTCGGACGCCAGCATCGGCACGCCGGCATGGATGGCTTCGATCGCGGCGAGGCTCAGACCCTCGAACCGCGACGGGAACACCACGGCATCGATCGCCGAATAGAAATGCCCGATGTGCTCATGATGCAGCGCGCGGAGATGCCGGACGCGGGCTTGCAGACCTTGCGCGGCGCTGCGCGCGGCGAGTGCCGCTTCGTCGGGGCCGCTGCCGATCAATAGCAACGTGACATCGGGGTTGGCGATCAGCAGATCGAGGGTGAAATCCTGGTTCTTCTGAAAACTCAGCCGCCCGATCTGGCCGATCACGCGCGCATCCTCCGGCAGATCGAAGAACGCGCGCGCCTCGAGACGCGGAATCATCTGCGGTGCGCTTTGCCCATTGGCGATCACCGATAGCCGTTTCGCGTAAGCCGCGCCGCCACGCCGATAGCTTGCGGCGACCTGTTCGGCGCAAGCGACGATGCGTGTATAGGCGCCGCTGCGTCCGGCGAAGCCATCAAGCCGCATCAGAACAGAATTGAGCCGGTCCGAGGGATTGTGGTGCGTGGCGATGCGGTGCGGAATGCGCAGCAGCGCGCCGCCGAAACCGGCCATCAGGTTCGACAGCGACTGCAGGCCGAATATCGCGTCAGGACTTTGAGCGCGTAGCTCGGTCAGCAGATGCAGGGTCAGCGCGATGAGCTTGGTGGGCGAGCGGGAGCGCGAGCCTTCGCACAGTACGCGCCGATGCGGCCCGATGCCGTGCGCCTGCGAGCCGAACAGATACCATTCCTGCGCGTCGTGACCGGCGTCGCGCATGCGCTGCGCCAGCGCGCCCGCGAGGATCGAGCTGCCGCCATTGTCATGGGCCGTGCCGAGGAAGACGATACGTCGGCGTGGCGTCGCTGCGGCGGAGCTTCGCGGCTCGAGCGCGATCGTGGTCATCGCATGCCGGTTGCAGCGCGTAGCCGCGCCCGCCGTTCGTTCAGGCTGGCAATCGCGAGACCCCAGACCAGGCCGAGCGCGAGGAAATAATGCCGCCAGTGGTCGGAGTCGATGATGAAGCTTTCCG
>JAEWJH010000073.1 GCA_023386635.1 Pseudomonadota bacterium
GCCTTCGTCCGGCCCGCGTCCAGCCCTTTAATCTGGGCGGCCCCACTTAGTTGGGGCGGACGGCAAACCCGGGGCGTCCCGGACGCAGGGTGCGAATCCTGCGCGCGGGCGCCGCAATCCTGCTCCACCATCAAGACGCCTCATGATGACGCCCCTCGACGAGCAGGACGGACATAGGATTATAGGCACATAGGAAGAAAGTGAGCATTATAACCTTGACAAAGCATGCCCCGAGATTCATACATTCCCAGTGTCGAATGTGACGCTGGCGCGCCCGAGATTGCAGAGGTTATTCTCCCGGTTCTTTTGAATTGGATTCCCGAGGACGTTTTTGACGATCTCGCCATACGTCCAGATAGGGTCGCAGAAGAGGTGTATCTGGCTCTTTTTGAGCGCGGCCTGATTTGTAAGCCGCAGTCAGGTGACGCAGGAGGTTAGACACCTCTTTGGTTTCGTCTACCAAGGCCCAAATATCTCCCGCAAATTGCGGGATACGTTCTCCAGTTGTCAAAGTCAGTGGCTGTCTAGATTGCGGTTTCCGTATCCTGGTCCGTTGGTAGAAACGGACTGCGCCTGACGGCAGGCTAAGCCACTGGTCGTGGACAAAGCGATTTCGTTTGGGACTTACCCATTCGATAATGGCCCAGCTAACGGTCTCTATGTCGCGGTACCACTGCTCGGATGGTCTTTTTGTAAATGCCAAAGCGTTGAGGATCGGAATTTTCTTCTTAAGATCAATTTGGTTGGTATAGACCCGATTCAGATCCTCATCTAAGCCGGAAAGTATCTCCAGCGACTGATTTACGCGGTCTTCTAGTGCGCTGTAGAAAATGCACAGGTAGCCGATCGCTCTAGCGTGTTCGTCTAGATACGGCATGAAGGTTTTAGGCGTTGTCATGACGAAAAAGCCCGCTAAACAGCAAATCGAATTTGAATCGGACGCATGGCAGCGCTTTGAGCGCGCCGTTGACGTGGTGGCGAAGAGTCCGCCGCAGCCGAAGGTGAAAAAGAAAGTCGTGAAGGGAAAGAAGAAGCCCGGCAAATAGGCCGGGCTTTTTTATTAATCGTCTAGGAATGGTCTGCCTTGACCCTTGATGAAATCAAAGCCGGTGAGCATTGATCGTGTCCAAGTCAGCAACTCCAACTCCTGAATCACGTCGCCCCACTCGCCAGACTCGCCGTCGCCATCCTTCAATTTTCGATATGCCTGACCCATCTTCTCTAAGAAACGCTCTCGAAAAGATGGATCGGATTCATTTAGAGTTTCAACGACGCAAGCGACTAGGACTGCCACCCCCCGCTTGGAACGATGTAGATCAGTTGTAGCCATCTCTTCCCCCTCAGCTAGTTGTCCATTTTTGGGCAATTCTAGCCTTGGGTAGGCTGGGTTTTGGAGTCCTTTGTTTGCGTCGCCAGCGCAGGAAGCGCTTCGCTTGATGCTTGAAATCAGGCTTCGTCAGGCCGTCGATAAGTCAGGCGCTTGCCAACGATGCCTTCTGCCAAGTTCTCGGCGCGCATGGTGTCATTGACGCCCAAGGACATGCGGTTGTTGTAGCGGAAGTCAAACTCCGCGAGATAGCGATGCAGATGCTTTTCGCTGCAATGCTGGTAGGTGCCGCGCATGCCGCGCTTGAACACTGAGAAGTAGCTTTCAACGGTGTTCGTGGTCACATCGCCGCGCACATACTCGCCTGCGGTATGCTTGATGCGTTCATGCTTGCGAACGTTCATCATCGGCTTTGAGTAGAGTTTGCTTTCGTCGGTGTGGACATGAGTTTCGGTCGCGACGTTCTCGCGAACGATCTTGCAGACAGTTTCTTGGTCCGCGACGGCAACGTGGAATGAGCGCACATGGCCGCCACGCTCGACAAGAGCGAGGATCGGGCGGTTGTTAAACTGCTTGCCGTTCTTAGTGTACGGACGGCCCTTGCGCTTCGGAGAAACGTGCGGGGTTTCGGCTTTGCCGAAGTAGGTTTCGTCTGCTTCAACAACCTTGCCGCGACCGCCAAGGGGTTCAAGACCGCCAGAGCGCATAGCTTCGCGCAGGCGGTGCATCATGAACCACGTCGATTTGTACGAAATGCCGAGCATGCGGTGAACCTGATGCGCGGACACGCCTTTCTTGCTGGCGGTCATCAGGAACAGCGCGGCGAGCCACTTGGTCAGCGGGAGCTTGGAGCGCTCAAAGACGGTGTTAACCGTGACCGTGAACTGTTCGCGGCATTCGTTGCACTGAAAGAGGCCCGCGCGGTGCGCTTTGCCTTCAAGCTTCTTGATCTTGGCTTGATCGGCATTGCCGCAATGGGGGCAGGTCGGACCTTCCGGCCAAACCCGACGCTCCAGCCACTCGCGGGCGGCGGTTTCGTCTTGAAAGATCGGGTTCTTGAGAAGGTCGGTCATGGGCTTGGCTCCTGATGGTGCCAAATCTAGGGAATGGGCCGTGCTTTGTCAAGGTTATAATGCTCAAGAAAGTCAAGAGCTTTCGCGGCCTCACGCCACCAGGTCGGCATAGTCCGGATGCTGGGCGATGACGTGGCGCACGAACGAGCACATCGGCCGGATCTTTTCGCCACGGGCGCGGATATCGTCGAGCATGCCGAGCACGAGCCGCGTGCCGATGCCGCCCTCGCGCAAGGCGCGCGGCACCTCGGTATGCGTAACGGTGACGACGCCGGGCGCGGGGATGAAACTGGCGAAGGCGGTGGCGCCGTCCTGCTCCAGTTCGAACCGGGAGCGGCTGTCGTTGCGGGTCACGGTCGTGCTGGGAGATTGCATCCGCGCAAGATGGGGACGCGACGGCGTTGCGTCAACGGCGTGATGGCGGCCGCGTTGCCTTCAGGCTGCCGCGAAAGCGGTTATAACGGGCGCGACCCGTTATCCGCCGACAGGAGCATCCCATGGCCGAGATCACCTTCTATCATGCCGTTCCCTCGCGCAGCATGGTGGTGCACTGGATGCTGGAGGAGGTGGGCGAGCCCTATGACGTGCATCTCATCGACCTCAAAGCGGGCGCGCAGAACGCGCCGGACTATCGCGCCATCAACCCGCAGGGGAAGGTGCCGGCGATCCGCTACAAGGGCGTCGTGACCACGGAAGTGGCTGCGATCTGCTGCCTGCTCGCCGACGAATTCCCCAAGGCGAAGCTTTCGGTGCAGGTCGGCGATCCGCAGCGCGGGCCGTATCTGCAATGGCTGTTCTTCAATCCGAGCGCGATCGAGCCGGCGATGATGGACACGAAATTTCCGCGCAATCCCGCGCCGCCACCGACCGCCATCGGCTATCGCGATCTCGATGTGCTGCTCGACGTGGTCGAGGGCGCGCTGAAGGACAAGACCTACCTGATGGGCGACCAGTTTACCGCCGCCGATGTCGTCACCGGCGCGGGCCTGCGCTGGGGCATGCAGTTCGGCATGATCCCGCAGCGGCCGGCGCTCGCCGCTTACGTCAAGCGGCTCGAAGCGCGCCCGGCGATGCAGCGCGCCAACGCGGCGGACGAGAAACTGATGAAGGGGTGAGGGGAGCGTTCCGCAGACGTTGCGACGGATTTAGTTATTGAAGCGGGGCACGCTCTCTCCCCGTCATGCCCGGCCTTGTGCCGGGCGTCCACGTCTTTGGCGCTGTGGATGCGAAAGCAAGACGTGGATGCCCGCGACACGCGCGGGCATGACGGAGTGTGTTTCGATAGATTGGGCTGACCGCATCAACCCGGCGGCGGGTAGTCCGGATATTGCGGCAGGTCGTCGTCGATTTCGTACCACGGCGCCTTGCTGGCGACGAAGCAATGCAGCGCCGGTTTCACCGGCGGATCGTCGAGCAGCGCGAGCGCGATGCCGTATTGCGGCGGACCATCCGGAAACGCGGCGGGGGCGGTCCAGTTCGGCCCGGCGCGGTTGAGGATTGGCGAACCGCATTTGCTGCAGAAGCCGCGCTGATAGCCGCGCTCGCTTTCGTAAAAAGTCACGAGGTCTTCGCCACTTAGCCAGCGGAAATCCGGCGCCGCGACGACGGCATCGCGCGCCGGATGAATGGTCTCAGACATTGATAGCTCCCCGGCTCCAGTGTGCGTTCCTTTCTCCGTTTGTCGCGGGCCGGGCGGTTAAAACCTGTGGGAGTCCATTATCCCGGCGGCGGAAAGCACATAGGGCGCTTTGGCCGAAGTCCAGCCCCACCCGTGTTGTGGTGTACGGTGCCCCAGCTTCGCAAGCCCGCTCTGCGGGCCAATCAACAGGAGGAGGAGTTTTAGGTTAATAATCTTAAATAGAATATCTTGACAAAATAGAAGATTTATCTATTTCTTCCACGAGCCTAATCTGGATGGGACGCATGCTGAAAAAGTCACCGCAGTACGAACAGCTCAAGGAAGCGATGGAGCTCATACGCGATCTTGAAATTCCCGAGCACCTGCAAGAGAAAGCTCTAGTTCATTTGCTGCAAGGCTCCCAAGCGAAGCCTGCTGCCACAGCGGCGGCGAGCGATGCTGGCGAGCATGGTGGTAGCCACGCGGACACCGGCATCATCTTGCGCGACTTCATCGCGAAGTGTCAGCCCAAAGGCGCGGTGGAAGAGATACCGGCATTGCTCTATTGGGCGCGCCAAAGTGAGAATGTGACCGAGGTCAACGAGTCCGACATTGTAGGGCTTTACCGGAGAGGCGGCATTCGACCGCCGAAGCAAGTTAGTCAGTCGATGCGCGACCTTTCTTCCAAAAAGAAATACGGGCGCCTCGATTCCGTGAGATCTGGTTACGTCGCGTTGTCCCGCATCGGCGAGGACTTCGTCATCCACGACCTGATGAAGCGCAAGACGACCTGAGGCATGACCGCGACCCTTTCAAACGAGAGATTTGATCCATGGATACAGAGATCAACGAGAAGCTTGACGCGATCTTGGATGCGATCATGAGCTTAGATGCCCGCATCACGAAGATTGAGGTGGGCACTGTCGGCGGTGGCGGCGGCAACACGGTTGCCCACGTGTCCACGAAGAAGAGGTTGTCGATGCGCGAGTTCCTCTTGAAACATCCTCCGATCACCGACGTTCAGCGCACGCTGGCGGTTGGGTACTATCTGGAGACGCATGAGGGCATCGGCTCATTTACCAAAGCCGATCTGGTGAGGGGATATCGCGACGCCAAGCATAGTTTGCCGTCTAACATGAGCATGAACATCAAGCGCTGCATCGAAGCAGGTAACATGATGGAGGCGAAGGAGAAGAAGGACAATAAGCCAGCTTACGTTGTCACGAGCACCGGTGAGCAGTTTGTCGAGAGCGACTACAAGAAGCCAGGCGATAATTAGTCAATGACAATAACGATCGCCGATATACCTGCTGCGCTGAGCGCAAAGTTGGTCGAGGAGTATCTCGACATTAAGAAGCACTTTGCGATGAATGATTGGGGACCGGGACAGCTGAAGGGCGGCCGGTTCGCGGAGGTCATGCTGCGCATATATCAGCATTTGCTCGGAGAGCCGGTTACGCCGTTCGGTACTGATATCGTACCTCGTGATAAGACACGTATTCTGAATATCGTTGAGAGCACGGGCGCGATAGACGCTCACGTTCGACAGAAGACTGTTCCGCTGCTGCGTCTGTTGCTGGATTTTCGCAATAACCGCGACGCGGCACACCTTGGCGGATTCGACGCCAACAGTATGGACGCGCTATTCGTTATGACGAGCGCCACGTGGATGGTGTGCGAATTGGTCAGGGTGTATGGCGGCTATCCAATGCGAGAGGCTCAGAAGATCGTGGATGCGCTCTCGGTCAAAGAGTATCCTGTGATTATGGAGCGGGAGGGCGAGCTTTTCATTACACGTCATGACCTCAGTGCTAAGCAAGAAGTGCTCGTATTATTGACGAAGAACGCGAGCGCTATGGCTGAATTTCTGCATGAGAAGTCGGGCGACAGCAACAAGTCGCGGTTCCAGCGTAACCTTCGAGAAATGGTAGCTGACAAGTTCATTGGTCAAGCCACCAACGGTGAATACTTCATTATGCCGAGAGGACAAGCACTCGTGACGCAGAAATCCTTGCTGACCTACAAGCCATAGCGCCTTACTCCGCCGCCTGCTGCCCTTTCCTCCGCTTGCCCGTCCTGCTCTTCTTCAGCACCGGGGCCAGGAACTGCCCCGTATAGCTGCGCTTGACGCGCGCGACGTCTTCCGGCGTGCCGGTCGCGACGATCTCGCCGCCGCCGTCGCCGCCTTCGGGGCCGAGGTCGATGATCCAGTCGGCGGTCTTGATCACTTCGAGATTGTGCTCGATCACCACCACCGAGTTGCCGCTGTCGGTGAGCTCGTGCAGCACTTCGAGCAGCTTCGCCACGTCGTGGAAATGCAGGCCCGTGGTCGGCTCGTCGAGGATGTAGAGCGTGCGGCCGGTGGCGCGCTTTGACAATTCCTTGGCGAGCTTGATGCGCTGCGCCTCGCCGCCGGAGAGGGTGGTGGCCTGCTGGCCGACCTTGATGTAGTCGAGGCCGACGCGGTGCAGCAGCTTGAGCACCTCGCGCACGCGCGGCACCGCCTTGAAGAAGTCCAGCGCCTCTTCCACCGTCATGTCGAGCACGTCGGCGATCGACTTGCCCTTGAAGGTGACGTCGAGCGTTTCCCGATTATACCTTTTCCCTTTGCAGACGTCGCAGGTGACGTAGACGTCCGGCAGGAAGTGCATCTCGATCTTGATGACGCCGTCGCCCTCGCACGCCTCGCAGCGGCCGCCCTTGACGTTGAACGAGAAGCGGCCCGGCTCGTAGCCGCGCGCCTTCGCCTCGGGCAGGCCGGCGAACCATTCTCGGATCGGCGTGAACGCGCCGGTGTAGGTCGCGGGATTGGAGCGCGGCGTGCGGCCGATCGGCGACTGGTCGATGTCGATGATCTTGTCGATGTGCTCCAGCCCCTCGATCTTGTCGCAGGGGGCGGGCGCGTCGCTGGCGTTGTTCAGCTTGCGGGCGATGGTCTTGTACAGCGTGTCGATGAGCAGCGTGGATTTGCCGCCACCGGAGACGCCGGTGACGCAGGTGAACAGGCCGAGCGGGATTTCCGCCGTGACGTTCTTGAGATTGTTGCCGCGCGCATTGACCACTTTCAGCATGCGGCGCTTGTTCGGCGTGCGGCGCTCCGGCAGGTCGATGCCCAGTTCGCCGGTGAGATATTTGCCGGTGAGCGAGTCCGGATTGGCCTCGATGTCCTCCGGCGTGCCGCGGGCGATGATGCGGCCGCCATGGATGCCGGCGCCGGGGCCGATGTCGAGCACATAGTCGGCGATCTTGATGGCGTCCTCGTCGTGCTCGACGACGATTACGGTGTTGCCGAGGTCGCGCAGGCGCTTGAGCGTCTCCAGGAGCCGCGCATTGTCGCGCTGGTGCAGGCCGATCGACGGCTCATCGAGCACATAGAGCACGCCGGTAAGGCCGGAGCCGATCTGCGAGGCAAGCCGGATGCGCTGGCTCTCGCCGCCGGACAGCGTGCCGGACGCGCGCGCCAGCGTCAGATATTCGAGGCCGACGTCGACGAGGAAGCGCAGGCGGTCGCGGATCTCCTTGAGGATCCGCACCGCGATCTCGTTCTGCTTCTTGCTGAGTTTGGCCGGCACCGCCGCGAACCAGTCGTTCGCGGTCCTGATCGACATCTCGGACACCTGGCCGATATGCATGCCGTCGATCTTGACGCACAGCGCCTCGGGCTTGAGCCGATAGCCGTTGCAATCGGAGCAGGGCTTGTCGGTGAAATACTTGGCCAGTTCCTCGCGCGCCCATTCGCTCTCGGTCTCGCGATAGCGGCGCTCGAGATTGGTGATGACGCCCTCGAACGGCTTCTTGGTCTGATAGCCGCGCAGGCCGTCGTCATAGACGAACTTGATGCTGTCGTCGCCGGAGCCGTAAAGGATCGCCTCCTGCGTCTTCTTCGGCAGGTCCTTCCACTTGGCGTCGAGCGCGAAGCGGTAGTGCTTGCCGAGCGCCTCCAGCGTCTGCACGTAATAGGGCGATGACGAGCGCGCCCACGGCGCGATCGCGCCCTTGCGCAGCGTCTGGTCCTTGTCGGGAATGACGAGATCGGCGTCGATATGCTGCTCGACGCCGAGGCCGCCGCATTTCGGGCAGGCGCCGAACGGATTGTTGAACGAGAACAGCCGCGGCTCGATCTCCGGAATGGTGAAGCCGGACACCGGGCAGGCGAACTTCTCGGAGAAGATCAGCCGCTCGGCGTTGGCGTTGCGGCCGCGATTGGCGGTGGCGCCGGTCGCCTTGGAGTCCGCCAGTTCGACGATGGCGAGGCCTTCGGCGAGCTTGAGGCTTTGTTCGAGCGAGTCGGCGAGCCGCGTGGCGATGTCGGGCCGCACCACCAGACGGTCGACCACCACGTCGATGTCGTGGGTGAACTTCTTGTCGAGCGGCTTGACGTCGCCGATCTCGGAGAACGCGCCGTCGATTTTGACGCGCTGGTAGCCCTTCTTCATGAACTCGGCGAGTTCCTTCTTGTACTCGCCCTTGCGCCCGCGGACGACCGGCGCCAGCACATAGATGCGCGTGCCTTCCGGCAGCGCGAGGATGCGGTCGACCATCTGCGAGACGGTCTGGCTCTCGATCGGCAGGCCGGTCGCCGGCGAATAGGGGATGCCGGCGCGCGCCCACAAGAGGCGCATATAGTCGTAGATCTCGGTGACGGTGCCGACGGTCGAGCGCGGATTCTTCGAGGTGGTCTTCTGCTCGATGGAGATGGCCGGCGACAGGCCGTCGATCTGGTCGACGTCCGGCTTCTGCATCATCTCCAGGAACTGCCGCGCATAGGCAGACAGCGACTCGACATAGCGGCGCTGGCCTTCGGCATAGATGGTGTCGAAGGCGAGCGATGATTTGCCGGAGCCGGACAGGCCGGTGAACACCACCAGCTGGTCGCGCGGCAGGTCGACGTCGACATTCTTGAGATTGTGCTCGCGCGCGCCGCGAATGGCGATGATGCGGCTGTCGCTGCGGGCGGGCGCAGCGGACTTCTTGCGCGCCGCGGCGGCGCTCTTGTCGAAGAGATCGTTCATGAGCCGGTCGTTCGTCGGTCCTGCGCGGGCGCGCCCGCATCATGTGGCGGATAGGGAACGCGCGGGGCGCTCCGAGCGGGCCGGCCGGAAAGCCGCCCAGACGAGAGTGAAGAGAAGGCCGTCAGAGACCGGAACGTAGGGTGAACCCCAGCCTTTCGCCAGTGGCGGACAACGCAATTCCGGTGGACAGCAGGCGCAGACCCGCACGGGCGGGCAACCGGGGGATCTTCCGCCGGGCAGGCTCCAAAAGAAAAGGGCCGGCGTGAAGCCGGCCCTTTCCAGATCAGCGCCTGAACGTGGATCAGAAGCGGTAGTTGACCTTGGCGCGGACGACGTTGTTGCGGACGCGGCCGCTGAACGTCGTGCCACCGAGGGTCACGTTGGTGTTGCCGCTGTCGAGATAGAGGTACTCGAGGCCAGCGGTCCACGGACCGGCGAAGGCGTATTCGAAGCCGCCGCCGAGGGCATAGCCGCCCTTGGTGGTGCTGTCCGACGCGGCGCCGAACACGGCGCTGGTCACTTCCACGCCGACGTTCTGATAGGCGTAGCCACCGGTCACGTAGACGAGGGCGCGATCCCAGGCGTAGCCGAGGCGGCCACGGATGGTGCCGAAGTAGCGGATACGGTCGGTAACGGTGGTGGCGCCGAGGACCGGCAGCACGCCCGAAGCCGATTCACGCTGGCCCGAACCCTGGAAGTCGGCTTCGATACCGAACACCAGCTGGTTGACCTGCCAGTTGTAACCGATCTGTCCACCGCCCGCGAAACCCTTCGGGTCCGAGGTCAGGCCGTTGGTGTTGTCGCTCAGGCGACCCCAGGCGTAACCAGCGTTCAGACCGGCGTAGAAACCGGTCCAGTTGTAGTAAGGCACCGCCATCGGCGCAGCCTTGACCGGCATGCGAGCCGGCATGTCGGCGGCGAGCGCCGAACCAGCAAACAGCGACACCATGGCCGCCGCGAGAATTGTACGTGTCATCGATCCGTCCTCACTTGCTTGCTGGTTCCCAACCCCATCGGTTCGCCCCAGCTTATTGATGTGAGAGCGGGCTTAACCGCGAGTCGAAGTTCCATCAACGAATTACGTCGTAAAGTATTCGTAAATCTGCCGTTTAGCGGTCACGAGTGGCACAAAAAACACATCAAAAAACACATTGGCAACCATAGTTCCGAGTTCCGTTCTGATGTGGAACTTCTTACGCGCTGACATCGCGTGTTTTTAAAACATTTTTGACAAAACGACGGGCCGACTCACGTCGGCCCGTATCTCGAAATCCGAGCGCGTGCGTGGCCTCTTCTAAAAGCGATAGTTGATGGCGCCGCGCACGATGTTGTTGCGTGTGCGGATCGTGTCGGTGATGCCGAACAGTGTCACGTCGCGATTGCCGGTGTCGAGATAGAGATATTCGATGCGGCCCGACCACGGCCCGGCGAACGCATATTCGAGGCCGCCGCCGAGCGCGTAGCCGCCCTTGGTGGTGTTGTCGCTGGCGGTGACGCCACCGACGGTCAGGTCGAGCCCGACATTCTGATAAGCGTAACCGCCGGTCGCGTAGACGAGCGCGCGATCAAACGCGACGCCGATGCGGCCGCGCACGGTGCCGAAATAGCGCACACGGAAATCTGCGGTCGTAACGCCGAAAGCGGTCACGCCGGTGAACGACTCTTTCTGTGTGGAGCCCTGGAAGTCGGCTTCGACGCTGAAGACGAAGTTCGACATCTGCCAGTTGTAGCCAAGCTGCGCGCCGCCGATGAATCCTTTCGGATTGACGCCGGCGCCGGCGGTATCGCTCATCCGGGCCCAGCCGTAGCCGGCGTTCACGCCGGCGTAGAAACCGGTCCAGCTGAAATAGGCCGGGACCGGCACATAGGCCGGCGCTTTGTAGACGGGGCGGGAGAGATCGGCGGCGGTTGCGGATCCGGCCGCCAGGGAAAAGGTCGCCGCGATCAAGCCTGCGACCAGAGCGTAACGTTTCATTGTGTGAAGCCTCCGTGTTTCGGGACGACTCAAACGCAACGCTACGGGCGCAAGCATATCGCCTGTGGATGATTCGAACTGTGCCTTGACAGCCACAGCGTCATGCCACCAGCGCTGCGTCGGCAGCGTGGAAACTCTTGAAAATGCCGGGCTGACCGATTAGAACAAATAAAGAACGATCCGTCTTGTGCGCGATCGGCGTGGATAAGCGCGCGTCAGAGAGGCCGCGGCCTTGTGGCGCCGTCCCGGCGCTCTACGGTGCGGGCTTGGGCTTGCCCGCTCGCGGGGCGGGCAACGGATTTTGGTTTTCGGCGCAGGCGCGCCGTATCAGGCTGCCGCGTTCGGCAGCGCGGAGAACAGTGTCATGGCAGGTAGCGTCAACAAGGTCATTCTGGTCGGCAATCTGGGCAAGGATCCGGAGATCCGCCGCACGCAGGACGGCCGTCCGATCGCCAATCTGAGCATTGCGACCTCGGAGACGTGGCGCGACAAGAACACCGGCGAGCGCAAGGAAAAGACCGAGTGGCACCGCGTGGTGATCTTCAACGAAGGTCTCTGCAAGATCGCCGAGCAGTATCTGAAGAAGGGCGCGAAGATTTACGTCGAGGGCCAGCTCCAGACCCGCAAATGGCAGGATAAGGACGGCGTCGAGAAGTATTCGACCGAGGTGGTGCTGCAGGGCTTCAACTCGGCGCTGACCATGCTCGACGGCCGCAGCGGCGGCGCGGGCGGCGGAATGGGCTCGTCCGACGATTTCGGGTCGTCCGGCCCGTCGATGTCGCGCGAGCGCAAGCCGGCGATGGCCGGCGGCGGTGGCAGCGGTGGCGGTCGCGGCAACGACATGGACGACGAAATCCCGTTCTGAGATCGAACGCAGTTAAACGGAACCGGCCGGAGCTTCGCTCCGGCCGTTTTCGTTTGCGGTGACGCCGCGTCAGCCCCAGATCGCTTTCGCGCCGTCGACCACGAACTGCACCGCCAGCGCGGCGAGCAGGACGCCGAGCAATCGCTCCAGCACGACGTTCACGGTGGCGCCGACCGCCGTGCCGATCCGCTCCGCCGTCAGGAACAAGGCGAGACAGACCAGGCACGCCAGCGCGATCACGCCGAGCAGCAGGATCAGCAGCATCGGCTCGCCGGCCGCGCGCCCGGAGAGCAGCACGGTGGCGGTGATCGCTCCGGGGCCGGCCATCAGCGGGATCGCCAGCGGGAAAGCAGAGATGTTGCGCACCTGCTCCTCGATGGCCTTTTCGGCGTCCTGCGACTGGCGGCGGATGCGCACGCCGAACACCATCTCCGAGGCGATCGAGAACAGCAGCAGGCCGCCGGCGATACGGAACGCCGGCAGCGAGATCGACAGCGCCCGCAGCAGCCAGTCGCCGATCAGCGCGGCACCGGCGAGGATGATGGCGGCGATCAGCGTGGCGCGCAGCGCCACCTGCCGCCGCGCGGCCTTCGGAATCCCCTGGGTGATGGCCAGAAAGATCGGCACCAGCCCGAGCGGGTCCATCACCACCACCAGCGTCACGGTGGCGGCGACCAGATAATCGATCGGGAGGGCGGACAACATCAGCGCGGCAAGACCCTGTTCATGACCCTGTTTTGCCCACCATAACGGGGTTTCGCGAGAGTTGCGCGCGGGTTGCAAAAATGCCGCGTAACCTGTTGAATTAAAAGCGCGATTTAGGGTCGAAAACCGCACCTTTCCGGTGGCTTCCGGGATGTGAATCGGCTAGAAAAAACGACGAAAAAACAGGCCGGATTCCGCCGGTCCATCCTTGAGGTTTTCAGCTCTTGTCCGACACTGACGATCCGAAATCGGGGGACCAGCCGGCCTCCGACGTGCGGCCTGTCTCCATTACCGACGAGATGAAGCGCAGCTATCTCGATTACGCCATGAGCGTGATCGTGTCGCGCGCGCTGCCGGATGTGCGCGACGGCCTCAAGCCGGTTCATCGCCGCATCATGCACTCGATGAACGAGAACGGTCACTATCCGGACCGCAAATATGTGAAGTCGGCGCGCGTCGTCGGCGATGTGATGGGTAAGTATCACCCGCACGGCGACCAGGCGATCTACGATGCGCTGGTGCGCATGGCGCAGGATTTCTCCATGCGCCTGATGCTGATCGACGGGCAGGGCAATTTCGGCTCGGTCGACGGCGATCCCGCGGCGGCGATGCGTTACACGGAGTGCCGTCTCGCCAAGCCCGCGATGGCGCTGCTCGAGGACATCGACAAGGACACCGTCGATTTCCAGGACAACTACGACGGCAACGAGCGCGAACCGACGGTTCTCCCGGCGCGATTCCCGAACCTGCTGGTCAACGGCGCGGGCGGCATCGCCGTCGGCATGGCGACCAATATCCCGCCGCATAATCTCGGCGAGGTCATCGACGCCTGCACGGCGATGATCGACAATCCGGCGATCACGCTTGCGGAATTGCTGGACCTTCTGCCCGGGCCGGATTTCCCGACCGGCGGTCTTATCCTCGGCCGCGCCGGCATCCATTCGGCCTACGCGACGGGTCGCGGCTCGATCATCATGCGCGGCCGCGTCTCATTCGAGACGGTGCGCAAGGAGCGCGAGGCGATCATCGTCACCGAGATCCCGTATCAGGTCAACAAGGCGACGATGGTCGAGCGCATCGCCGAACTGGTGCGCGACAAGAAGATCGACGGCATCTCCGATCTGCGCGACGAGAGCGACCGCGACGGCTACCGCGTCGTCATCGAGCTCAAGCGCGATGCCGAGCGCGACGTGGTGCTGAACCAGCTCTACCGCTACACGCCGCTGCAATCGAGCTTCGGCGTCAACACGGTGGCGCTCGACGGCGGTCGCCCGAAGGTGATGACGCTGCGCGACATGCTGGCGGCCTTCATCGCCTTCCGCGAAGACGTCATCTCCCGGCGCACCAAGTTCCTGCTTGGCAAGGCGCGTGACCGGGCCCACGTTTTGGTCGGTCTGGCCATCGCCGTCGCCAATATCGACGAGGTGATCAAGCTGATCCGCGGTTCGAAGGACGCGAGCGAGGCGCGCGAGGGTTTGATGGGGCGCGACTGGCCGGCCAAGGACATGGCGGCGATGGTGACGCTGATCGACGATCCGCGCCACGCGCTGTCGGCCGACGGCACGATCCGGCTCTCGGCCGAACAGGCCAAGGCGATCCTCGATCTGCGCCTGCAGCGCCTCACGGCGCTCGGCCGCGACGAGATTAAGGAAGAACTCGACAAGCTCGCCGCCGAGATCGCCGACTATCTCGACATCCTGCGCTCGCGCACACGCATCCTGACGATGATCAAGGATGAGATGGCGGCGGTGAAGACCCAGTTTGCGACGCCGCGCCGCACCGAGATCGCCGAGGCGCAGGACACGGTGGACGACGAGGACCTGATCCAGCGCGAGGATATGGTCGTCACCGTCTCACATCATGGCTACATCAAGCGCGTGCCGCTCTCGACCTATCGGGCGCAGCGCCGCGGCGGCAAGGGCCGCGCCGGCATGCAGACCCGCGACGAGGATTTCGTGTCGCGGCTGTTCGTCGCCTCGACCCACGCGCCCGTGCTGTTCTTCTCGTCCGCCGGTCGCGTCTACAAGCAGAAGGTGTGGCGGCTGCCGCTCTCGGCGCCGCAGGCGCGCGGCAAGGCGCTGATCAACATCCTGCCGCTCGATCCGGGCGAACTGATCACCACCATCATGCCGCTGCCCGAGGACGAGACGACCTGGGCGACGCTCGACGTGATGCTGTCGACCACCAAGGGCACCGTCCGCCGCAACAAGCTGTCGGACTTCGCCGATGTGCGCCCTTCGGGCATCATCGCCATGAAGCTGCCGGACGGCGAGGCGATCCTCGACGTCAATATCTGCACCGAGAATGACGACGTGCTGCTCACGACCGCGCTCGGCCAGTGCATCCGCTTCCCGGTCACCGATGTGCGCGTGTTCCAGGGGCGCTCGTCGATCGGTGTGCGCGGCATCACGCTCGCGGCGGACGACAAGGTCATCTCCATGTCGATCCTGCGGCATGTCGATGCCAACGCCGAGGAGCGCGCCGCCTACCTCAAGCGCGCCAATGCGGTGCGCCGTGGCACCGACGAGGATGTCGCCGAGGAGGAGGAGGCCGAGGAGGAAGCGGCCGGCGCCATCGATCTCGGCGAGCAGCGCTATGTCGAGATGTCGGCGGCCGAGCAACTGGTGCTGACGCTGTCCGAGCGCGGCTACGGCAAGCGCTCGTCGTCCTACGAATACCGGATCACCAGCCGTGGCGGCAAAGGCATCACCGCGATGTCGGTCGTCGAGGGGCCGAAGGGCAAGAAGACGCTGCGCGAGAAGACCGGTCCGCTGGTCGCCTGCTTCCCGGTGGAAGAGAGCGATCAGATCATGCTGGTCACCGACGGCGGCAAGCTCATTCGCACGCCGGTCACCGGCATCCGCATCGCCGGCCGCTCGACGCAGGGCGTGATCGTGTTCGACACCGCCGACGACGAGAAGGTCGTGTCGGTCGAGCGCATCTCCGAAGAGGACGGCGAGTAGCAGCGTCATGAATACCGAACTGTTCGGCGCGTATCTCATCATCACATTGTTGTTGATGCTGACGCCCGGACCGATCGTGACGCTGGTGATTGCTACCGGCGCGCGCGACGGCGTGCGGCCGGCGCTGGTCACCGTCGCCGGCACCATGCTCGGCAATGCGATCCTGATCGGCGGCATCGCCGCCGGCCTCAGCGTCGTAGTGCGCTATGCCGCGATCCTGTTCGAGATCCTGCGGTGGGCCGGCGCGGCCTATCTTATTTGGCTCGGCATTCAGGCGTGGCGGCATGCCGGCGCGCCCGCCGCGCAGCAGGCACCGCGCCGCGGCGTCTATTTCACGCGCGGCGTGTTGGTCGCCATCTCCAATCCGAAGACCATCGCGTTCTTCACGGCGTTTCTGCCGCAGTTCGTCGATCCGACATTGCCGGTGGAACGGCAGCTGTTCGTCATGTGCGCGGTCGCCGTGCTGATGGCCGGCGTCACCGACGCGCTGTGGGGTATCACCGCGAGCGCCGGTCGCGCGTTCTTCCTTGCGCCGGCGCGGGTGAAGCTGCTCGGCCGCCTGTCGGGGCTTGCGCTGATCGGCGGTGGTGTCTGGCTGTCGCTGGCGCGGCGGCCGGCGTAGCCACGAACGCTATTTCGCCCCGGCGGCTTCGAGGATCGCCACCATTGTCGCATAATTTCGCTGCCGCGCCAGCGCGAGCGGCGTGGCGCCGTTGCGGTCGGCGAGATTGACCTTGGCGCCGGCCTTCACCAGCGCGGTCAGCGTATCGGTGTGGTTCTGGCCGCCGTCGCCGAGCACGATCGATTCAATCAGCGCGGTCCAGCCGAGATTGTTGACGTGATCGAGGGGCGCTTTGGCGGCGATCAGCCGGCGCACGACTTCGGCGTGGCCAAGATGCGCGGCCGCGATCAGCGCGGTGCCATGATAGGGGCTGGTGATGTTGGTCGCCCTGGCGCCGTTCGCGAGCAGCAGCGCCAGCATCGGCACGTCGTTGGCGACGGACGCGATGGTCACCGGGTCATACTTCTGCGCTTCCAGCGCATTGGCGTCGGCGCCGAGGCGGATCAGCGCGCGCACCGCATCCGGTTGTTGCGCGAACACGGCGACATGCAGCGGCGTGCGGCCGTGGCCGTCGCGCGGATCGACGGCGCTGCCGGCCCGGGCCTCCCGCTCGATGGCGGCGACATCGCCGGCGGCCGCGGCCTTGTGCAAGCCGGTATAAACTGCGCGCTCCGCCGAACTGGGCGGCACCTGGGCGCGCGCTGTGGGCAGCAGGACAAATGAGGCGAGGAGAACGAGGAGGGTGCGGGTGATCATGATCGTGGCATAAGCCACGCCCGCCCGCCAAAGTCATCACGGGAGCCGCGTCGAAACGCGCGGCTCACGCGGGTTTGAAAGTCAGTTGAGACGGTCGACGGTGACGAGGCGCACATTGCTGGTGCGCTGCCCGTAAGGCCAGCCGCGATCCGCCGTCGCGTCGGCGGTCTGCACCGGCGCCGCCAGCGGGGCCACGATCACGCTTTGGGTCCGCGTCGCGGAGGCTTCCGGCAGGCCGGGGAAACCGACCACGCCGCCGGCGATCAAGGCCGCAACGAGAGCCGCGCCCCCGATCTGGTAGAGCCTGCTGCTCTTCAATCCGCTTTTCTGCATGTAACGCTCCCCGCCGTTATGATCGGCTTTCCTGCATGGTTAGACGCGCCAAACGGAAAATGGTTCGATTGGCCCGGCTCACCTGTGCGTGAGGCCTGGTGGGGCCGGGAAAACAGGGCTTTGATCGGGTTTGCCCCGCTTGCGGGGCCGAAAACGGCGGGTTAGACCCTCGAAATGGCAAAAAATCCCGCCCGCATCGCCTATTACGCCGGCTCGTTCGACCCGGTCACCAACGGCCACCTCGACGTGGTGCGGCGCGCCGCGCGGATGGCGGACACGCTGGTGCTGGCGATCGGCGTCCATCCCGGCAAGACGCCGCTGTTCACGGCCGAGGAGCGGCTCGCCATGCTGGAGCAGGTGTGCGGCCCGGTGGCCCGCAAGGCCGGCTGCAAGCTCATCTGCACCACCTTCTCCGGCCTGGTGATCGCGGCGGCGCGCAAGGCCAAGGCGACGCTGCTGATCCGCGGCCTGCGCGACACCACCGATTTCAATTACGAGATGCAGATGGCGGGTATGAACGAGGTGATGGCGCCCGGCATCCAGACGGTGTTTCTGCCGGCGGGCGCCGATGTCCGCCCGATCACCGCCACACTGGTGCGCCAGATCGCCGGAATGCGCGGCGACGTGTCGGCCTTCGTGCCGGCGCCGGTCGCGGCGCGGCTCGCGAAAAAGTTTCGCTAACCCCATTCTGCATGCGCCGCCGTTCGGCGGCTGCCCGTCACAGGAGACATCATGATCCGAGTGCTTGCTGTCGCCGCCGCGCTGCTGTTCGCGCTGCCGGCTTTCGCCCAGCCGCCGAAGCTGCCGGCCGGCGTCGATCCGCAGAACGCGATCGTCATCGACACGACGAAGGGGCAGGTGATCATCAAGCTGCGGCCCGACCTCGCGCCGCAGCACGCCGAGCGGCTGAAGCAGCTCGCCCGCGACGGCTACTATGACAATGTGCCGTTCCATCGCGTGATGGCCGGCTTCATGGCGCAGACCGGCGACGGACAGAATTTCAACGGCACCGGCCGCTCGAAATATCCCAACGTGCCGGCCGAGTTTACCCAGACGCCGTTCAAACGCGGCGTGGTCGGCATGGCCCGCGCCAGCGACCCGAACTCCGCCAACTCGCAGTTCTTCATCTGCTTCGCCGACGCCTCGTTTCTCAACGGGCAATACACCGTGATCGGCGAAGTGGTGTCCGGCATGGACACCGTCGACAAGCTGAAGAAGGCGCCTCCCGGCTCGCAGAGCGGCGCCGTCACCGATCCCGACAAGATGGTGAAGGTGCAGGTCGCTGCCGACATGAAGTAACGCAGCACGCTGCGCCCAACGAACAACATCAACAAGGACAACGACAATGGCTAAACCGGAAGACACGCTGACGCTCGACACAACCCAGGGCAAGGTCGTCATCGAGATGCGGCCGGACCTCGCGCCGAACCACGTCGCCCGCATCAAGGAGCTGGTGAAGGAAGGTTTCTACGACGGCATCGTGTTCCATCGCGTGATCGATGGCTTCATGGCGCAGACGGGTTGCCCGCAGGGCACCGGCACCGGCGGCTCGGGCAAGAAGCTCAAGGCCGAGTTCAACAGCGAGCCGCATGTGCGCGGCGTCGTGTCGATGGCGCGGGCGCAGAACCCGGATTCCGGCGACAGCCAGTTCTTCATCGTGTTCGACGATGCGACCTTCCTCGACCGCCAGTACACGGTCTGGGGCAAGGTGATCGAAGGCATGGAGAACGTCGACAAGATCAAGCGCGGCGAGCCGGTGCAGAACCCGGACAAGATCGTCAAGGCCAGCATGGGCGCGTGAGCGTTCCGGCTGCTGACGAAAGTTGGAAGATTATCGTCATGGCCGGGCTTGTCCCGGCCATCTCGATTCAATAGGCACTAAGCAAGCCTAAGCGGGATCGCCGGGACAAGCCCGGCGATGACTAAGCATCATGCGCACAGACCTGTTCGATTTCGAGCTTCCGCCTGAACGGATCGCGCTGCGCCCGGCATCGCCGCGCGACAGCGCGCGGCTGCTGGTGGTCAGGCCGGACGGTCTCGCGGACAAGATCGTGCGCGAATTGCCGGACCTGCTGGCACCCGGCGATGTGCTCGTGATCAACGACACGAAAGTCATCCCGGCGCGGCTGTCCGGGCGGCGCATCGGCCGCGCCACCGAGCCGGCGATCGAGGCGACCCTGCACAAGCGGCTCGACGGCTCGCGCTGGCTCGCTTTCGTCAAGCCGGCGAAGAAACTCGAGGTCGGCGACGTGGTGCGGTTCGGCTCCGAGGGCCGCGTGTGCTTCCTCGACCAGCTCGACGCCACGGTCGAGGCGAAAGGCGAGGGCGGCGAGGTGACGCTGTCGTTTGCGTTCCATGGCGCGGTGCTCGATCAGTCGATCGAGGAGCGAGGGACCATTCCGCTGCCGCCCTATATCGCCGGCAAGCGTGCCCCCGACGAGCAGGACCGCAGCGACTACCAGACCATGTTCGCGAGGATCGAGGGTTCGGTGGCCGCGCCGACCGCGAGCCTGCATTTCACCGATGCGCTGGTTGATGCATTGAAGGCGCGCGGCGTCGCCATCCATCACGTCACGCTGCATGTGGGCGCCGGCACATTCCTCCCGGTGAAGGTCGACGACACCGAAGCGCACAAGATGCATTCCGAATGGGGCACCGTACCGGCGGAGACCGCGGCGGCGCTCAATGCCGCGCGCAAGGCCGGCGGCCGCATCGTCGCCGTCGGGTCGACCGCGCTGCGGCTGATCGAGAGCGCCGCGGCCGAGGATGGCACCGTTCGGCCGTTCGAGGGCGAGACCGCGATCTTCATCACGCCGGGGTATCGCTTCAAGGCGACCGACCTGATGCTGACCAATTTCCATCTGCCGAAGTCGACACTGTTCATGCTGGTGGCGGCGTTCTCGGGGCTCGAGACCATGCGCGCCGCCTATGCCCACGCCATCGCCGAAGGCTATCGCTTCTATTCGTACGGCGACGCGTGTCTGCTATATCCGCAACGGTCATTCCGGGACGGCGCATAGCGCCGGACCCGGAATTCAGAAACATCACGGGCGGGTCTGGATTCCGGGTTCGTGCCGTTGGCGCGCCCCGGAATGACGAAAAAAAATGGACAAAGCATTTTCCTTCACTTTGAACACCACCGACGGCATGGCGCGGCGCGGCGCGTTCACGACGCCGCACGGTACCGTGCAGACGCCGGCGTTCATGCCGGTCGGCACGCAGGCGACGGTGAAGGGGCTCAAGCCCGAGGCCGTGCGCGCGACCGGCGCGGAAATCCTGCTCGGCAACACCTATCACCTGATGCTGCGGCCCGGCGCTGAGCGTGTCGCGGCGCTCGGCGGCCTGCACACATTCATGAACTGGCCGCACCCGATCCTGACGGATTCCGGCGGCTTCCAGGTGATGTCGCTCGCCTCGCTGCGCAAGCTGACCGAGCAGGGCGTCACCTTCCGCTCGCATATCGACGGCGCGCATGTGACGCTGACGCCCGAGCGCTCGATTGAGATCCAGCTTCTGCTCGGCGCCGACATCGTCATGCAATTCGACGAATGTCTGAAGCTGCCGGCCGCGCGCGATGATATGGAACGGGCGATGCAGCTTTCGCTGCGCTGGGGCGAGCGCAGCCTGCGCGCGTTCGAGACGGCGCCCATCGGCCACGCGCTGTTCGGCATCGTTCAGGGTGGCGACGACGCGGGCCTGCGCGCGGATAGCGCCAGGGCGCTCACTGCGATGCCGTTCCACGGTTATGCCGTGGGTGGGCTTGCCGTGGGCGAACCGCAGGCGGTGATGCTGCGCGTCGTCGAGGAGGTGACGCCGCTCTTGCCCGCCGACAAGCCGCGCTACCTGATGGGCGTTGGCAAGCCTGACGATCTGATCGAAGGCGTGGCGCGCGGCATCGACATGTTCGACTGCGTGATGCCGACCCGCAATGGGCGCCATGGCATGGCCTTCACGCGGTTCGGACCGGTCAATCTCGGCAATGCCCGCCACGCCGACGATCCGCGGCCGCTCGATCCGGAATGTCCGCATCCGACCGCACGGACCTATTCGCGCGCCTATCTGCATCATCTCTACAAAGCGAACGAACTGCTCGCCGGCATGCTGCTGTCGGAGATCAACATCGCCTATTATCAGACGCTGATGGCGGGGATGCGTGAGGCGATCGCGGCGGGACGCTTCGCGGATTTCCGCGATACGATACAGGCCGGGTGGGCCCGTGGCGATCTCGCCCCGCTGGCGTGATTGCGGCAGCACAATGCGTTCGCGCATGATCTTCGCTATCGCGGGCTCTTGCTTCGCGCGCCATTTGCGGACAGAACGGGTACAACCAAAAGGAGACAGAGACATGACATCTGGAGGATCACGCATGCGTCATTTCACGGGAATGGTTGCGCTCACGGGCGCGCTCGCGATCGGCCTCGCCGCGCTCACGCAGACGCCGGCGCTCGCGCAGAAATATCCGGAACGGCCGGTGAAGATCGTGCTGCCGTTCGGCGCCGGCGGCGTCGCGGACGTCACCACGCGCCTCGTGGCGGAGAAACTCGGCGACAAGCTCGGCCAGCGCTTCGTGGTCGAGAACATGCCGGGGGCCGGCGGCATCACCGCGGCGCGCTCGGTGATGCAGGCGACGCCGGACGGCTACACGCTCGCGCTGTTCTCGAACGGCACGGCGGTCAGCGTCGGCCTGTTCAAGAGCCTGCCGTTCGATCCGCTCAAGGATTTCCGGCCCGTGGGCAACATGGGCTATTTCGACCTGGTCTTCGTCTCGAGCGTGAAGTCGCCGTACAAGACGCTGGAGGACTTCATCAAGGCCGCCAAGGCGAGCCCGGGTAAATTCAACATCGGCACCATCGCCGCCGGATCGAGCCAGAACCTCGGCGCCGAACTGTTCAAGTCCACCGCCGGCATCGACGCCGCCATCGTGCCGTTCAAGAACAGCGGTGACGTCGCCATCGCGCTGGAGCGCAACGACATCCAGCTCGGCGTCGAGTTCTACGCGGCGCTGCGGCCGAGCCTGGAATCGAAGAAGTTCATTCCGCTCGCGACCTCCGGCCTCACCCGCGTCACGTATCTCAAGGACGTGCCGACGGTGAAGGAAGCGGCGGGCCTCGACTTCGAGGCGACCTCATGGAACGCGATCTATGCGCCGAAGGGCGTGTCGGATGACATCGTGAAGACGCTCAACACCGCGCTGAACGAGGTGCTGAACGATCCCGCGATCAAGCAGAAAGCCAACGATATGGGCATCGTCGCCAAGGGCAGCACCCCGGAGGCGCTCAACAAGCGTCTGACGGACGACATCGCCAAGTGGTCGGCGGTGATCCAGAAGGCCGGTATCGAGAAGCGCTAGAGAACAGGCACAGCAGATGACGCGAGATTTCTCCAAGCGGCGCAAGCCGGCGTTCAAGCTCCCGCCGGGAGCGACCGACGCCCATTGTCACGTGTTCGGCCCCGGCGCGGTGTTTCCCTACGCACCCAACCGGCGCTACACACCGGAGGATGCGCCAAAGGAGGATCTCGCGGCGCTGCATGCCCATCTCGGCATCGATCGTGCCGTGATCGTGCAGGCCTCGTGCCACGGCAGCGACAACCGCGCGATGCTCGATGCGCTCGCGTGGCGGCCGAAGAACTACCGCGGCGTGGCGATCGTCGATGCGCAGACGCCGCCGACCGATTACCCGAAGCTCGCTTTGGCCGGCGTGCGCGGCGTGCGCTTCAACTTCGTCAAGCATCTCGGCGGCATGCCGGATCTCAACCTGCTGGAAAGCGTGGTGCGCAAGATCAAGCCGCTCGGCTGGCATCTGGTGTTCCACGTCGACGCGCCGGATATCGAGCCGCTGGCGGACCTGATCCTCAAGCAGACGGTGCCGGTGGTGATCGACCATATGGGCCGCGTGCCGGGCAAGGACGGCGTCGATCAGACGCCGTTCAAGGCGCTGCTGAAGCTCCTCGACCACAAGCACGTCTGGGTGAAGGTGTGCGGCTCCGAGCGCATCTCGATGCCGCCCTATGACGAGGCAATCCCGATCGCCAGGCGCATCATGGAAGCCGCGGCGGACCGCACGCTGTGGGGCACCGACTTCCCGCATCCGAATTCGACCCATGAAGCCGATGAGGCCGATCTGGTCGACCTGGTGCCGAAGTTCGCGCCCGATCCGGCGATGCAGAAGCTGCTGCTGGTCGACAATCCGGCGAAACTGTACGGCTTCAACTGATCATCGCAACACAAGCAAAAACCCTCCCGCGGTTCGGCGGGAGGGTTTTGTTTTGCCGGATCCGATGATCGGGGCCGGTTACGGCCCGCCGTAGAGCCACGCGACACTGGCTTGCGCCTGTTCCGGCGTGCGGCTCGACAGCATCCTGTCGCGCAATTCCGCCGTCGGTCCGCGTGCGTGATAGAATTCGCCGTAGACGCGCGCCATGATCTGCACCTGCGCGGTGCGCAGATAACGCTGCTGCTGATAGGCGAGGAATGCTTCCGGCAGGTTGTCCGGTTGCTTGGCGACGCATTCGGCGAGGATCACCGCATCCTCGGTCGCCATGCAGGCGCCCTGCGCGAGATATTGCAGCATCGGATGCGCAGCGTCGCCGAGCAGGGTGACGTTGCCCTTGGTCCAGTTCTTCACCGGCTCGCGGTCGCACAGCACCCACATCTTCCAGATGTTGATGCGCTCCAGCATGCGCAGCACTTCCGGCCGCTCGCCGTCGAAGTGCTTCCACAGCAGTTCCTTGCTGCCCTCTGCGTCCCAGCCTTCCTGATACTGATCGGAGTGGAACACGGCGACGAGATTGTAGATTTCGCCGCGGCGCATCGGATAGTGCACGAAATGCGTGCGCGGGCCGGCCCACAGGATCACGTCCGGGTGCCAGAGATCGTCGGGCACCTCGTCGCGACGCAGCACCGCGCGATAGGCGATGTGGCCGGAGACGCGCGGCCTGCCGTCGCCGACGATCCGCTCGCGGACCTTGGACCACATGCCGTCGCAGGCGATCAGCGCGCGGCCGGGAATGCTGCGGCTGCCGACATGGACGACGATGCCGTTGTCGCCGCGATCCTCGTAGTCGTCGACATGGGCATTGGTTTCCAGCGTCACCAGCTCATGGTCCTGACAGGCCTTGAGGAAGGTGCCGTGAATATCCGCGCGATGCGTCACCGCGTAAGGATAACCGAAGGACTGCACCATCTTGTCGCCGAGCCCGACATTGGTGATCAGCTTGCCGGTGAGGGCGTCGCGCATCTGCAGATTGCCGGGCACATGCGCGTCGGCGAGCACGGCGTCCTTGAGGCCGATCTTGTCGAGCATGCGGAAGATGTTGGGACCGAGCTGGATGCCGGCGCCGACTTCCTTGAACTCGGACGACTGCTCGAACAGGTGGACCGGTATGCCCTTGCGCGCGAGCGCATAGGCCGCCGCCAGGCCGCCGATGCCGCCGCCCGACACGATGACCGGTTTATCCGTCTTGCTCTGCGCCACGTGATCGTCCTCCGCTCCGTCCAGTTCGCGCCGAAGATGCGGCGCAGCAGGGAGGCGTGCAAGCAAAAAACAAAAGCAAAACCCGCCGGCACAGGCCGGCGGGTGCTTGTCGCAACGGTGCTATGCGCACCGGTCAGACTTTGGTTGATTTACTTCGTCACCTGGCCGCGGATTTCGCCGGCCTTGTTCTCGGCGGTGTGGATGTTGACGTACATCCGTCCGGCGAGCAGGTCGCTCGCCTGCGCGTCCGTCAGCGTGGCCGAGCCTTCCAGCGGGCTGGTGGCAGGCGAGATCGGCACCGCGACCGCGCCGTTCTTGCCGGCTTCGCCGACGTGGAAATGCGCGGCGGTCGCCGGGCCGCTGAGGTCCTTGTAGCTCCCCTTCCACGACAGCTTCTTGGAAGCGGTGTCGTAGGTGGCGGTCACGGAGCCGCTGCCCTTGCTGTTGGTCGGCGGCACTTCGCTCGCCGCTTTCAGGTCGGCTTTCAGATTGACCACCTCGGCAGACGCAGGCGCGACCGCGAGGAGCGCGGCGGAGCAGGCGAGAACGGCGAGGCTGGAACGGACGAGGCTGGAGCGCATGTGCATCATGGGAAAAAGTCCTTTCGAGGAAAGGCGGGTCAAGTTCGGCACGGAGGCCCGACATAAGGCCGGACGCAAGGCAAACACCGTCGGCGAGCGTCTATTCCGCGGGCCTGGAAAAGTGATCGTCGTCAGTGGATCACCAGGACGGTCGTCTCGCTGCGTTCGCCGCAGCTTTCGCACGACCAGACGTGGCGGACGACGCCATGTCCCGAGCCCGGGGTATTCTCCCCGTCGAATGTCGACATATCGGGCGCGACGAGCATGTCGCCGCAATGGGGGCATTCCGGCAGGCGCGCGGCACGATCGCGCGCACGGGGAGCGAAGCTGGTCTCGATTTCGCACGGCATGCTCGTTCTCCGGATTCGCGGATTGCTGGAAATGACGCTGATCCGTAGCCCGGCGATGTGGCAGGGGCGGGACGTTTTCGTGAAAGTTGGATGACGCCCGAGATTGAATTGGCCACGCCGTGTTATTGTGCGATGCGAGAACACGAATGACGGTGCAAAGCCGGCAAAGGGTATTGTGACCAACGAACAAGCAAGCAAAGCGTTCCGTGTCGCCATCGTCGGCGGCGGCCCCGCCGGGCTGATGGCGGCCGATGTGTTGTCGCGCGCGGCCGATCCGGCGATCAGCATCGCGATTTACGACCGGATGCCGTCGCTCGGCCGCAAATTCCTGATGGCGGGACGCGGCGGGCTCAATCTCACGCACAGCGAGCCGCTGGAGCGTTTCACGACGCGCTATGGCGATGCAGCCAGTGCGATCGCGCCGGCGCTCGCCGCACTGTCGCCACAGGATCTGCGCGATTGGGCGCAAGCGCTAGGCGAGCCGACCTTCGTCGGCTCCAGCGGGCGCGTGTTTCCGAAAAGCTTCAAGGCATCGCCGCTGCTGCGGGCCTGGCTGCGCCGCCTTGGGACGCGCGGTGTGACGCTGCACACACGGCATCGCTGGTCCGGATGGAGCGCGGACGGCGCCTTGCAGTTCATGACGCCGGAAGGCGTGCGAATGGTGACGGCGGAGGCGACCGTGCTGGCGCTCGGTGGCGCAAGCTGGCCGCGGCTCGGTTCCGACGGCGGCTGGGTCGATATTCTAGGCGGTGCCGGAATTCCAGTAACGCCGCTGCGGCCGGCGAATTGCGGGCTCGTCATCGCCTGGTCGCCACTGTTAGAGGAGCGGTTTCACGGCCAGCCGCTCAAACGCATCGCGCTCACGCTCGGCGCGCGGACCGTGCGCGGCGAAGCGATGGTGACACGGACTGGTCTTGAGGGCGGGGCGGTCTATGCGCTGTCGTCCTCTGTACGCGATGCGTTGGGCAACGCATCGCCGGTGACGCTCACCCTGGCGCTGCGGCCGGACATGACGGCGGCGGATCTGGCCGCGCGTTTGTCGCGGCCGCGCGGCAAGCAGTCGCTGGCGGGTTTCCTGCGCAAGGCGGTGCAACTGGCGCCGCCGGCCATCGGTCTCCTGCACGAAGCTGCGCTGGCGGGTGGCCGCCGGCTTGCCGACCTCACGGCGGCGGAACTCGCGTCGCTCATCAATGCGGTGCCGCTGCTCGTGGCCGGCGTCACCGCCCTCGACCGCGCGATCTCGACCGCCGGCGGGGTGCCCTTTACCGCGCTGGATGCCACCCTGATGGTGCGGGATCGCCCCGGATTGTATGTGGCCGGCGAAATGCTGGACTGGGAGGCGCCGACCGGCGGCTACCTGCTGCAGGCCGCCATGGCGACGGGAGTACTGGCCGCGAATGGTATTATGATACAGAAACGCGATCGTGATGACTCGTGATACCGTGCCGCATTGCCAACAAAGCGCGAACCGGTCATCGGAAAAAGGTTAACAGTTTCTTATATTTCCATTGAAAATCCCTGCGTTGATGCGTCGCAGCAATTTTAATTTGCGTCACGCCGAGCCCTGACTATCTTCGTCCGAAGATGAAGGGACGTTCAGAAATGGATTCGCGTATTCGCCCGGTCGCTCCGATGGCGGCCGTTTGCCTGCTTCTGCTGGCTGGTCTCACCGCCTGCGACGAGGCCCCCGCATCGGCCACCGCCGAGCCGGTGGCGCCGGAAGTCTCGTTCGGGACCTTGCATGCCGGCCCGCGACCGGTCGTGCGCGAGTTGCCGGGCCGGATCGCGCCGATGCGCATCGCGGAGGTGCGGGCGCGGGTGTCCGGCATCGTCACCGAGCGCGCGTTCTCGCAGGGCACGGACGTGAAAGCCGGCGACGTGCTCTATCGCATCGACCCGGTGCCGTTCGAGGTGGAACTGCAGGCCGCGCAGGCTGCGCATGACAAGGCCAAGGCCGCGTTCGAACTCGCCGAACAGCAGGCCAAGCGCATGGAAACGCTGGTTGCCGAGAAGGCCGTGTCGCGCGTCCAGTTTGAAACCGCGACATCGGAAATGCAGCAGGCCAGGGCCGACGTCGCTGCGCGCGCCGCCGATGTCCGCCGCGCGAGGCTCAATCTCGAATACGCCACGGTGCGTTCGCCGATCAACGGCCGGGTCGGCCGCGCGCTCGTTACCGAAGGCGCGCTGGTGGGACAGGGCGAGGCGACGCATCTCGCCACCGTGCAGCAACTCGATCCGATCTATGCCGACTTCACCCAGTCGATCAGCGAACTCAACCAGCTTCGCCGCGACTTCGAGAGCGGCGCGCTGGAGCGCGTCTCGCAGGATGCGGTGAAGGTGCGGCTCGTGCTCGATGACGGCACGGTCTACGCGCATCCCGGCAAACTGCTGTTCTCCGACGCGACCGTCGATCCCTCGACCGGACAGGTGACGCTGCGCGGCGAATTCCCCAATCCGAAGCATGAACTGCTGCCGGGCATGTATGTCCGCGTGCAGATCGAGCAGGGCATCGACGACGATGCCATCGCCGTGCCGCAACAGGCGGTGCAGCGCAACGCCGCCGGCGGCAGCGAGGTCTATGTGCTGCGTCACGACAATCGCGTGGTGGTGCAGCCGATCCGCACCGGCCGCACGGTCGATGCCGACTGGCTGGTGCTCGACGGTCTGAAGAATGGCGACCGCGTCGTGGTCGAAGGCTTCCAGAAGATCAGCGCCGGCGCCGCCGTGCGTCCGGTCACCTGGAATGCGACGCGTCGCGCGGAAGCGGAGACGGCCTCTTCCGTCAAGACGCGCTAACGCGGTCTGCTGCACATGCCGAGCTTTTTCATCGACAGGCCGATCTTCGCCTGGGTCGTCGCGCTGTTCATCTGCCTGGGCGGCGTGCTGACCATTCCGCTGTTGCCGGTGGCGCAATATCCGATCATCGCACCGCCGTCGATTTCCGTCAGCACCGCCTATCCTGGCGCGTCCACGGAAAATCTTTACAACAGTGTGACGCGGCTGATCGAGGAAGAGCTGAACGGCGCGAGCGGTATTCTCAACTTTGAATCGACCAGCGACTCGCTCGGCCAGGTCGAGATCATCGCCAATTTCGTGCCGGGCACCGATACCAATATGGCGTCGGTCGAGGTGCAGAACCGCATCAAGCGCATCGAGTCGCGTCTGCCGCGCGCGGTGCTGCAGCAGGGCATTCTGGTCGAGGAAGCGTCCAGCGCGGTCCTGCAGATCATCACGCTGCAATCGACCGACGGCAGCCTCGATGAGGTCGGTCTCGGCGATTTCATGATCCGTAACGTGCTCGGCGAGATCCGGCGTATCCCCGGGGTCGGCCGCGCCACGCTTTATTCGACCGAGCGCGCGCTGCGCGTCTGGATCAATACCGACCGGCTGATCGGCTACAACCTCACCGCCGACGACGTGAACAAGGCGATCGCCGCGCAGAACGCGCAGGTTGCGTCCGGATCGCTCGGCGCCGAGCCGACGCCGCGCGGCCAGCAGGTGTCGGCCATGGTGCTGGTGAAGGGCCAGCTCACCTCGCCGGATGAGTTCGGCGCCATCGTGCTGCGCGCCAATCCGGACGGCTCCACGGTGCGTCTGCGCGATGTCGCGCGCATCGAGGTCGGCGGCATGGGCTATCAGTTCACCACGCGCGTGGACGGCAAGCCGGCGGCGGGCCTCTCGGTGCTGCTGGCGCCGACCGGCAACGCACTCGCCACGGCGACGGCGGTGAAGCAGAAGATGGAGGAGCTGTCGAAGTTCTTCCCGGAAAATATCAAATACAGCATCCCTTACGACATCACCCCGGTGGTCAAGGCCTCAATCCAGAAGGTGCTGATGACGCTGCTGGAAGCGGTCGGTCTCGTCTTTCTGGTGATGTTCCTGTTCCTCCAGAACATCCGCTACACGATCATTCCCACCATCGTCGTGCCGGTCGCGCTGCTCGGCACCTGCGCGACGCTCCTGCTCGCGGGCTTCTCCATCAACATGCTGACGCTGTTCGGCATGGTGCTGGCGATCGGCATCCTCGTCGACGACGCCATCGTCGTGGTCGAGAACGTCGAGCGCATCATGTCGGAGGAGGGGCTGTCGCCGCGCGAGGCGACACGCAAGGCGATGTCGCAGATCACCGGCGCGATCATCGGCATCACGCTGGTGCTGATGGCGGTGTTTGTGCCGATGGCGTTCTTCCCCGGCTCGGTGGGTGTCATCTACAAGCAGTTTTCCGTCACCATGGTTGCGGCGATCGGCTTCTCGGCGCTGCTGGCATTGTCGCTGACGCCGGCTTTGTGCGCGACGTTGCTCAAGCCCGTGGCAAAAGGACATGTCCATACGAAGCGCGGCCTGTTCGGCTATTTCAACCGTGGCATCGACAAGGCCCGCGACGGCTATCGCGGCATGGTGCACTGGTCGCTGGCGCGCGCCGGCCGCTACATGATCGTTTATCTCGCGCTGGTGGTCGGCGTCGCCTGGGGCGTGTCGCGCCTGCCGGCGGGCTTTTTGCCGGTCGACGATCAGGGCTTCATCACCGTCGATATCCAGACGCCGCCGGAAGCCTCGTTCAACCGCACCCTCGCGGTCGTCAAGACCGTCGAGGACTATCTGATGAAGCGGGATGGCGTGCAGGCCGTGACCTTTCTCACCGGCTTCAGCTTCCTCGGCCAGGGCCAGAACACCGCGCAGGCCTTCGTCACCCTGAAGGACTGGAAGCTGCGCGGTCCGAGCGACAGCGCCGCGCAGATTGTCGATGACGTGAACAAGGCGATGGAGTCGGTGAAGGATGCGCGCGTCAGCGCGCTTCAGCCGCCGCCGATCGACAATCTCGGCAACTCGTCGGGCTTCAGCTTCCGCCTGCAGGACCGCGCGCAGAAGGGACATGAGGCCCTGACGGCGGCGGCCCAGCAGTTGGTGGCGGCCGCGAAAGCGAGCCCCGTGCTGCAGGATGTCTATGTCGAGGGCCTGTCGCCCGCGCCACAGCTCGAACTGGTGATCGACCGAGAGAAGGCGGGTGCGTTCGGTGTCACCTTCGAGGAGATCAACAATACCATCTCCACCAATCTCGGTTCGTCCTACGTCAACGATTTCCCGAACCGTGGCCGCATGCAGCGCGTCATCGTCCAGTCGGAGGACGGGCAGCGGATGCAGGCCGACGACGTCTTGAACTACACCGTGCGCAACGGGCAGGGGAAACTGGTTCCGTTGTCATCGTTCGCGACGGTGCGCTGGCTGGTCGGCCCGGCACAGATCGTTGGTTTCAACTATTATCCGTCGGTGCGCATCTCCGGCGCGGCCCGCGACGGCTTCACCAGCGGCGACGCCATCGCGGAAATGGAGCGGCTTGCCGGGCAGTTGCCGCGCGGCTTCGGCTACGAATGGACCGGCCAGTCGTTGCAGGAGAAGCTCGCCGGCTCGCAGGCGCCACTGTTGCTCGCGCTGTCGGCGCTGGTGGTGTTTCTGTGTCTCGCGGCGCTGTACGAAAGCTGGGCGATCCCGCTCGCGGTGCTGCTCACGGTGCCGCTCGGCATCCTCGGCGCGGTTGCGGCGGCGACGGCGCGTTCGCTGTCGAACGACGTCTATTTCACCGTCGGCCTGGTGACGATCATCGGATTGGCGGCGAAGGACGCGATCCTGATCATCGAATTCGCCAAGGATCTGCGCAAGCAGGGCAAGCCGCTGATCGAGGCCACGCTCGAGGCTTGCCATTTGCGCTTCCGCCCGATCGTGATGACCGGCATGGCCTTCATCTTCGGCGTGGCGCCGATGGTGATCGCGCACGGTGCCGGCGGCAAGAGCCAGCAGGCGCTCGGCACCAGCGTTGCCGGCGGCATGTTCGCCGTCGTCGTGCTGGCGCTGATCTTCGTGCCGGTGTTCTTCGTCGTGGTGCAGCGCTTCTTCAGCGGCGATGTGAAACCGGAGAAGCTGCGGCGCAACTGGCTGCACTGGCGGCGTGTTGCGCCCGCGAAGACGGCCGCGCCTGCCGGTCAAAGCGAGGGATAACTCGCCGCTATCGGCTGCGGGTTAGCTGATCTTCATTCGCGACGCGTTCGAAAGTCTCGGCCGTACTTTTGATCCGGTATCGGCGGCGGTCGTCATTTTCGACCGGCATCACGCGCATGATGGTGTATTGTGTCTGCGATGCGCCGCGCATGTGCCCGTCGAAATATACTTTGTCGCCAACCGCTAACGATTTCGGCATGTTGTCCTCGGCGGTTGGGGGCGACAGCGATATCGCGCGTATTGGACACCCTATCAGAATATCGCGATCCGGCACTAACAATCTGACAAATCGTGACTATTTATCTTCTTTATCCGGATTTTCGTCAGCGAAGCGCGCTGTTTTCGAAAGGATGCCACATGGCAGACAAACAGACCCCTGAAGACAAGGCAGCAGCCTTTCGCGAATATCAGGAACACCAGCAGTCTATCATGGAGCGAACTGCGGTTTTGCGATTCGAGCGCATGCAGCGCGAAGCGTCCGGCGAAGATGCGCCCCCGCCTGAAAAGCCGGCCTTGGCGCGCCGTCGACGTGCGCCGCGGGATCGCTAGACCCGATACAAAAACAAAACCCGCTTAGGAGAAATCCCAAGCGGGCTCTGACTACCTCAAGCGCCACACCCAATCCCGGTACATCCGCGGAAATCAGATTGTCGCGAGCGATAGGGTCTTAATAGACACAAATCGTGTCTATTTGATGAAGATCAGACCGGACGGATATTGGTCGCGGCGTTCTTGCCGCTGCGGCGGTCCGCTTCGACGTCGAACGAGACCTTCTGGCCTTCGTTCAGGGTGCTCAGGCCGGAGCGCTCGACAGCGCTGATGTGAACGAACACATCCGGGCCGCCGGCATCCTGCACGATGAAACCGAAGCCTTTGGTGGGGTTGAAGAACTTCACAGTACCTTGAGCCAAAACAAGTCTCCATGCGCATCAAGCGCGTGTTTGCCCGCGCGAACCATTCACGCTGGCGTCAATCCGGATTTGCATTGGCTTGGTAAAGGCCCGCCGCATGATGCTACAAGAGCGCGGCGCTTAAGTCAGGGCAGAAACAAGGTCAGGCGAAATCGCGAACGGCAAGATTATAGCACTTTTCCCGCGAAAAAAGCAAACGGAGACGGAGTGGCTGCGAAATCGTACCGCAGTTCGCCTGCGCGCATCGCCTGCGCGGCGATTTAGCCGATATTTGCGTCATTTTCCTGGCTCGCCGCAGTCGGAGCGGGATGGCTTTCAACCCCCCAGACCGAAAAAGAGCCCGGCACAGGTCCTTGCTCGTGGGGGGCGTTGGTATGCCTTCCGGTTGGGCTAGACTAGCCGCCGGATACCCAAGGGGGGAGGCCCATGAACCTTCGGCAACTACGGTATTTTTTGGGGATCGTAGAGGCGGGCAACATGACGCGGGCGGCGGAGCAGTTGCACGTCGCGCAAACCGCGCTTGGCATGCAGATTCGGCAACTCGAGGAGGATCTGGGCGTGGCGCTGCTCGTGCGTCATTCGCGTGGCGTCGAACCGACCAAGGCTGGAAATCTCCTGTACCGTCGGGCGTTGTCTATCCTGAAGGAGGTCGAGGAAACCCGGAAGGACGTCCGCGCTTGCCAAAGCGAAAACAGCGAGACGATCCGGCTCGGAATCACGCCCGCTTTGATGCTTGTCTGCGGCACCGAAATTGCGATGACCGTCCGCGAACAGCTACCGAACGTCTTTCTCAGCATCGTAGAGGCGATGAGCCATGTCCTGGTCGACACGCTCGCGCGCGGCGAGGTTGACTTTATTCTTTGTTACGACGTTCCTGATCTTCCGCAGTTTGCGCGGACCGCGCTCTTACAGGACGATTTGGTGCTGGTCACGCAGCCTCGCGGTGCGAACGGTAAACCCGTCGCCTTGGTAGAGGCGCTGGAGGAAAGCATCGCAATGCCTGAAGATGGCGATACGGTGCGTACAGCCGTCAGTCGGACGGCGCGTGACCTCGGCCTCGAGATGAAGATCGCCTATGAAGTGCGTTCGATTTCCGCGATCAAAAGCCTCGTCATCCGCGGCGCCGCTTCGGCAATTCTGCCGTACTTCGGCGTACTGGATGAACTGACCGCCGGCAGGCTCGACGCCCGACCCATCGCGATGCCGGCGATCAAGCGAACCCTGTTCCTTGCCAGGTCAAATCAGCGCGGTCCATTCAAAAGCGAAGCGGGACTCACCGGCGCCGTCCGCACGTCGCTGAGTGGCCTCCTCGATGCGTTGGGGCCGCTTGCTCAGCCGCTCTGGGTCCGCACCGCATAGCTTCGATATGTCGCGCGCGGGAAAACTGCGGTCAGCCCTCAATCATTCATATTGGACCCGGTTTCGCGCTGCCTCTTAAGTGGAAACACCATCGCGCAATCGCTCTCGCTCCGTTGGCAGCGGTGACGCATGGCCACTTATGCAGGGAGGAAACCGCGATGAGACGTTGGCATGCACTGTCCGCGACGCTGCTGTTCCTGTTCACCGCAACCGAGGTCGCGGCGCAAGGCGTCGCCATCGAACAGGCGACACTGATGGAATCGGGCGCAAAGACAGCGGAGGTCAGTACCGATCAACTGCGTCAAATCCTGATCGACGGAAGCGCGATCGTCATCGACACCCGGCCGCGGGCAGAGTTCGATGCAGGGCACATCCCCGGCGCCCGAGTGATCGATGCGCCGGCAAGTCAGCAAGTAGCGTTCGTCGAGCGTCTCGTGAACGGGAACAAGGCCTCGCCGCTCGTGCTTTATTGCAATGGTCCTTACTGCCAGGCGAGTCGCCGCTTCGCCGATCAGTTGGTCGCGGCGGGTTTCAGCAAAGTCCGGCGCTATCAGCTCGGCATGCCGGTCTGGCGCGCGCTGGGCGGGCCTACCGTGGTTGAACTGGACGGCGTGCGCCGCATACTCCAACTGGACAAGTCGGCCGTGTTTATCGATACCCGGCCGGCCGATGACTTCGCACGGGGTAGCTTGCCGGGCGCCCGTCATCTGACGGTTGCGTCCCTCGACCCGACCATCAAGGGCATGATGTCAGGGCAGGTGCAGAACGCACCTTTGCCGCTGGACGATTTCAACCGCCGCGTGGTGCTGTTCGGTGCGAATGCCGCAGAGGCTCGCAAGGTGGCCGATGCCATGAGCAAACGGCCTTGGCATAACGTGGAGTATTTCGCGGGCTCCTACGCCGATCTTGCCGCTCTGGTCCGATAAACGCGATAGTGTCAGGCCGAATGCCCGGTGCTGGAAGATCGTCGGCGTGCTTTGGCACGCCGACGATCGTGTTCTCGCGGATCGCTCGCGGCTGCGCGTGGCCCTTTTGCACCGGACGCGATTTCGTCGTGCAAACAGGCGGCGATCCTGCGGCCGCATCGATCAACAGAAGGAAAAGATGGTGAGCTCGGCGGGATTCGAACCCGCGACCCCATGATTAAAAGTCACGTGCTCTACCGACTGAGCTACGAGCTCCACCTGCGGGGCTGTGTAGGGGCGTCGTTCCGTTGGGTCAATAGAGCGTTTTCGACCGTCGTGGATAGCGGCTGGCTGCCCGAAAACGCGCCAAAACGCGCGTTCGGGGACGGGGCTAACCCCTCGCAAAACCGGCGGAATCCGGCTTAAATGGTCTCGAACCGAGGAACACCATGCCGATCGTCAACCGCATCGCCGACCTGCACGCCGACATCACCGCCTGGCGGCGGGATATCCATGAAAATCCGGAGCTGATGTACGACGTGCACCGAACCGCCGCCACCGTCGCCGACAAGCTCAAGAGCTTCGGCTGCGACGAGGTGGTGACCGGCATCGGCCGGACCGGCGTGGTCGGCGTCATCAAGGGCCGCAAGCCGGGCGCCGGCGAGCGCCGCGTCATCGGCATGCGCGCCGACATGGATGCGCTGCCGATCGCGGAGGCGACGGGGCTGCCCTATGCCTCCAAGACTCCCGGCAAGATGCACGCCTGCGGCCACGACGGCCACACGGCGATGCTGCTCGGCGCGGCGCGCTATCTCGCCGAGACCCGCAATTTCGCCGGCACGGCCGTGGTTATTTTCCAGCCCGCGGAGGAAGGCGGCGCCGGCGGAAAGGCCATGTGCGACGACGGCATGATGGCCCGCTTCGGCATCGACGAAGTCTACGGCATGCATAACTCGCCGGGCATGCCGGTGGGGTCGTTCGGCATCCGGGCTGGCGCGATGATGGCGGCGACCGACGCGATCGTCATCGACATCGAAGGCAAAGGCACGCATGCGGCGCGCCCGCATCTCGGCGTCGATCCGGTTCTGGTCGGCGCGCAGATCATCAGCAATCTGCAGACCATCGTGGCGCGCAATGTCGATCCACTCAAATCGGGCGTGGTGTCGATCACCATGTTCGAGGCAGGCAACGCCGAGAATGTCATCCCGCAGACAGTGCAGTTGCGCGGCACGGGCCGCACGCTGGCGCCGGAGGTGCGCGATCTTTTGGAGCGGCGCGTGCGGGAGGTGGTGGAGGGTACGGCCGCCGCCCATGGCGCGAAGGCGACGCTGACCTATCAGCGTCAGTATCCGGTGCTGGTGAACCACGAGCAGCAGACGGATTTCGCCGCGAGCATCGCGCAACAGGTCGCCGGCGGCGATCGCGTCGACACGCGCTTCCCGCCGATGATGGGCGGCGAGGACTTCTCCTACATGCTGGAGGAGCGGCCCGGCGCGTTCATCTGGGTCGGCAACGGCGACAGCGCCGGTCTGCATCACCCGGCTTACAACTTCAACGACGAGACGATCCCGTTCGGCACGTCCTATTGGGTGCGGCTGGTCGAGACCGCGCTCCCGGCCTGACGGGCAGAGAGCCGATACAAATAAAAAGGCCGGGCGTGATGCCCGGCCTTTTTATTGCGGATCGTGGCGTGTGCCTTATGGCACCAGTTCCTTCTGGCTTTCCGTTGCCGGCGCCTTGGCGATCGCCGCGCGCTTCGGCAGCAGGTCGAGCACCAGGGTCTCGGCGTTGCGCCAGAACGCGAAGTCGTTGAGCCGGCTGTTCTCGAAGGCCGCGATCGACACGGCCGCGAGGAACGGCAGGCTCTGGATCATCAGCACCACCGCGAACAGGTTGATCTCGCGGATCTCCTTGGCGTTGGTGGCGATCAGCACAGCGGCGCCGAGCAGCAGCAGCGCGGCGATCACAGCTTCCCAGAATGCCTGGAAGTCGCTGCCGCGGCGCGGGCCGCTCGAGCCCTTGGCCGTGACGACGAAGGGCAGGTGATCGCGCACCAGCCCGAAACCGACGGCGCGCGCCACGGTCCACTGGACCGACATCGCCGCGAACACCGAGCGGAACATCTGGCCGGCGGTCATCGACACGCGCAGGCGATAGAGCGCGATGAAGTGCAGCAGCGACACCGCGAAGCTGGCGATGATCGGTACGGTCAGGATCTTGTCCGGCACCGCGATGTCGAGGAACGCGACGAACGGCACCCAGAGAATGTTGAGCAGCGCGACGACGACGCCGAGGCTTTCCGCACCCAGCCAGTTGAGCCAGCCGAACGAGAATTCGCGCTTCTGCTCGCGGGTGAGGAGACTGCGACCCGGCAGGAACCGGCGCCAGTGCTTCTTGATGATCTGGAAGCCGCCATAGGCCCAGCGATGCCGCTGCTTCTTGAACTCGTCGAAGCTGCCGGGCAGCAGGCCATGGCCATAGCGCTTGTTGGTATAGTGCGTGTGCCAGCCGAGTTCGAGGATCGTCAGGCCGAGGTCGGTGTCCTCGCAGATCGTGTCGGTCGGCCAGCCGCCGGCGGCGTCGAGCGCGGCACGGCGAACCAGGCACATCGTGCCGTGAACGACGATGGCATTGACCTCGTTCCGCTGCACCATGCCGATGTCGAAGAAGCCGGCATATTCGCCGTTCATCGCGTCATGCACGACGCTGCGCGCGCTGTCGCGATGATCCTGCGGCGCCTGCACGATCCCGACCTTCGGATCGGCGAAAGCGGGGACGAGGTCCTTGAGCCAGTCCTGATGCACCACATAGTCGGCGTCGATCACGCCGATAATCGCGGCATCGGGCGCCGTATGTTCCTCGAGCGCGATCCGCAGGGCACCGGCCTTGAAGCCCTTGACGTTCTGCAGGTTGAGGAACTTGAAGCGCTCGCCGAGCAGCTTGCAGTGCTCCGCGATCGGGTCGGTCAAGGCGCGATCGGTCGTGTTATTCATCACGACCAGGCATTCGAAGTTCGGGTAGTCGAGCCGCGCGACGGAATCGAGCGTCTGGCGCAGCATCTCGACCGGCTCCTTGTGCGCCGGAATATGGATCGAGACCTTCGGCGCGAGGCCGGGATCCTGGGCCGAAGCGGGGAGCGCCGGCACCAGCGAAGGCGATGCCGAAATCAGACGCACGGGACGACGGCCGAACGCGACGGCGGCGATCTCTTCGATGCGCGCCAGCATGATCGCGACCAGCGGGATCAGCAGCAGAACGCCGAGGCTGAGGGCGAACACGGCGCCGGGCACGAGATAATGCGCGGTCCAGAAACCGAACACATGCGCGAACCAGTAGCCGGCGATATTAGCGCCGCCGACCATCAGCAGCGCCTGCGCGACGGTGACGCCGCTCATGGCGAACACCGGGATCGACAGGAGGAGGCCGAGCAGCAGCGCCATGCCGCCGATCTTCCAGTGGTCCGGATCGGTCAGCGGGCCGGTCCAGCTGAACTTGGCCTGACGCGACGCGTCGTACATGCCCCAGTACGGGCCCACGCCGCCTTCGTTGGTCTTCCACGGCTGGTCGATGGCTTCGACGATGTTGTAGTCGATGCCATAGGCCTCCGCCTTCGACGCGAAGGTGCGCAGGATCTCCGCCTGTGCGAGGCGGCCGGGGTTGGCGTTCTTGAAATTATAGCCGGCGCTCGGCCAGCCGAACTCGGCGATGACGATCCGCTTGCCGGGATAGAGACGGCGCAGCGTGTCGTAACCGCCGATGGCGGCGTCGACGGCGGCGCGCTCGGACACGCCTTCCCAGTAAGGCAGGATATGCACGGCGATGAAGTCGACCGCCGAAACCAGTTCGGGGTGATCGCGCCACACGCTCCAGATTTCACCGGTCGACACCGGCACGGGCGACGCGCGCTTGACGCGCTGGATCATCTGGATCAGTTCGTCGACCTTTACGTCGTCGCGGTAGATCGTTTCGTTGCCGACGATCACGCTCGACACGTTGCTGTTGCGCCGCGCGAGATCGATCACCGACTTGATCTCGCGCTCGTTGCGCGCCTTGTCCTTGTCGATCCAGGCGCCGACGCTGACCCGCAGGCCGTATTCGTTGGCGATCGACGGCACCAACTCGACGCCAGACGTGGCGGAGTAGGTGCGCACCGCTCGCGTCAGCGGCGCGAGCGTCTTGAGGTCGGAGCGAATTTGCGATTCCGCCGCGCGCGTCGAATCGGGATGATGATTGCCGGCGAACGGCGCGTACGACACGCTCGCGAGCTGACTGGTGACATCGGGGGCAGTGACGACTTCGCGTGTAAGGGCCCAAAGCCCAGCATGCACGCACGCAACAAGCGCGACTACGGCAGCGACGGAGCGCATAACCTCAACTCAACTGGGGCAGAGAACCACGGCCCCGAACCCGTCCCCTAGGCTCGGTCGCGGCTTTTTGCGGCAGTGCAGCATATCCCGCTAGTCGGCGGAACTTCAAGTAGATATGGGTCATGGCGAATTCAGGGCGGGCATCCCTGCAATGCAAATTTTCGGGTTCGGGACTTGGGGTTCGGACGCCAACGCGCTTCAGCGCGTCGTGGTTCCGTCGCTCTGCGGCGCTTGAGCCGCGGCGGCGGCCGGCGGCGTCGTTTCCGGATTGAGCCAGCACGTGTGCACCCGGCTGTTGAGGGTGTCCTGCTGCTTGGGATCGATCGGACCCTGCTTGACGACGCAGCGGAAGGTGGTCTGGACGTGGCTGCCCGGGCAGCCGAACCGGTCATAGAGGTCGAGATGCCGGAATGCGGTGTCGAGGTCGTCGCGCCACAGCAGGCTGACCACCCGGCGGCCGAGCCAGACGCATTCGGCATTCGCGGCCGGACCGGTGAGGACGCGAGCCGCCTCGGCGATCTCGTCGATCTTCTTCTGGCTGTCCTTGGCCTGCGCTTCCTTGGCGGCTTCCTGAGCCTTGGGGTCGGCCGGCTTGTCGGCGTTCTGCGCGTGAAGCGCGGTAAGCGGCAAAACGGACAACATTGCCGTCGCAACAGCCAAGCGGAAACCTACTCGCATAATACCCATGATTTATCTGGTTTTTGTTGGACGGCTCGGCTTCCCCTGCGTCAGCCCAATGCCGCCGGATTGGGTCAGCATTACGGCCAAGAGCCGTGGCTTTGTCCAGTGTCGCGCGACGATTTGCTTAAGATGCCACGCCGCAGATTGTGCACCGCGCGCATGCGGCGTCAGACCGCCATCTTGGCAGAGCAGGCGGCGCACGATAAGCCGACCAGATCGGCCGATCGTCGCGCGGACGTGTGACGATGGTGCGGCATGGGCGCGGCATGAAGGGCGCGGAGCGCGATGGCACGACCGGTCGGCTTTCTGGCACTGGCGGCAGCCGCCGTCGTCGCCGTCTGGTGGTGGCTCGGCACGCCGATCGCGATGCCGCATGCGCCGATGGTCGCGGGCGACAAACTCAACTGCGTCTCCTACGCCCCGTTCCGGGACAGCCAGAGCCCGCTCGACGGCGTGATGACCGTGCCGGCCGCGCAGATCGACGAGGACCTGGCGCGGCTCGCCAAAATATCCCGCTGCGTGCGCACCTATTCGACCGACTTCGGCCTCGACCAGATCGCGGCGCTTGCCGGCAAGCACGGGCTCAAGGTGATCCAGGGGCTCTGGCTGTCGAGCAACCGCGACAAGAACCGTGATCAGATCGAAACCGCGGTGGCGCTCGCCAACCGTCATCCGGATGTGATCGAAGCGGTGGTGGTCGGCAACGAGGTGCTGCTGCGTGGTGAACTCGGTGTCGCGGACGTGGTCGCGGCGTTGCGCGAGGTGAAATCGCGCGTGCCGATGCCGGTCACTTACGCCGACGTCTGGGAATTCTGGCTGCGCAATCCGCAACTGTTCGACGCGGTCGATTTCATCACCATCCATATCCTGCCGTATTGGGAGGACTTCCCGATCCCGGCGCGCCATGCCGCCGCGCATGTGGATGAGATCCGGCGCAAGGTCGCCGCCGCGCTCCCGGGCAAGGATATCCTGATCGGTGAGGTGGGCTGGCCGAGCGCCGGTCGGATGCGCGAGGGCGCGCTGCCGTCGCCAGCCAATGAGGCGCAGGTGGTGCAGGACGTGGTCGCGCTGGCGAAGCGCGCCAACTATCGCGTCAACATCATCGAGGCGTTCGATCAGCCGTGGAAGCGGCGGCTGGAAGGTACCGTCGGCGGCCATTGGGGCATTCTCGACAACGAGACGCGGGCGCCGAAATTCGTCTGGGGCGAGGCGGTGTCGAACCATCCGCGCTGGCTCTGGCAGGCGACGTTCGGTGTGGTGCTGGTCGCCGTGACGTTCGCGGCGGCGCTCGTGACGGCGCGACGTCGCAGCCAAACGTTATCGACGGCGGATTGGGCGGCAATCGCGCTTGCCACCGCGACCGGCGGCGTATTGTCCGGCTGGGCGCTCGCGGCCGCGCCGCTGGAAAGCCTCGGCCTCGGCGGCTGGATTCGGTCGGCCGCGCTGTGTGCGGTCGCGATCCTCGCGGCGCCCTTGTCCGCCGCCGCCATCGCCGCGCGGATGCCGGCGCCAGGTTTCGCCGATATCCTCGCCGATGCGCGCCGCTCGCAGCCATGGCTGACATTCGGCTACGGTCTCGTTCTGATCGTCACGACGGCGCTGGCGATCCAGGTCGCGCTCGGTCTGGTGTTCGATCCGCGTTACAAGGATTTTCCGTTCGCGGCGCTGACGGCGGCGGCGGTGCCGTTCCTGTTGCACGGTCTGTGCGTGCGCGCCGCCGGCACACGCGGCATCGCCGAAACCGTCGCGGCGGCGATGCTGGCGCTCGGTGTCGTCTATATCGCGCCGAACGAGGGCTTCGCCAACTGGCAGTCGTTGTGGCTGTGCGGTGCGTTGCTGCTGGTCGCGGTTACGCTGCTTCGGGTGCGCGGCGCGCAAAGCTGAACACCAGCAGCGACAAAGCGAGCGACGACAGCGCCACATTGTAGAGAACGACGCCGAGGCAGCCGGCAGCGAGTGCGGCCGCGAACAGCACCGACGACGGCCGGATCAATTGCAGCACCGCGAGGATGACCGCGGCCCAGCCGAACACCGAATGGTTGAACAGCGAGGTGACGATTTGCCGGGTCGCGCAGAGCCAGGTGTTCAACCCGGCCTGGCAAGCAAGCCCGACGCTCGACTGTTCGATCGCCATGTAGCGCAGATACAGCGCATAGCCGATCGACCAGAAGCCGACGATCAGCAGGACATGGATGGTGCGGGGATCGGGACGATAAAGGCGCATGGCGCAAGTATAGAGGCGGATCGTGCCGCAGTCATGATCGGGCGTATTGCGAGCCCAGGAGATCAGCGTAGCGGCAATTTCTGTCCGTCATAGGCGAACGGTCGGCAGGTGCCGCGACCCTGCGCGAAGGCCCGACACACCGCCGCGGCGGTGCTGGCTTCGGTGAACGGACCCGCCATCAGCCGCAACTGCGGCGTCCCGTTGCGGCCGGTCGGACGCAGGATCGCCGCCGGCTGCAGCTTGTCGAGCAGCGGCGCATGCGCCGCCTTGGTGCTGTCCCACAACGCGCGCAGAGCCTCGACCGTCGACGCGCCGCCGAGATCGATCGCGAATTCCGGTTTGGCCGGAATGCTGCCGGTGGCGAGTTGTGCTTCCGACTGCGCGGTGTGACCGGCGGCTTCTTTGGTCTTGTCGGGAGAGGGCGCCAGCCTGACGACCGGCGGAGCCGCCTGCGGGGGTGGCGCGGGCTCGGCGATCCGGGGCGATGGCTGTGTCGTCGGCCGCTGATTGTCGTTGGCGGGCCGCGCCGGCGGGGCGGCGGCGATCACCGCCGGTGCGGAGATGGACGGGGGCGCGGTCGTGGAAGCCGCCGAAGCAGACTTGGCCATCTCGTGCTGGTCCTTGATTGGCTCCAGCCGTGGCAATTCTGCCTTGGGCGCGGGTTTGGCCTCTGCCGGCGCGTCCGGTTTCGCCGCCTCGGGCCTGAAGCCTTCGAGTTTGGAAGCGTCGATCCTGGCAGGCGTCGGGGGCGTGATCCGGGACGTGGCGATCTGCTTCACCGAGCCGGTGATGTCATCGAAATTGCGCTCCAGCATCGCCACCCGCGCGGCCAGCCGATCGCGATCGGCCGACAGGGTCCGCAACTGGCTGGCGAGGCGGCTGGTCTCCTGCTCGGCGTCGAAGGTCTTTTCCGCCACGGCCACGGGCGGGGTCGGCACCCGCGCGGTTTCCGGTTTTTCGGCGGCGTAGAGGTTCGCCACTGCCTGCTGGACGCGTTCGGCGCCCCGCTCGGTCTGGACCAATATGGCCGTAACGCCCAACGCGAGCGCCGCGCAGAAGCCCCATCCCGTCAGCCGCAGCAGGCTGCGGAAGGTCGGGGACGTCGCCGTCTTGACGGGGGCGGCGCGGTTGGAGGGAGGCGGATTGGTCCGTGCCATGATCGCTGAGATGGGTTCCGAAACCGATGGCTGGAACCGGTATCAGATTCGTCTTGCCGCCGCTGCGGTTAACCGCTTCCGGCGGGCTGCCTTTTGCTCTTGTTGGGCTTGCTGCGGGTCAGGTATGAGCGGGCATGACTGTACAGAATCCCCGCACCTGCCTCGCCATCGTGCTCGCCGCCGGGGACGGAACCCGGATGCGGTCGAAGCTTCCCAAAGTGTTGCACGAGATCGGCAGCCGGTCGCTGCTTGGCCATGTGTTGACCACGATCCAGGCCGCCGCTGGCGGAGCCGAGGTGGCGGTCGTGGTTGCGCCGGAACGCGAAGCAGTCGCAGCCGAAGCACGTCGGATCGTTCCCGGTGCGCAGATTTTCGAACAGGCGGAGCGGCATGGCACCGCCCACGCGGTGCTGATGGCGCGCAAGGCGCTGGAAAAGGGCGCTGACGACGTGCTGGTGATTTTCGGCGATACGCCGCTCCTGCGCTCCGAGACGGTCGCGGCGCTGCGTGCGCCGCTCGCCACCGGCGCGGCCGTCGCGGTGCTCGGCTTCCGCCCCGCCGACCCGACCGGCTACGGCCGGCTGGTGGTGGAGAACGGCGCGCTCGTTGCGATCCGCGAAGAGAAGGACGCCAACGAGGCGGAGCGCAGGATCACGCTGTGCAACGGCGGGCTGATGGCGCTGTCCGGCAAGAGCGCGCTGACGCTGCTCGACCGCATCGGCAACGCCAATGCCAAACGCGAATTCTATCTCACCGACGCCGTGGCGATCGCCCGCGAGATGGGCCTGACCGCGGCGGTGGTCGAAGCCGGGGAGGACGACGTGCGCGGCATCAACACCAAGGCGCAACTCGCCGAGACCGAGGCGGTGCTGCAGCGGCGGCTGCGGCAGGCGGCGATGGATGCGGGCGTGACCATGATCGCGCCGGAGACGGTCTATCTCGCCGCCGACACCCAACTTGGCGTCGATGTGGTGATCGAGCCGCATGTGGTGTTCGGCCCCGGCGTCGTCGTCGAGGACGGCGCGGTGATCCATTCCTTCTCGCACATCGCCGGAGCACGCATCGGCAGGGGCGTGTCGGTCGGGCCGTTTGCGCGGCTGCGGCCTGGCACGGAGCTTGGCGAGGGATCGCGCATCGGCAATTTCGTCGAGGTGAAAGCGGCGGTGTTCGAAGCCGGAGCCAAGGCCAATCATCTCACCTATGTCGGCGATGCGCGGGTCGGCGCGGGCGCCAATGTCGGCGCCGGCACCATCACCTGCAATTACGACGGCACCAGCAAGCACAAGACCAATATCGGCAAGCGCGCCTTCATCGGCTCGAATTCGGCGCTGGTCGCGCCGGTCTCGATCGGCGACGGCGCCTATGTCGGCTCCGGTTCGGTGATCACCAAGGATGTGCCGGCCGATGCGCTGGCGATCGGACGCGGCCAGCAGGTGGTCAAGGAAGGCGGGGCGCAGCGGCTGCGCGATCTTGCCGCGCTCAAAAAGAAGACCTGAGGGCAAGGTTTTTTAAAACAAGGCCTTAGGATTTGCCGGTAACACTGTCACAGGCCGCAATGCGATGTGATTTCCGCTGCGGCGGGTGTTGCGGATAGAGCAGAGCACCATATCGGACAGGCTTCGGGGGACAGGACTCCAGGATGTGTGGAATTGTCGGGATTCTCGGCCGCGAGCCGGTCGCAGGACAGCTCGTTGATGCGCTGAAGCGGCTCGAATATCGCGGCTATGATTCCGCGGGCGTCGCGACGCTGGAGAACGGTGGAACGCTGACGCGCCGCCGCGCCGAGGGTAAGCTCAGCGCGCTCGAAAGCCGGCTGGAACGCGAGCCGCTGCAGGGCGCAATCGGCATCGGCCATACGCGCTGGGCCACGCACGGCAAGCCCACCGAGAACAACGCGCATCCGCACGCGACCGACAAGGTCGCGGTCGTCCACAACGGCATCATCGAGAATTTCCGCGAACTGCGCGAGGAACTGATCCGCGACGGCGCGACCTTCGGCAGCCAGACCGACACGGAAGTGGTGGTGCATCTCGTCACCCGTGAATTGAAGCGCGGCAAGTCGCCGGTCGATGCGGTCGCGGCGACGCTCGGACAACTGCGCGGCGCGTTCGCGCTCGCCTTCCTGTTCGCCGGCGAGACCGATCTGATGATCGGCGCGCGCCGCGGCTCGCCGCTCGCGGTCGGCTACGGCGAGGGGCGGATGTATCTCGGCTCCGACGCCATTGCGCTCGCGCCGTTCACCGATCAGGTCAGCTATCTCGAGGACGGCGACTGGGTGGTGCTGACGCATGACACAGCCGCGGTGCGTGATGCCGACGGCAATCCGGTCGAGCGCCCGGTGATCAAGACCGCCGCCTCGGCCGCGTTGATCGACAAGGGCAACCACAAGCACTTCATGGCCAAGGAGATCCACGAGCAGCCGGAAGTGGTCGGTCACACGCTTGCCCATTACATCGACATGGCCGAGGAGAAGATCGATCTGCCGCACGCGCTGCCGTTCGACTTCAAGGACCTCAAGCGTATTTCCCTGGCGGCCTGCGGCACGGCCTATTACGCCGGCCTCGTCGGCAAATACTGGTTCGAGCGCTTCGCGCGGCTGCCGGTCGAGATCGATGTGGCGTCGGAATTCCGCTATCGCGATGTGCCGCTCGACCCCGGCAACCTGGCGATCTTCGTCTCGCAGTCCGGCGAGACGGCGGACACGCTGGCCTCGCTGCGGTACGCGAAGGAGCACCAGCAGCACGTTCTCTCGGTGGTCAACGTTCCGACTTCGACCATCGCCCGCGAGAGCGATGTGGTGATGCCGACGCTCGCCGGACCGGAGATCGGCGTCGCCTCGACCAAGGCGTTCACCTGCCAGCTCGCGGTGCTGGCCTGCATCGCCATCGCCGCCGGCCGTGCGCGCGGCACGCTGTCGCGCGAGGACGAGCGCATTCTGGTGCGAGCGTTGATCGAGACGCCGCGGCACATGTCTGCGGCCCTCGCCATCGAGCCGCAGGTGGAGCAGCTCGCGCATACGCTGGCGAAGTGCAAGGACGCGCTCTATCTCGGCCGCGGTACGAGCTATCCGATCGCGCTAGAAGGCGCGCTGAAGCTCAAGGAAATCTCCTATATCCACGCCGAGGGCTATGCCGCGGGCGAACTCAAGCACGGTCCGATCGCGCTGATCGACGAGACCGTGCCGGTGGTGGTGATCGCGCCTTACGATCAGGGCTTCGAGAAGACCAAATCGAACCTGCAGGACATGGTGGAGCTGTCGCGCCGCGCCTATCGGCCGGCGGCGGTGTTCGAGAAGACCGTGTCGAATATGCAGGAAGTGGCGGCGCGCGGCGGTCAGATCATCCTGATTTCCGACCCGAAGGGCGTCGCCGAAGGCGCGACGGAATCGCTTGTCACCCTGACCATGCCGGAAATGCCGCTGTCGGTGACGCCGCTCGTCTATGCGATCCCGATCCAGCTCATCGCCTATCATACCGCCGCGGTGATGGGGACCGACGTCGACCAGCCGCGCAATCTCGCGAAATCCGTGACGGTCGAGTAAGCTGTCCGGCATGAACCAGGTTATTGAGCCGCCGATTGTCGATCCCGCTGCCGCGCCGTCGCACACCAGCTTCGCCGGCCGCATCCGCAATTATTTCCTGACCGGGTTGATCGTCGCCGGGCCGATCTTCGTCACCGCCTATCTCGCATGGTGGTTCATCAACTGGGTCGACGATCTGGTGCGCCCCTTCGTGCCGCCGGCGCTGCGGATCGAAACCTATGCGCCGGTGCATATACCCGGCACCGGTCTCGTCATCGCCGTCGTCGCGCTGACTTTGCTCGGCTTCCTCACCGCCAATCTCGTCGGCCGCAAGCTCGTGGAGTTCGGCGAGGCGATCGTCACCCGGATGCCGATCATCCGGCCGGTCTACCGCACCATGAAACAGATTTTCGAGACGCTGTTCTCGAAATCTGGGTCGAGCTTCCGGCAGGTGGCGCTGGTGGAGTTTCCGGCACCGGGCATGTGGTCGCTGGTGTTCCTGTCGCAGCCGCCGGGGCCACTGGTGACGGCGGGGTTGCCCGAGGGCGAGCATGTCTCGGCATTCCTCGCCTGCGCGCCGAACCCGACGACCGGTTTCTATTTCTACGCGCCGCGCTCCTCGATTATTCCCATCGACCTGCCGGTTGAGCAGGCGATGACGCTGCTGATGTCGGCCGGCATGGCCAGCGGCGCGCCGCAGGGTGCCGATCAGGCAAAGCTCGCAGCGCTCGCCGCGCAGGCTAGGGCTGCGAACGCCGCGCGGGACACGGCACCAACTTAATAATATCAACCCGCGCGGATCAGCTTGATCGCCTCGTCCTTCTCGAACAGATAGAGCAGGTGGCGCAGCGCCTCGCCGCGCGGCGAGGTGAGTTGCGGATCGCGCCCGAGGATCAGCGCGGCATCGTCGCGCGCCGGCCCGAGCAGCTTGCCATGTACCTGCAGTTGCGCGACGCGGAAGCCGGGAACGCCGCTCTGTCGCGTGCCGAGCAGGTCGCCTTCGCCGCGCAGGCGCAAATCCTCCTCGGCGATGCGGAAACCGTCCTCGCTGTCGCGCAGGATCGCGAGCCGCGCTTTGGCGGTCTCCCCGAGCGGCGCCTTGTAAAGCAGCAGGCAGGTCGAACGGCCCGAGCCGCGGCCGATACGGCCGCGCAACTGATGCAGTTGCGATAGGCCGAAGCGTTCGGCGTGTTCGATCACCATGATAGTCGCTTCCGGCACGTCGACGCCGACCTCGATCACCGTGGTGGCGACGAGGAGCGACGTCTCGCCGGCGGCGAAGCGCGCCATCGCGCGGTCTTTCTCCATCGATTTCATCTTGCCGTGAATGAGATCGACGGCATCGCCGAACCGCGCCTGCAAGTCCTTGAAGCGCGCGTCGGCGGCGGCGAGGTCGCTTTTCTCGGATTCCTCGACCAGCGGACAGACCCAGTAGCAGCGCCGCCCCTCGGCCAGCGCGCGGCCGACCGCGTCCTCCACCTCGCTCAAGCGGTCGAGCGCGATCACGCGTGTATCGATCGGCTGCCGGCCGGCGGGTTTTTCCCGCAGCTCGGACACGTCCATGTCGCCGAAGAAGGTGAGCACCAGCGTGCGCGGGATCGGCGTCGCGGTGAGCACCAGCACGTCGACGGCTTCACCCTTGCGCGTCAAGGCAAGCCGCTGATGCACCCCGAAGCGGTGCTGCTCGTCGACGATCGCCAGCGCCAGGTCCTTGAACGCCACGTCTTCCTGAAACAGCGCATGCGTACCGACGATCAGGTCAATGTCGCCAATCGCGAGCCGCTCCAGCGTTTCGGCGCGATCCTTGCCGCGGTCGCGGCCGGTCAATATCGCGACCCGCAGGCCGGCTGCCTTGGCGAGCGGAACGATGGTGTTGAAATGCTGACGCGCGAGGATTTCCGTCGGCGCCATGATCGCCGCCTGCCGGCCGGCCTCGATCACCGTCGCCGCGGCGATCAGCGCTACGACCGTCTTGCCGGAGCCGACGTCGCCCTGCACGAGGCGCAGCATACGATGCGGCAGCGCGAGGTCGTTGACGATGTCGTCGATCGCGCGCGCCTGCGACGGCGTCAGCGAATAGGGCAGCGCGTCGATGATGTTCTGCCGCAGCACGCCCTCGCTGGCGCTGCCGCGTCCTGAGATTTCGCGCATATGCGCGCGCACCAGCGCCAGCGCGAGTTGGCCCGCCAGCAATTCGTCATAGGCGAGGCGGCTCCACGCGGCGCTCTCGGGCGAGACGTCGGCCGGCTCTGCTGGCTGATGCAGAAGCCGCAGCGCATCGGCGAAGTTCAGCCACTGTTCGCGCGAAATCCACGCCTCGTCCTGCCATTCCGGCAGATCGGGAAGCGCCGCGAGCGCACCCTGCATCGCGCGGCGGATATTGCCGAGCGCCAGACCCTCGGTGAGCGGATAGATCGGCTCGACCAGCGGCAGCGTGGCGAAGCCATGCTCATCGACCACGCGGTCGGGATGCACCATCTGCAACTCACCGTCGTAAAGTTCGACAGTACCGGATACGTAACGCCGCTCGCCTTCCGGAAGCTGCTTGCGCAACTGGTCGCCACGCGCGTGGAAGAAGGTCAGCGTCAGCGTGCCGGTCTCGTCGCTGGTATCGATCCGGTAGGGCGCGCGGCTGCGCTGCGGCGGCGGCGGGCGATGCGCGTCGACGGTGACTGACACGGTCACCAGCGTGCCCGGCACTACCTCGTTGAGTTTGGGCTGCGCGCGGCGATCGACCGCACCCGACGGGAGATGCAGCAAGAGGTCGGCGACATGCGGCGCCTCGCGGTCGAGAAGCCTCCGGTAAAGCTTGTCCAGCTTCGGGCCGACGCCCGGCAGGCTCGTCAGCGACGCAAACAGGGGATTGAGCAGATTGGGCCGCATGAGCCGGTTTCGCGGTTCCTTGTTCCGTGCGATGTGGTAGCTGATTTTTCGGGCTGAACACAGGGAAGGGATCGACGATGACGGGGGTGCGTGTCCTCTTTGCTGCGCTGCTGGCGGTGAGCGTGACCGGAACCGCGAGTCAGGCCGAATGGCCGGAGCGGCCGGTGACCATGGTGGTCGCCGCAGCGGCCGGCGGCCCGATCGATGTGTTCGGCCGCGTGCTGGCGGAACGCATGGGCGACGCGCTCGGTCAGCGCGTGGTCGTGGAAAACGTCGGCGGTGGCGGCGGAACAGTCGGTGGCGCGCGCGTCGTCAACGCGCAGCCGGACGGCTACACCTTCCTGCTCGGCACGGTCGCGACCCACGCCAATCCGCAACTGCTCGGCAGCAAGCCGCCCTACGATCCGGTGAAGGGCTTCGCCCCGGTGGCGCTGATTGCGGAAATCCCGCTGGTGCTCATCACCCGCAAGGACTTCCCGGCGTCGACCATGGAAGAGTTCGTCGCTTACGCCAAGGCGAACCAGAACAAGCTGAACTTCGGCTCCGCGGGCATCGGCTCGGCCGCGCATCTCGGCTGCGTGATGCTCAACGGCGCCATGGGGACCAACATCCAGCATGTGCCATATCGCGGCACGGCGCTGGCGATGCAGGACCTGCAGGCGGGGCGGCTCGATTTCCAGTGCGAGATCGCGGTGACGGCGGTGTCGAATGTCCGCTCCGGCACGGTGAAGGCGAACGCCACGCTGGCCTCGTCGCGCACGCCGGTGCTGCCGGACCTGCCGACTGCGCAGGAGCGCGGGCTCAAGGGCATTGATGCGTCCACGTGGACCGCGAATTTCTTCCCGGCGAAGACACCGGATGCCATCGTCGCAAAGCTGCAGGCGGCGACCGTAGCGGCGATGGACGATCCCGCCGTGCGCGCGAAGCTGGAATCGTTCGGCGCGGTGATCGTCGCCAAGGACCGGCGCTCGTCCGACTATCTCGGCCGCTTCGTGCAGGCGGAGATGACGAAGTGGGGCGACGCGGTGCGCGCCGCCGGCGTCAAGCTCGACTGACGCCGCACGAAAAGCGCCTTTGGAATAACGTGTGGCGCGGCTGGTAATCGCCGTGCCGCCGTTTATATAACCCCGGCCCGGCACCGTCCGGGTTTTTGGCGTTGGGATAAAGCGAGGAACAAGGCATGACCGGAACCACCGTGTCGAGCGAAGGGCTGGACCCACGCCGCCGTCGCCTCTTGTTCCGCTGCTGGCATCGCGGCATCCGCGAGACCGACCTGATCATGGGCGGGTTCGCCGACGCGCATATCGCCACGCTCACCGACGCCGAACTGACCGAGCTGGAACGGTTGATCGAGGTGCCGGATGCCGATCTCCTGAACTGGGTGATCGGCGAGCGCGCGGCCCCGCCCGACTATGACACGCCGCTGTTCCGCCGGATGCGCGATTACCATCTGTCTCTCGATTGAGTTGAAGCCTCGTGAAACCGTTTCGTCCCGGCACATCGCCGGCCTCGCTGCTGACCCCCGGCCGTTCCGTCACGCTCACCCATGTAAGCGACGGCGCGGAAGGGCTGGTGCTCGCCGATCTCGCGCGCGCGGTCGCGGCGAAGCCGGATGCGCCGGCCACGAGTCTCGCGGTCGTCTGCCGCGACGGGCCGCGCATGAATGCGCTCGCGCGCGCGCTGTCGTTCTTCGCGCCGGACATCGAGACGCTGGAATTCCCCGCCTGGGACTGTCTGCCTTATGACCGCGTGTCGCCGCATGCGGCGGTTCTGGCGCAGCGCGTGCTCACCTTGTCGCGGCTCGCCCGCGTCGAGGGGCGCGACAAGCCGGCGATCCTGCTGACGACCGTCAACGCCGCGACCCAGCGCGTGCCGGCGCGCAATCTCGTCCAACGTCAGGCGCTGTCCGCCGCGCCAGGCAACGTCGTCGGCATGGAGAAGATCGCGCAGTGGCTTGAATTGAACGGTTATACACGCGCCTCGACGGTACGCGAGCCCGGCGACTATGCGGTGCGCGGCGGCATTCTTGATCTGTTTCCGCCGGGGCTCGATCTTCCGGTGCGGCTCGATTTCTTCGGTGATGCGCTGGAGACGATCCGCAGTTTCGATCCGCAGACGCAGCGCACCGAAATGGACATGCGCCGGCTCGATCTGGTGCCGGTGTCGGAATTCCAGCTCACCAGCGATACGATCCGCAAATTCCGCACCGGCTACGTCGCGCAGTTCGGCGCGCCGACGCCGGACGATCTGCTGTACGAAGCGGTGAGCGAAGGCCGCCGCTATCCCGGCATGGAGCACTGGCTACCGCTGTTCCATGACGGCATGGACACGCTGTTCGACTATCTTCCGGGCGCGCCGATCGCGTTCGAGCCGCTCGTTGAGGACGCCGCGCGCGAACGCTTCGAGCAGATCAGGGATTATCACGACGCGCGCGAGCAGGCGCTCGCGGATAAAGTCGGCGTGCCGTATCGCCCGCTGCCGGTCGACCGCCTCTATCTGGGCGAGGCGGAATGGGCCGAGCGTGTCGCCAAGGCGTCGCATGTGACCTTGACGCCGTTCGATGCGCCGGAGGCGGAACGGGTGATCGACACCGGAATCCGGCCGGGCCGCAGCTTCGCGGCGGAACGGGCGATTCCCGACACCAATGTGTTCGACGCCGTGACCGCGCATGTGCGCAGCCTGCAGGCGAACGGCAAGCGCGTCACCGTCGCGCTGTGGAGCGAGGGCGCGCGCGAGCGCATGCGTCATGTGCTCGCCGACCACGGCATCGAACGGCTGACGCCGGTGCGGTCCTGGGACGAGGCGCGGGCCTGCGAACCGCCGGCAGTCGCGCTCGCGGTGCTCGGCATCGAAGCCGGCTTCGAGACCGAGGATACCGCCGTCATCGGCGAGCAGGACATCCTCGGCGATCGTCTGGCGCGGCCGCGCCGGCAGACAAAGCGCGCCGATAATTTCATCTCGGAAGTGTCGACCCTCGCCGCCGGCGATCTCGTCGTCCATGTGGATCACGGCATCGGCCGCTTCATCGGCCTGACGGCGATCGACGTCGCCGGCGCGCCGCACGACTGTCTCGAACTGCATTACGCGGAAGCCGCGAAGCTCTATCTGCCGGTCGAGAACATCGATCTGCTGTCCCGCTACGGTAACGAGGACAGCAAGGTCGAACTGGATCGCCTTGGCGGCGGCAACTGGCAGGCGCGCAAGGCGAAGATGAAGGCGCGCATCCTCGCCATGGCCGGGGAGTTGATCAAGGTCGCGGCGGCGCGGCAGGTGCGCGAGGCACCGAAGCTCGCGGTCAGTCCCGGTGCTTACGATGAATTCTGCGCCGGCTTCCCTTATGAGGAAACGCAGGACCAGCAGAACGCCATCGACGCCGCGCTCGGCGATCTCACCGCCGGGCGGCCGATGGACCGTCTGGTCTGCGGCGACGTCGGCTTCGGCAAGACCGAGGTGGCGTTGCGCGCGGCCTTTGCCGCGGTAATGGCTGGCAAGCAGGTCGCGGTCGTCGTGCCGACGACGCTGCTTGCGCGTCAGCACTACAAGACCTTTACCGAACGCTTCCACGGCTTCCCGGTGAAATTGGGTCAGGCGTCGCGCCTCGTCACGGCCGCGGAATTATCCGCCACCAAGAAGGGGCTTGCCGAGGGCCAGATCGATATCGTCGTCGGCACTCACGCGCTGCTCGGCAAGAATATCCACTTCAAGGATCTCGGCCTCCTGATCATCGACGAGGAGCAGCATTTCGGCGTCGCGCACAAAGAGAAGCTCAAACAGCTTCGCGCCGAGGTGCATGTGCTGACGCTCACCGCGACGCCGATCCCGCGCACGTTGCAGCTTGCGCTGACCGGCGTGCGCGATCTGTCGATCATCGCCTCGCCGCCGGTGGACCGGCTCGCGGTGCGCACCTTCATCTCGCCATTCGATCCGCTGGTGGTGCGTGAGGCGTTGCTGCGTGAGCGCTATCGCGGCGGACAATCGTTCTATGTGGTGCCGCGGATCGAGGATCTCGCCGGCGCCAAGGACTTCCTCGACAAGAACGTGCCGGAGGTGAAGGTCGCCGTCGCGCATGGCCAGATGGCGCCGACCGTACTCGAGGACATCATGTCGGCATTCTACGAAGGGCGGTTCGACGTGCTGCTGTCGACCACCATCGTCGAGAGCGGCCTCGACATTCCGACCGCCAATACCCTGATCGTGCATCGCGCCGACCGCTTCGGCCTCGCGCAGCTTTATCAGTTGCGCGGCCGCGTCGGCCGCTCGAAGCTTCGTGCCTATGCGCTGCTGACCCTGCCGGCCAACGCCAAGATCACGCCGCAGGCGGAGCAGAGGCTCAAGGTGCTGCAATCGCTCGATACGCTCGGCGCCGGCTTCCAGCTCGCCTCGCACGATCTCGACATCCGCGGCGCCGGCAATCTCCTGGGCGACGAGCAGTCCGGACATATCAAGGAAGTGGGTTTCGAACTTTATCAGCAAATGCTGGAAGAGGCGGTGCTCAGTCTCAAGGCCGGTCTCACCGATGTCGTCGAGGACAAGTGGGCGCCGCAGATTACCATCGGCACGCCCGTGCTCATTCCGGAAGACTATGTCGCCGATCTCTCGGTACGGTTGTCGCTCTATCGCCGCCTCGCGGATATCGAAGACGAGCGCGAGATCGATGGCTTTGCCGCCGAGATGGTCGACCGGTTCGGGCCTTCGCCGGAGGAGGTGGGGCATCTCCTCTCGCTGGTGGCGATCAAGGCGCTGGCGCGCCGCGCCAATGTGGAGAAAATCGACGCCGGCCCGAAGGGGGCGGTGATCTCGTTCCGCAATGACGAATTCGCCGACCCGCAGAAGCTGATCGCCTTCATCAGCGAGCGCGGCCGCGATGCCAAGGTGCGTCCGGACATGAAAGTCGTGTTCCTCGCCGACTGGCAGCAGGCGGAGGATCGTCTCAAGGGCACGACCGCGATCCTGCGCAGCCTCGCCGGCATCGCCGACAAGGCGAAGAAAAAGGCGGCGTAGCGTCGGGTGATCCTATACGTTGCAGTTAATGCCGGGCTTGACCGGGCAATCCATCTTTCGAGTAAAAGATAGATGCGCAGAGCATCAGCGCGTTTACGCGCGTCTTCGATGCGCTATGCCTCCGCATGACAGCGGCGGATTTTGCTGCGAGCGGAATTTCTACACGCTAGCCTTCGCCTGTTCTTCCGCCACCTGGCGGATCGCCTGCGCCAGCGCGGCCGGATCCTGCGCGCCGGAGATGCCGTACTTGCCGCCGAGGATATAGAACGGCACGCCCTGGATGCCGGCGGCCTTCGCCTGCTCGACCTCTTGTTCGATAGCGGCTTCGTCCTTGTCGGATGCGAGATCGGCGCGCACCGTCGCCGCATCAAGACCGACGTCCGCGGCAGCCTTCACCAGCACCTCACGGTCGGTGAGATCGGCGCCCTCGGTGAAATACATATCCATCAGGCGCTGCTTCATCTGCGGCGCGAGACCTTTCGCGTCGGCCCAGCGGATCAGCCGGTGCGCGTCGATGGTGTTCGGCTGACGGCTGATGTGCTCCTTGTCGTAGACGAGGCCTTCCTGCGCGGCGGTCGCGGCAACGCGGGTGGCGATGCCGCTGTAGCGTTCTGGCGAACCGAATTTCTGCGTCAGGTAGTCGTTGCGCGAGATGCCTTCGCGCGGAATCCACTCGTTGAGATAGTAGGGACGGAAGTGCACCTCGACCGGCACGTCGGGGATTTGCGCGATGGCTTTTTCCAGCCGGCGTTTGCCGATGAAGCACCAGGGACAGACGATGTCGGAAACGACGTCGATACGAACGGGCGCGATTTCTGCGGGAGCGGCCATGGGAACCTCGCTTTTCTGGGAAGCTAGGCGCGAGGCCGTGCCGGCGCAACCGCGCGATCACGCGGCCGTGCGTGGCATGCGAAAAGCATCCGCGAGCAGCGGGTGGCGGTCGGCGAGCGCGGCCTCGACCGCCGCGGGGTTCTCTGCCGTCCCCGCCAGCCGGTTGCCGAGCAGCGCATGCGGCAGCGCCAACACGGTTGCCTGCGGATCGGCCGCTCGTGCAAGCCGCGCGAGATCGGCGGGTTTGAACCGGTAGCCGCCGACCGGGACCAGTCCCGGAGGCGCCGCTGCGCCTAGCGATGCACGGCCGTCGGGACAGGTGTAGCCGGTATCCACCATGCCATCATCGCTGATCGCCAGGACGTGGCGGGCGTTGCGGTCCGCGCCCGGCGGGAACACCCCGGTCGGCACCATGTCGCCGCCGAGCGCCAGCGTCCCGGCCGCTGTCTGGCGGATCATCAGCGCTGCCGGATCGAGAGCGAACTCGCCGATCGCGGTGATGTCGAGATGCTCGACGCCGTCGGTTGTGTTCGTATCGGCCGGTATTGCCGGCGCTCGCCAGAGCGAGACCACACGCTGCAGGCCGTGGTCCGGAGCGAGCACGCCGGCGTCCGTCAGCACCTCGCGCGCCGGTCCCGGTACGATCAGCGTGGCGCAACGATACTCTTCGCGCTGGCGCTGCAAGGTAGGCGCATCGAAGCCGTGATGCAGGACAAGCTGCGCATCGCCCACGAGCCAGGGCAGCACCGCAAGCGATAACCCGGCGAATGACGACAGCGCCAGCGTGGTCAGCACCGCGCCTGAGACATTGGCCGGCAAGGCCGACGCGGCGGCCTGAAACTGGCGATGGTTGCGCGCCACCGCGACAGGTCCGTCCGTGCCGCTCTCGAACGTGACGATCGCCACATGCGCAGAAGCGTCGCCCGCGCGCGGTCCGATCGCGAACGGCATTGCCGGCGCGGTGAGCACATCGTCGAGCGCCACGGTGCCGTCATGCTCGCCGACACCGAACAACCCGACATGCCGCAGCGGAAAATGCGCGGCGGCCGCTTCCAGCGCGATGCTGCGATGATCGACAGCGCCGATCCGCGTCATGCCGATCAGCATGGTCGCACCGCACCGCGCTAGCCCGGTCGCAATCTCATCGCCCCGCCACAACAGCGGCAACGGCGCGGCGATCATTCCGGCGCGCAGGATGCCGAGCAGCGTGACGATGCTTTCCACCGTGTTGGGGAGCTGATAGGCGACGACCGTGTCGTTGCGCAGCCCGAGCGCGCGCAGCCGCGCCGCCAGCGCGAACACGGCGTTGTCGATCGCGACGAAGCTCAGCACGCGGGCAGAAGTGCCGGTAATGGCCTCGCGATTGGCCGGATCGCACAGCGCGACGGCCTGCGGCCGGCGGATCGCCGCGCGGCGGAACAGGTCGTCGAGCGTCAGGCCCGCTCCGTCGGCGGCTGCACGGGCGCGCTGGTGGGCGTCGAGAATCATGGCGCCACTTTAGCGGACCACCACGTCTCAGGCAGATAGCCAAACAAGGCGGTGCGTTCGGGATGGCGGATCGTGGTCCAGCGCGCCACCCATTGCTGCGGCAGATGGAACAGCGGCACCACATAGAATCCGGACATCAGCAGCCGGTCGAGCGCGCGCACCGCGGCGACGAAGTCGGTCCGCTCGCGCGCCGCGAGCAGCGCCGCGATCATGGTGTCGATCCCCTTCGACCGTACGCCCATATAGTTGCGCGTGCCGTCCACGTCGGCTGCGGCCGAGCCCCAATAGAACGCCTGTTCGTTGCCGGGCGAGAGCGACTGGTCCCAGCGGTACTCCATCATGTCGAAATCATAGGCGATGCGGCGGCGGTCGAACTGCACGGCATCGACCATGCGGACGTTCACGGCGATACCCGCGCGCTTGAGATCGCGCGAGAATGCAAGCCCGAGCCGTTCCTGGTCGCGCGTCGTCGCGAGGATTTCGAAGGTCAGCCGCTCGCCGCTGCCGGACTTGCGCAGCTCCGTGCCCTTGAGCTCGTAGCCGGCCTGCTTGAGCAGCGTCAGCGCGCGCCGCAGCGTCTTGCGGTCGCGCCCCGATCCGTCCGCGACGGGCGGCTGCCACGTCCCGTTGAGAATATCGGGCCGCACCGCATCGCCGAACGGCGCCAGCAGCGCGTGCTCACGCGCATCGGCGGGAATACCACGCGCCGAGAGTTCGGACCCTTCGAAATAGCTCGCGGTGCGCCGATACTGATCGAAGAAGAAGTTGTGATTGACCCATTCGAAGTCGAACAGCGTCAGGATCGCCTCCCGCACCCGCCCATCGGCAAAGATCGGCCGGCGCGTGTTGAATACGAAACCGGACATGCCCTTGGGCAATCCGGTTGGAAACCGCTCCTGCACCACGCGGCCGTCGCGCGCAGCGGGGAAATCGTAGCCGGTTTCCCAGCGGGTCGGATCGAGTTCGGCGCGCACGTCGCAGAGGCCCTTCTTGAAGGCCTCGAAATGAGTATTGCCGTCGCGGTAATAGTCGAAGCGGATCTCGTCGAAATTCCACAAGCCGCGATTGATCGCGAGGTCGCGGCCCCAATAGGTGGGATCGCGGCGGAACGTGACGCTGCGGCCCGGCTGCACGTCACTCGCGATGTAAGGCCCGCTGCCGACAGGCGGTGTGAAGGTGGTGTCCTCGAACGTGGCCGGATCGATCGCGTGTTGCGCGAGAACCGGCATGAGACCGAGGATCAGCAGCAGTTCGCGGTCGTCAGCCTGTGAGAGATCGAAGCGGATGCCGCGTTCGCCGATCGCTTCGGCTTTCGTCACCTTGGCGTAGTAGGTGCGGAAGTTCGGCCGGCCTTTGTCCCGCAAAATCTCCCACGAGAAGATCACGTCCTGCGGCGTCACCGGCTTGCCGTCGGAGAAGCGGGCGCGCGGGTCGAGCGTGAAGGCGACATAGCTGCGCGCGTCGTCGGTCTCGATGCTTTGCGCGAGCAACCCATAGAGCGTGAACGGTTCGTCGTAGCCACGCGCCAACAGGCTCTCGACCACATAGCCGCGCAAGCTCTGCGCCGGCAGACCTTTGACGATGAACGGATTGAGGCTGTCGAAGGTGCCCAGCACACCCTGCGCCAGCCGGCCGCCCTTGGGCGCATCCGGATTCACATAGGCCATGTGGGAAAACCCGGCCGGCTGGGCGGGCTGTCCATGCATGGCGATGGCGTGGGCAAGACCGGACGCCTCCGACTCCCGACCCAGAAGCGCCGCGGCGGGAAGGCTGCAGGCGCCTCCCAGCACGAACCGGAGCACGGTTCGCCGGTCGACCGCTCCGGTGCCGGAGCGGGACAGGGGCAGAGGCAGCTTGGATCGAGATGCGGTCACGGGGTCTGCGATTCGCCGGAGTTGCGGGCACGGTAACATGGAGGTGATCCTCCCGGTGCCGAACGGCGCGGGGGGAAACGGTCGGGATCGCGGTCGTTTCCGCGGGCGCGCCGTTTCGGCGCTTTATCGGCGCCTGAATATCCGCTATCAGCAGCGCGCGGCGTCACGCTGTCGCCGTATTTGACCCTGACAGACCAGCGAGGGGACGCCGCGCGCCGCCTGCGGGCCGTGCCAAAAGGCGAACATTAAAGGGAATTTTCGCATGGATTATCGGATCGCATCGGCCCGGCCGATCGCTTGGACTGTGGCGGCGGCGCTTTCGGTGCTGATGGCCTCTGCGGCCGTCGCCCAGCAGCCGGCCAAGCCCGCTGCCAAGCCGGCGCCGAAGCCCGCGCAGGCCCAGCCGCAACAGCCGGCTCCGCAGCAGCAGGCCGGCGCGCCGGAAGTGCCGCAGTTGCTCTACTCGCCGTGGATGAAGGTCTGCGGGAAGGGGCCGGACGCCTCCGCCAAGCAGGTCTGCGTCGTCGCCAAGGACGGCCGCATCGAGAACGGCATGCCGGTCGTGGCTGTCGCTTTGATCGAGCCGGAAGGATCGCCGCAGAAGATCCTGCGCGTCACCGTCCCGCCGGGCATGCATCTCCAGCACGGCACCCG
>JAEWJH010000044.1 GCA_023386635.1 Pseudomonadota bacterium
CGCCCGGACCCCAGCGCTTGACGTCCATCTTGGCGTGATAGCGCTCGGGGAATTCCTTGAGATAGTAGTGCAGATAGAGATCCGGCCGCAGGTCGAGGTCGCGCTGCGCGCGGCGAAGCGCCTTGAAGAATTTGCGCAGATTTTCCGGGTCGGGATCGTTGTGGATCATCATCGCGATCATGAAGGTCGTATCGATGATCTTGCGATAGCCGAGTTGCTCGGCGAAATAATAGGGGCCGCTGAACAGGTTGACGGCGGGCGACGAGCCATCGAGCAGCTTGTCGATGCGTGCGAACAGCATGCCGTCGGCGAAGTTGAGCTTGATCTGGTCCGCCGGCATGTAAGGCTCCAGCGCCTGCACCGTCGCGTAATGGCTGCCGGACTGATAGCCGACGGAGATCGGCACGCCGGCTAGGTCTTCCGGCCGTTTGATCTTGGAATCCGGGTGCACGAAGATGCCGGCCGGCGCCACCGAATACACATCGCGCGACATGCGGCCGTGCCCGTTCGATGCGGCGACATTGACGGTCCAGTGGCAGGCGCAGCTCACGTCGGCGGTGCGGCCCTTCTCGAACGACTGGAAGGCGCCGACCTTATCGCCCTTGTTGTGGTGCTTGCCTTCACTGGAGCGCACCAGTTCGCGGAATTCGTAGTCGAGGCCTTCGTCGGCGAAATAGCCTTTTTCGTGCGCGATCCATTCCTGGAGGCGGAAGTGCGGCTCGATGATGAACTTGCTCATGTTTCCTCTCCTTGTTGATTGTTCGTGTCGTTGACGTCAGCAGCAGGAATGTCCTGCGGCATTGGGGGGATCGTGTTCGGAGACCCGCCGGTCGCGGATCATCCGCACATGGTCGTCCATCAGTGCGCGGGCGCCGTTGCGGTCGCCGCGTTCGATCAGGTCCGCGAGCCTGGTGTGGATGTCGAGGATGTGTCCGGCGAGTTCGCGCGTCGCGGTGCGATTGCGGCTCGGCCAGGAAACGTGTTCGAGCGAGATGAGCTGCACCACCAGCACGCGGTTATGCGAGGCCTCCGCGACCGCGAGATGGAAGTCGCGCGACAGGCGGGTGAAGCGGTCGAGGTCGTCCATCTCCGCGCGCGCGTCGTCGAGCAATTGGCGCAGGCGGGCGATGTCGCCTTGCGTGGCGTTCTCGGCGGCGAGTTCGGCCGCGAGCGTCTCGACCGCGCGCTGCGCATCCATGATCTCGGCGGCGGACACGCCGGTGAGATCGAGCTGCACGGCCAAGGCCTCCGCGAACAGCCGCGGATTGCCGCGCGCGATCCGCGCGCCGCCCCCTTTGCCCATGCGGATTTCGACGATCCCGAGCGCTTCCAGCGTGCGCAGCGCGTCGCGCGCGACGATGCGGCTGACGCCGAAACGCGCCGACAGATCCTTTTCGGTGCCGAGGAAATCGCCCGACGCGAGGCGCCGGCTGAACACCGCTTCGCGCACGTCGGCGACGATCTGCGACGAGAGCGACGCCGCCCGGCCCGGCAGGATGATCCGGTCGAGGCTCGCTTGTTCGCTCATCGGCCAGGTCGAACGCATCAGCCTGCTCCCGGAGGGACAGGGCAAGACTAGCGCGCCGGATAAAATAGTAAAGATATCATCTTTTGGAAAATGCGATGGTGCGCTGCAAAAATAGTGTGGGCCGAAAAAATAGTATGGGTCGAATCCGGAGGCGGATAGCGCAGCCTGAGTGGGCATCCCGGCGGGCGGAGCCAACACCGTACGGACAACGGTGGAGCACCTGGCGACCTCGAATGCCGACGCTGCATCGGGCTTCGACACGAGCGAAACCGCGCTGCGTGGATTGCGAATTGCGCGACGACGTCACGACGCTAAAGCTCGCCTATGGATTCGTCGCTGTTGCTCATCGTTGCGATCTTCGCCCTGGCCGGCTTCGTCAAAGGCGTGGTCGGACTTGGCCTGCCGACGGTGTCGATCGCGCTGCTCAGTGTCGTCATGATGCCGGCGCAGGCGGCGGCGCTGCTGATCGTGCCGTCCTTCGTCACCAATGTCTGGCAGGCCTTCGGCCGCCGCGCGCTGGTGCTGCTGCGCCGGTTCGGCGTGATGCTGACGACCATGGTTGTGGGCACGCTGCTCGGTGGCTGGCTGGTGCCGATCGACAATTCCGGCCGCGCCAGCATGGCGCTCGGCGTGATGCTGATCCTTTATGCGCTGGTCGGTCTGCTGCTGCCGCGGTTCAGCGTCAGCCGGCGGCAGGAAGTCTGGCTGGCGGCGCCGGTGGGCCTCATCACCGGTTTCGCCACGGCGATGACCGGCGTTCTCGTGATTCCGGTGGTGCCGTATCTGCAGGCACTCGATCTCGAGCGCGACGATCTCGTGCAGGCGCTGGGGATTACCTTCACGGTCTCGACCGTGGCGCTGGCGGCGGTGCTGATCGGCCAGCATCAGCTCTCGGCCGGCGTCGCAGGTCCGTCGCTGGCCGCACTGATCTCCGCGGTGGTGGGCATGGCGGCAGGACAGGAGGTGCGCAAGCGGATCGATCCGGCGCAATTCCGTATCTGGTTCTTCATCGCGCTGCTGGCGCTCGGCGCGCATCTGCTGCTGCACGGCCTGCTCTGACCGCACCCCCGCATGCGGCGGACGCGGCTCTGCATGCGAAATCCCTGTGCTAGGCTCGGTGCGTCAATGAACCAGAACCGGACCGCCGCCATGAAGATTGTCGATCTCACCCATGTGATGAACGTGCATACGCCCGGCTGGGTCGGCTATGCCGGCAACAAGATGTACTACGCGCAGAACTTGCAGACGGTGCGGATCGTCGCGCAGCGGATCGACACTGCGCTGCATGTCGGCACGCATTTCGACGGCGCGATGCACGCGACCGACAATCCGACCGGCGACATGGCGCATCTGCCGCTCGATTATCTGTGCAATCGCGGCGTCGTCGTCGACATCTCCAGGCATATGCACGATTGGGCGGTGATCACCCCGGAGATCATCGAAAGCGCCGGCGCCGACATCCGCGAGGGCGATATCCTCATTCTGCACACCGGCTGGCACAAACATTACGAAGGGCAGCCGCAGCAGGATCTGGTGAAATACTTCTGCTATCACCCGGGCCCGAGCCTCGACACGCTGCAGTGGATGCTCAAGAAGAAGATCAAGTGGTGGGGCATGGACACCGGCTCCTGCGACCACGCCATGAACACCTCGATCCGCTACATGCGACCCGATCTCGCGGAAGAGTTCACCAGGAAGCACGGCAAGACGCCGGGCGAATTCTTCGGCACCTTCCACTACACACACAAACGTTCGGGCCGGAAAGTCTCCGCTGACGTGTTTCCGTTTCACAACTGGGCGTTTCAGGAGGGCCTGCTGCATGCCGAGAATATCGGCGGCGACATCGAACTGATGCTCAACAAGCGCTGCCTGATCGGTGCGTTCCCGTGGCGCTATGAAGGTCTTGAAGGCTGCCCGTGCCGCATCGTCTGCTTCGAGGATGCCGGCGATTCTGTCGAGGCGGTCGGCGACGCGGCGCTGGCGATCCTGCCGCCGCGGCGCTGATCGCTGTCCCGAATCAGGACGCGCGGGTGAGCCGCGCGTCGGGGCTGTTGCCTTGGAGTGTGGCCTGGATCGCCTCGCGCAGCAGGCCGTAATCCTCCGGCTTCCATTGCGCGACGTGGATGTCGGCGAGCAGCTTCGCCGACTTGCCGAACACGATGATGCGGTCGCCGACGGCGATCGCTTCTTCCAATTGATGCGTAATCAGGATCGCGGTGCTGCCGCTCTCCCGCGCCAGTGCGAGGAACGTGCTGCGCAGTTCCGCCGCCGTGACTTCGTCGAGATGGCCGAAGGCTTCATCGGCGAGCAGGATATCCGGCTGCAGCACGAAGGCGCGGGCAATGGCGACGCGCTGGCGCATGCCGCCGGACAGTTCGTGCGGATAGGCGTTGGCGAAGTTCTCGAGACCGAGACGTTTGAGCCAATGCATCGTGCGCTCGCGCTGGATCGCTTCGTCGACGCCCATCAGCTCCAGCGGGAGGCGGGCATTGTCGTAGCTGGAACGCCACGGCAGCAGCCGGTCCTGCTGAAATACGGTGGCCATCTTGCCGCGAAACGCATCGAAGTCCGCGTAAGGCGTCTTGCCGCCGATCCGGATATCGCCCTCGGTCGGCCGTTCGAGGCCGATCATCATGTCGAAGAAGGTGGACTTGCCGCAGCCGGTCTGACCGACGATGGCGACCACCTCACGCGGCGCGATGCGCAGATTGAGGCGGTCGATGGCGACCACGGACTGCCCGGTGGTGGCCTGACGGAATACCTTGCGCAGGTTGGTGACCTCGACGGCGGTCGGCTCGCTCATAGGTTTGCTTATGGGGGTGCTTATGGGTTCGCTCATGCGCGCCACCGCAGCACGCGCGTCTCGAACCGCACCAGCAGCGCCTCCAGCAGGAACAGCAGCACGATCAGTATCAACGTCCAGGCGAACACATCCGCAACCGAGAACAGTTCCTGCGCCACCGCGAGCTGATGGCCGATGCCGGTGACCGCGCCGACCAGTTCGGCGATGGTGACGACGCGGATCGCCAGGCTGAGATTGATCTTCCAACTGGTGATCAGGCTCGGCAGGATCGCCGGAAACATCAGCTTGGTGAAATACTGAAACGTCGTCGGCCGGAACGAGCGCATCATGCCGCGCAGATCTTTCGACACCCCGCGCATGGCGTCGAGCGCATCGACCAGAAACACGGGTCCGCATACCGCGATCAGCACGAAGGCGATGCGGAATTCGACGCCGCGAAACCACAGCACCGCGAACAGGATCCATGACACGACCGGCACCGCCATCAGGATGCGGACCAGCGGGTGCAGATAATTTTCGAGGCTCGGCGAGCGGTACATGCCCATGGCGATGGCGACGCCGCCGACGAACGACAGCACCAGCGCGCCGATCACCCGCGCCAGCGTCACGATCACGTCGATCGGGGTGATCTTGAGCAGGCTATCCCAGATGCGCACGAAGCTCGGGATCGCGAACGGCGGGATGCCGAGCGCGGGCGAGAGCCGGGACATGATCTCCCACAGCACGCAGAAGATCAGGATCGAAATCACCGCCTGACGGGGGAATCGCCCCGTCAGTTGGTCCGCATGCGCATGGTCGGGGAGCATCGCGGTTACGGCGTATAGATGATCTGGTCGTCAGCCATCTTCGCGTAGAAGCCGGCCTTCACCGCGCGCTCCATCATGTCGAGCAGGGCTTTTCGCGTCGCCGCATCCCAGGCATTCTCGGCGACGATCTCCAGCCGGTTGCTGCTGACGGCGGCCTTGAGGATGCCGGGCGGCAGCTTCACGTTCTCGACCGCGATCTTATCGGCGGCGTCGATGTCCGACTTGATGAAAGCGGCAACGTCCTTCAGCGCGGCGAGCAGCATCTTCGGCGCGTCGGGCACGCGCTTGATGGAATCCTCCCGCATGCCCATCACCAGTTCGTAACCGTTCTGCCCGGTGATCTCCTTCCACGCATCGGCGGCGTTGAAGATCACCTTCCACGACGGATTCTGCTTCTGGATGATGCTGGCGAGCGGTTCGATCACCATGGCGGCGTCGACGCGGTCGGCTTCCAGCTGAGCGCGCGCGACGGCGAAGTTGGCGTTGACGACGGTGATGTCCTTGCCGAGTTCGAGGCCCTTGGCGTTGGCGTAGATCTTCACCACCTGAAACTGGCCGCTGCCCATGTCGGCGGCAAGCTGCTTGCCCTTGAGATCGGCGAGCGACTTGATCTTGTCGTCCTTCACGAAGATGACGAGGTCGGACAGCGTCATCGCGGTGCCGACAATGCGCGCAGGCACGCCTTCGATCCGCAGCTTCTGATAGACGGTCGGTCCGCCGACCTGCACGTCGACCTCGCCGGTGGCGAAGCCCGCATAATAGGCGGCGATCGACGGATAAGGCTTCAACTCCAGTTCGAAGCCATGCTTGGCGTCGAAGCCGCGCACCTTCATGATATTCCAGACGAGCGGGGCGATCACCGGGAGCGTCAGGCTTGCGGCGACGATCTTCGGCTTGCTCTGTGCGCTACCGGGCGTGATGCCGGCGAAAACAACAGCGCCGGCTGCGAGCAGGGCGACTGCCGCGCGGCGCGCCATGCGCGGACGAATGAAGGGGATCATGGACGAATGCCTCCTGTTCCTCGACGACAACGTTGCCCCGGCTCGCCCGGAGTGCGCAATCCTCAAGGTCGAAGGTCGTGGCGAACGGTGGCGTGGATCGGAAGCCCCCTGCAAAACTCTTGGCCGTATTGCAGCGCAAGAGGATTTGCTTTTGCTCGCGACGAAATCTTGCCTTGCGGACCGAAAGCTACTCTACTAGCATTTCATATGTGTGCATATGAATTTTCATTTGGTGCGAGTGAGACGCGAATATGCCGCACGTCACCGCAAGCGATGGCACCCGCCTCTATTATGAAGAGGCCGGCACCGGCACGCCGGTCGTTTTCGTCCATGAATACGCAGCCGATTACCGCACCTGGGAGCCGCAGATGCGGCGGTTCTCGCGGTCGCATCGTTGCGTCACCTACAGTCAGCGCGGCTATCCGCCGTCCGATATCCCCACCGATCCCGAGCGCTATCTGCAGGATGTTTTCCGCGACGACGTGATCGCCGTCATGGATGCGCTCAAGATCGACAAGGCGCATGTGGTCGGTCATTCCATGGGCGCGGCGACTGCACTGCATGTCGGCATCCGCTATCCAGATCGCTGTATCTCGGTGACAGCGGCCGGCTGCGGTTACGGTTCGAGCCCCGATCCGCAAATCGTCGAGCAGAACCGCGCGGCCTCGCGCGAGACCGGCAAGATGTTCGCGAACGAACCGATGTCCGTGACGGCGCCGCGCTATGCCAACGGCCCGACGCGGCAGACGCACAAGAACAAAGATCCACGCGGCTTCGCGCATTTCGTGCAGATGTTGAGCGAGCATTCGGCGCTCGGCCATTCGCTGACCATGATCAATCTGCAGGCGCGCCGGCCGACGCTCTACGAGATGGAGGCCGATCTCAAGTCGTTCAAGCCGCCGCTCCTGGTGATCGTCGGCGATGAGGATGACTGGTGCGTCGATGCCAGCATCTATCTGCGCCGCACGGTGCCGACCGCCGGCCTGCTGGTGATCCCGCGCTCGGGCCACACCATCACCAGCGAAGAGCCGGACAAGTTCAATGCGGCGCTGGCCGAACTGTTCGCCGACGCCGAAGCGGGCCGCTGGCTCGCGCATAAACCTGCTTAACCGAGACGAGGGAGGCACGCGATGGATCTCAAGCTCAAGGGAAAAACGGCGCTGGTGACCGGCGGCAGCGAAGGCATCGGCAAGGGTATTGCGATGACGCTGGCCCGCGAAGGCGTCGATGTCGCGATCTGCGCGCGGCGGATGGAGCCGCTGAAAGCGGCGGCGGACGAGATAGCCAAGGCGACCGGCCGCAAGATCGTGCCGATCACTGCCGATCTGCGCAACGATGCCGACGCCAAGAAATTCATCGCGGAGGCGCATAAGGCGCTCGGCCGCATCGACATCCTGATCAACAATGCCGGTTCGGCGGCCGGCGGCGTGATCGAGCATCTCTCCGAGGATGACTGGGAGAAGGGCCTCCAGCTCAAATTCATGGGCTATGTGCGCTGCCTGCGCTACGTGCTGCCGATCATGGTCAAGCAGAACGGCGGCCGCGTCGTTAATCTGATCGGCAATGACGGCGTGAAGCCGTCCTATTGGGAGATCTGCCCCGGCGCGGCGAACGCTGCCGGCCAGAACCTGACGAAGTCGCTCGCCGGCCAGTACGGCAGCCATGGCATCAGCTTCTGCGCGGTCAATCCGGGTCCGGTGCGCACCGAGCGCTGGGCCGGCCTGGTGGACGCCATGGCGCGCGACATGAAGATCTCGCGCGAGGAAGCCGACAAGCTGGCGCCGGCGTCGATCCCGCTCGGTCGCATCGCCGAGGTGGAAGAGGTGGCCAATCTGGTGGTGATGATGGCCTCGCCGCTGATGCACATGGCCAATGGCACCATGATCGAGATCGATGGCGGCCAGGACAAGCCGCTGATGGATCGTTTCCGCGACAAGAACCGTTCGTAGCGACGCGACACGACTTGATGCATGCGGCGTAAGGCGCCGCATGCCCGATCAGACGGAGATCATCGGACCAAAGCTCAGACTGCGGAGTACTTGACAGGGTAGAAGACCGGTCGGACACTTTGCGCACATACATTCGCCGGCCGGACGCGAATTTCGACCTTCACACGAGCATGCGTGCGCCGTCGTCGAGGCCACGCGGGGGATGTAGATCATGAACAAGTGTGACTTGAAGAAGCGCTACCTGCTGACCGTCGCGCTCGCCGGTGTTGCTGCGATCGCGTTGTTTCGGCCCGCGTCCGCGCAGGACACCATCAAGATCGGTGAACTGAACAGCTACAAATCGCAGCCGGCGTTCCTCGATCCCTACAAGAAGGGCTGGGAACTGGCGATCGAGGAGATCAACGCCAAGGGCGGCGTGCTCGGCAAGAAGCTCGAAGTGGTGGCGCGTGACGATGGCGCTAATCCGGGCGAAGCGGTGCGTGTCGCCGAAGAGCTCGTGACCCGGGAAGGCGTGCCGCTCATTGCCGGCACCTTTCTGTCGCATATCGGCCTCGCGGTGACGAACTTCGCCGGCCAGAAAAAAGTATTCTTCCTCGCCGCCGAGCCGCTGACCGACAAGATCACCTGGCAGAACGGCAACAAGTACACTTATCGCCTGCGGTCCTCGACCTACATGCAGGTGGCGATGCTGTTGCCGGCGGCGAAAGCCTTGAAGGCGAAGCGCTGGGCGCTGGTTTATCCGAATTTTGAATACGGCCAGTCGGCCGCGGAGAACTTCAAGGCGCTGCTGAAAAAGGCGCAGCCCGACGTCGAATTCGTCACCGAGCAGGCGCCGCCGCTCGGCAAGATCGATGCCGGCGCGGTGGCGCAAGCGGTCGATGACGCCAAGCCGGACGCGATCTTCAACGTGCTGTTCGCCGGCGACCTCGCCAAGTTCGTGCGCGAGGGCAACACCCGTGGCGTGTTCAAGAACCGTCCGGTGGTGAGCCTGTTGTCCGGCGAGCCGGAGTATCTCGATCCGCTCAAGGACGAGGCCCCGGTCGGCTGGATCGTCACCGGCTATCCGCAGGACAAGATCAATACGCCGGAGCACAAGGCCTTCCGCGACGCCTATATGAAGAAGTTCAACGACTATCCGCGGCTCGGTTCGATCGTCGGCTATGTGACGATGAAGTCGCTCGCGGCCGGCATCGCCAAGGCCGGCTCCACCGACACCGAGAAGCTGGTCGCGGCGTTCGCTGGCCTCAAGGTCGACAGTCCGTTCGGGCCGTTCGTCTATCGCGCCAGCGATCATCAGGCGACCATGGGCGCCTATGTCGGCAAGATCGCGCTGGAGAACGGCAAGGGCACCATGACCGATTTCAAATATGTCGACGGCGCCGACGTTCTGCCGCCGGACGACGAGGTCAAGAAGCTGCGCCCGGCGGGCGCGAACTGATCGCTGACGTGACGCATCGTCTCTCCCCGGACTCGGGGAGAGACACCGCCTCACATGACCGTCAGCGGCTTCATCTTCCAGGCGCTCAACGGCCTGTCATCGGCATCCGGGCTGTTCTTTGTGGCGGCCGGCCTGTCGCTGATCTTTGGCGTCACCCGCATCGTCAATATCGCCCACGGGTCCCTGTATATGCTCGGGACCTATATCGCCTATTCGCTGGCGACGAAGATCGGCGGCGGGTTCGGTTTTTGGGGCGGCATCGTCATCACCGCCTGTCTTGTCGGATTGCTCGGCGCGGCGATCGAATTCCTGCTGCTGCGGCGTATCTATCGCGCGCCAGAACTGTTCCAGTTGCTGGCCACCTTCGCGCTGATCCTGATCATCAACGATGCGACCCTGTGGCTGTGGGGGCCGGAAGACCTGCTCGGCCCTCGCGCGCCCGGCATGCGCGGCGCCATCGAGATTTTCGGCCGGAAGCTGCCGACCTATGACCTGTTTCTGATCGTCATCGCGCCGGTGGTCCTGTGGTGTCTGCATCTCGGACTTGCGCGCACGCGTTTCGGCCGGCTGGTGCGCGCGGCGACGCAGGACCGCGAAATGGTCAGCGCGCTCGGCGTCAATCAGGCGATGCTGTTCACCGCCGTGTTCGCGCTCGGCTCGTTCCTCGCAGGACTAGGCGGCGCGCTGCAGGTAGCGCGCGAGCCGGCCAATCTGGCGACGGACCTCACCGTGATCGGCGATGCCTTCGTCGTCGTGGTGGTCGGCGGCATGGGCTCGATCACCGGCGCCTATCTGGCGGCCGTGATCATCGCCGAGGTCAAGGCGCTGTGCATCGCCATCGGCACCGTGTCGATGTTCGGGCTATCGCTGAATTTCTCCAAGTTCACGCTGGTGGCGGAATTCCTGGTGATGGCGGCGGTGCTGATCGCGCGGCCTTATGGACTGCTCGGCCGGCCGCAAGGCGCGGTGCGCGGCGTCGCCGATCCGGAAGACCCGATGCGGCCGGCGACGCCGGCACTAAAATTCCTCGGTGTCATCGTGCTCGGTGCGCTGATGGCGATGCCGCTGATGGCGCAAGGCTCGCCCTACGTGCTGATCCTCGGCATCGACGTGATGATCGCGGTGCTGTTCGCCGCAAGCCTGCATTTCATCATGGGGCCGGGCGGCATGCATTCGTTCGGCCATGCGGCTTATTTCGGTCTTGGCGCGTACGGCGCGGCGCTGCTGGTGAAATGGCTGGCGGCGCCCATGGGGCTCGCTTTGCTGGCGGCGCCGATCACCGCTCTGCTCGGGGCGCTGCTGTTCGGCTGGTTCGCGGTGCGGCTGTCCGGCGTCTATCTCGCGATGCTGACGCTCGCCTTCGCCCAGATCGTCTGGGCGGCCGTGTTCCAGTGGGAAGACCTCACCGGCGGATCGAATGGCGTGATCGGCGTGTGGCCGCCGGCGCCGTTCAGCAACAGCAGCGTCTATTTCATTCTGGTGCTGCTGCTCACCGTGATGGGCGTGCTCGCCTTGCGCCGCATCCTGTTTGCGCCGTTCGGTTATGCCATGCGCGCCGGTCGCGACTCCCCGCTGCGCGCCGAGGCGATCGGCATCGACGTGAAGCGCGTCCATTGGCTTGGCTTTGCCATCGCCGGCCTCGTCTGCGGCGTCGCCGGCGGCCTGTTCGCCTTCGCCAAGGGCTCGATCTCGCCGGAGACGATCGGCGTCGGCCGCTCGATCGACGGTCTGGTGATGGTGTTGCTCGGCGGCATCCAGACGCTCACGGGACCGATCGTCGGCGCCTCGGTTTTTGCAGTGCTGCAGGACACGATCATGCGCCAGACCGAATACTGGCGCGCGTTGCTCGGCCTCATCATCCTGCTGCTGGTGATGGTATTCCCGGCCGGCATCGTCGGCGGCATCATCAGTCTGCTGCGGCGGTGGAGGACGGCATCGTGACCGATCTGTCGATCCGCTCGCTGGCCAAGGCATTCGGCGGCGTCCGCGCCGTCAATGATGTGAGCTTCGAGGTCGCGCGCGGCGAGTTCCTGGCGATGATCGGCCCGAACGGGGCCGGTAAGTCGACCTGCTTCAACATGATCAATGGTCAGCTCCGGCCCGACTCCGGCGAGATCTGGTTCGAGCGGGCGAACCTCGCTGGCCTCGCGCCGCGCGACATCTGGCGGCTCGGCGTCGGCCGCACGTTTCAGGTGGCCGCGACTTTCGGCTCGATGACCGTGGTCGAGAACGTGCAGATGGCGCTGATCTCGCACGCCGGCGAGACCTACCGTTTGTGGAAGGCGGCGGCGTCGCGCCATCGTGCCCGCGCCCTCGAATTGCTCGATCAGGTCGGCATGAAAGACGCGGCCGACCGCGCCAGCCGCGAGCTTGCTTATGGCGACGTCAAGCGCGTCGAGCTGGCCATGGCGCTCGCCAACGATCCGCGGCTGCTGCTGATGGACGAGCCGACGGCGGGCATGGCGCCGCGCGAGCGCAACGCGCTGATCGCGCTGGTGAAGCGGCTGGTGGTCGAGAAAGGGATTTCGGTGCTGTTCACCGAGCACTCCATGGATGTGGTGTTCGCCCATGCCGATCGCATCATCGTGCTCGCCCGGGGCCGGCTGATCGCGGACGGCGACGCGCGCACGATCCGCGAGCATCCCAAAGTCCAAGAGGTTTATTTCGGCACCGGCAAGACGTTCGCGCGCATGGATGCCAAACCATGAGCGCGGCGCTCCTCAGCGTTGAAGGCCTGAACGCTTCCTATGGCGCGGCGCAGATCCTGTTCGACCTGTCGTTCGAGATCGGTCGCGGTGAGGTAGTGGCGCTGATGGGCCGCAATGGCGCCGGCAAGTCGACCACCATGAAGGCGATCATGGGGTTGATGGCGCGGCGCGGTCGCCTGACGTTCGATGGCGTGGATATTTCCCGGATGCGTCCTTACGAGATCGCGCGGCGCGGGCTCGGCTTCACACCGGAGGATCGCCGCATCTTCGTCGATCTGACAGTGATGGAAAACCTCGATATCGGCCGGCAACCGCCGCGCCAGTTCGCCGATGGCACGGCCGCGCCGGTGTGGACGCCGCAACGCCTGTTCACGCTCTTCCCTAATCTTGGCGAGATGCCGGACCGCGCCGGCGGTGGCATGAGCGGCGGCGAGCAGCAGATGCTGACCGTCGCGCGCACGCTGATGGGCAATCCGCTGCTGGTGCTGCTCGACGAGCCGTCGGAAGGCGTCGCACCGTTGATCGTCGAGCAGATGGCCAACACGATCATCGAACTGAAGAAGGAAGGGCTGTCGATCCTGTTGTCGGAACAGAACATGCACTTCGCCGAGCTGGTGTCGGATCGCGTCTATCTGCTTGAAAAGGGTCAGATTCGGTGGAATGGCTCGATGAAAGAACTGGCCGGCAATGTCGACATCCAGCGCAACTATCTGACGGTCTAGATTGTGGCGGCGTTGACTCCGTACCGCGGTAGATCGAACCAGACTTGTCATAGGTATATCCAATGTCCCGGCGTCCCCGGCTGAAACTGCCCGAGGCGGATGCTGCGTCCGCTTATCTGCTGGACGACCAGATCGGTTTCCGGTTGCGGCTGGCGATGCAGCGTCACACGGCGCTGTTCATGGCCGAGATTCCCGGCCGGCTGACGCAGACGCAGTTCGCCGCGCTGGCGAAGCTGCTGGAGGTCGGCGCCTGTTCTCAGAACTATCTCGGTCGGCTGATCTATCTCGATGCCTCGACCATCAAAGGTGTGGTCGATCGCCTCCGCGCGCGGGGACTGGTGGCGATCTGCGACGATCCCAACGACCGCCGCCGTCGCGCGGTCACGCTCACCGACAAGGGCCGCAAGGCGACGGAAGCCGCGATCAAGGTGGCGGCCGATATCACTGCCAAGACCGTCGCGCCGCTGACGCCGCAAGAGCAGCGACAGGTGATCGCGCTGTTGCGGAAGCTGAGTTAGCGCGCCGTCAGCGCAGCTTTCAGCCGCTGCGGCGTCACCGGCAATCGTGTGATCAGCCCGGGTCTGCCGAGGGCGTCGTCGATGGCGGCGGCAATCGCCGCACCCGCGGCATTGACGCCGGCTTCGCCCGAGCCTTTCAGGCCAAGCGGATTGAGCGGACTCGGCGCGTCTTCGGAGATCACGATATCCATCGGCGGGATTTCGTGCGCCGTCGGCATCAGATAATCGGCGAAGGTCACCGACAGCGGCTCGCCGCGTTCGTCATAGAGGAATTCCTCCAGCAGCGCGCCGCCGATTCCCTGCGCGATGCCGCCGGTGATCTGTCCCTCGACCAGCATCGGATTGACGGCGCGGCCGATGTCATAGGCGACCAGATAGCGCTCGACGGTGACGCCGCCGGTATCGCGGTCGACCTGCACCAGCGCGACGTGGACGCCATAAGGGTAGACCATGTGGCTCGACTCGAACGATGCCTCGCTCGACACTCCATGCGTGGCGTCGATGCTGCGTGCAACGTCGGCGATGGCCATGGACGGTCCGCTGCCGTCCGTACGGATGATCCGGCTGTCGCTGACGGTGAGTTGCGCCGCATCGGTCTGCATCAGCGGCGCGGCGGTGGCGAGGAGCCGTGCGCGCAGTATCTCTGACGCGCGCCGCGTCGCTTCGCCGGTCATCACCGTGACGCGCGAGGCGAAGGCGCCGAGGCCGCGCTCTATGCGGTCGGTCTGGCCGTGGGTCACGCGGATCGTGTCGAACGCGGCGCCGAGCGTTTCGGCGCAAATCTGCGCGATCACGGTTTCGATCCCCTGGCCGATCGAGGCCGCGCCGGTGATCACCTCGACCCCACCCGACGGCGCGAGTTCGATGCGCACGTCGTCGTAAGGGCCGAGGCCGCTTTTCTCGACGAACATCGCCAAGCCGATGCCGACCGTTTCGCCGGCCTTGCGCCGCGCGGCGACGCCGTCACGCAGCGCCTGCCAGCCGTCAGCGTCGAGCGCCTTGTCGACCAGTCTGCCATAGTCGCCGGAATCGTAAACCACCTTGGTGCCGAGCGTATCGACCTTGAGGTCATACGGCATGTCGGCCTTCAGGAGCAGGTTACGGCGGCGCGCCTCGACTGGACTGATGCCGGCCTTGGCGGCGATGGCATCGAGCAGCCGTTCGCGCACGAACGTGCTTTCATAGCGGCCGGGCGCGCGATAGGTGCCGCCCGGCGTCTTGTTGGTGAGCCGGATGTGGCCGACCGCTCGATAAGCAGGAATGCGATAGGGGCCCGGCAGCATGGCCGCGGCGAGGTCTGCCACGGTGGCGCCGTGAGTGCGCACATAGGCGCCCTGATCGTGAAAGAATTCATCCTCGATCGCGAGGATATGGCCATCGGCAGTGATGGCGGCGCGGATGCGGTGCGTCTGCTCGCGCGAGTGATTGCAGGCGACGAGGTTCTCGCGCCGGTCCTCGATCCATTTCACCGGCCGGCCGAGCTTCAGCGCGGCGTAGCAGGCGATCACGTCTTCCGGATAAAGTTCTCCGCGCACGCCGAAGCCGCCGCCGGTGTGGCCTTCATAGAGATTGATCGACTTGCGGTCGCGGCCGAGCATCACCGCGATCTGGTCGCGGTTCCAGTGCGGCACCTTGGCGGCGCCGTACATCTCCAGCATGTCGCGTTTGGCATAGTAGCGGGCGATGGCGCCGCGCGTTTCCAGCGGCACGCCGGAGTGGCGGCCGACGCTCAAGGTAAGCGAGACGACGTGCGGTGCGGTCTTGAACGCGGTCTGGGTGTCGCCGTAGCCTTTCTCGATGACGACGACTTCGGTCGCCAGGCCAGGTGCGAACTCGCCGGTGTCGCCAGCAGCGTCGAGCACGGCCGGGAGTTCCTCGATGTCGATGGTTACGAGGTCGGCTGCGTCCTCGGCCGTGTAGGCGTCGCTGGCGAACACAACGGCGACCGGCTCGCCGACATAGCGCACCTTGTCGCGCGCCAGCACATATTGCCGGTAGGGTGCGAGCCCTTTGATATTGGTGAGCCGCACGTCGATCGGCGGCAGAGCGGCCACGTCGTCGGCGGTCCACACCGCGAACACGCCCGGCAGCGCCAGCGCTTCACTGGCATCGATGGAGATGATCCGCCCATGGGCATGGCCGGAGCGGACCACGCGCATCGCAAGCTGATCGGGGAATGAGATATCGGAGGCAAATCGGCCCTGGCCCGTGACCAGCGGCGGGTCTTCGAGCCGCTTGCGCGACTGGCCGATGATGCGGCTGGCCATCAGCTCGCGCCGCGCATCTCGGCGGCCGCGGCGCGCACCGCCTTGATGATGTTCTGGTAGCCAGTGCAGCGGCACAGATTGGACGACAGCACGTCGAGCAGGTCGTCGTCGCTGATCTGCGGTTCGCGCTCCAGCACGCCGACCGCCAGCATCAGGAAGCCGGGTGTGCAGAAGCCGCATTGCAGGCCGTGATGATCCATGAAGGCGCGCTGCATCGGATGCAGTTCGTTACCCTTGGCGAGTCCCTCGACGGTGCGGATCGCCTTGCCGTCCGCTTGTGCCGCGAACATCAGGCATGAGCGCACCGGCTCGCCGTTGACGATCACCGTGCAGGCGCCGCACACGCCGTGCTCGCAGCCGATATGCGTGCCGGTCTGGCCGCAATCCTCGCGGATCGCGTCGACGAGCGTGCGGCGCGGCTCGACGGAAATCTTGTGGTCGCGGCCGTTGATCCGCAGCGTGATAGGGGTTTTCTCGCTCATGCGGCGGTCTCCGTCTGTTGGCGTGCGCGCAACGCCGCGCGGATGCGCTGCGGCGTCGCCGGCATTTCGTCGATGGCGACGCCGAACGGCGACAGCGCATCGTTGATGGCGTTCATCACCGCGGCCGGCGAACCGATCGCGCCGCCTTCGCCAAGGCCCTTGGCCTGAAGGTTCGTCGCGGTGGTGTGGGTTTCGAGATGATGCAGTTCGATCGGCGGGATTTCGTGCGCTGTCGGCGGCAGGAAGTCGGCGAGGGTTGATGACAGGATCGTGCCGTTCTCGTCGTAAAGGATTTCCTCGAGGATCGCGTTGCCGATGCCTTGGGCGATGCCGCCATGCACCTGCCCGTCGGCGATCATCGGGTTGATGATGCGGCCGCAATCCTCGGCGGCAATGAACTTCTCGACCTTGACCTGTCCGGTTTCAATATCGACCTCGACCATGGCCACATGGCAGGCATTGGAGAAGGTGCCGGGCGGATCATAGTGACCGGTCTCGGTCATGCCGGGGTCGATCTCGCCTTTGAAACGATGCGTCTGGTGGTAGGCCTCGCGGGCCAGCGCGGCGATGCCGATGGTTCGATCGGTCCCGGCCACGGTGGCGGCGCCGTCGCCCAGCACGATGTCCTCCGGCGCCGCTTCCAGCATGTGCGTCGCGAGCTTGATGATCTTCGCGCGCAGCTTCTGCGCGGCGATCACGGTCGCGCCGCCGGAGATCACCAGCGAGCGGCTAGCGAAAGTGCCCCAGCCATACGGCGAACGATCTGTGTCGCCGTGGATCACCTTGATGCGCTGCGGCTCGATGCCGAGCTGGTCGGCGACGATCTGCGCCAAGGTGGTGCGCAGACCCTGGCCGTGCGGCGAGGTGCCGATCCGCAATTCGACAAAGCCCGACGGGTCCATGGTCAGCTCGACCATTTCCCAGCCGGGTGTGATCGCCATGCCGCGCGCCGCGAACGCCGGACTGCCGTAGCCGGTGCGCTCGGAGAACGTGCAGAAACCGAGGCCGAGATAGCGGTTCTGTTTGCGCAGCGTCTGCTGGCGCGCGCGGAACGCCGGCACGTCCACGTGCTTAACGGCAAGCTCCAGCGTTTCCTTATAGGTCGCCTCGTCGAATACCAGACCCATGGCCGAGGTGTAGGGGAATTGATCGATCAGATTGCGGCGGCGGATATCGATCGGGTCGATGCCTAATTCCGCCGCGGCCTTGTCCATCAGCCGTTCCAGCGTGAAGGTGATCACCGGGCGCGACACGCCGCGATACGGCGCCATCGGGCAGGTGTTGGTGGCGATGCCGCGCGCGGTGCAGGCATAGTGCTGGACGTCATAAGGGCCCGGGATTTCCGCCATCGCCATCAGCGGCTCGACGCCGCAGGTGGTGGGGAAACAGGAATAGGCGCCGATATTGGCGAGCACGTCGGCCGACAGCGCGATCAGTTTGCCGTCGGCGTCGAACGCGCCGTCGAGCGAAATATACTGGTCGCGGCTGTGATAGCTGGCGATCAGGTTCTCGCGGCGATCCTCGGTCCAGGCGAATGAACTGCGGTGCTCGCGCGCCAGCCACGCGATCAGCACATATTCCGGCGGCAGCGACATCTTCTGGCCGAAACCGCCGCCGACGTCGGGTGCGATCACCCGCAGGTCGGATTCCGGCATGTCGAGAATGTCGGCCACGGCGGTGCGCGTCAGATGCGGCATCTGCGTGGTGCAGGTCAGCGTGATACGGCCGGTCGCTGGATCATAGGCCGCGTGCGCCGCGCGCGCCTCGATCGGCGTCGCATTCTGGCGGTGCGAGCGCGCTTCGAGTCGGACGATTTTATGGGCGTTGCGCCACGCGGCATCGAATTCCGGCGTCTTCACCTGGGCGTTGACGATCACGTTGTCCGGTGCTTCCGGATGCAGCGCCGCGCTCGTGGCGGCCGCGCGCGCGTCAACCAGTGGCAGCGTCGCGTCAATCTCGACGTCTACGGCGTCAGCGATATCTTCCGCCTCCTCCTCGCTCGCGGCGATGGCGGCGGCGATGCATTCCCCGGCGAAGCGCACCACGCCATCGGCGAGGATCGGCTGGCCGATCGGCCGGTAGTTGAACTTGTGCAGCATCGGCTTGATCGGCTTGAGGGCGGCAAGGTCTGCTGCGGTGACGACGAACGCGCCCTCAGGCACCGTGATCTTTTTGATCGTCCCGGCGGCGACCGGGCTGCGCACGAAGCGGACCCAATGCACAGCCGACAGATCGGCGGTGAAACGCCCGCGGCCGGTCACCAGCGCCGGGTCTTCCAGCCGCCTTATGGCGCGGCCGACCCAGGTTGTGCCCGATCCTTTGGTGGGCGCGCTCATGTGACCGAAGCTTCCAGCGCGCGCCGCACCACGGCACGAACGAGATCGCGGCGATACTCGCCGGTGGTCTGGATATCCTCCAGCGGATCGATCGCGGCGCTGGCGGCATCGGCAGCCGCGCGGAACGCGGCGTCGCCGGGCGCTTGACCGTTGAGTGCGGCTTCGGCTTCCGGAATGCGGCGCGGGCTAGGCTCTGCACCGCCGACACCGACGCGCGCATCGGTAATGCGCCCGTCCGTGAGACGATAAGTGGCCAACGATGCTGACATGGCGAAATCGCCGGCGCGGCGGCTAAATTCGTTGAAGCCGAATTTCGTGCCGGCCGGGAGCAGCGCATAGCGCACCTCGGCCAGCAATTCGTCTTCCTTCAGCGCGGTCGACATCAGCCCTTCGAAAAACGCGTTCGCGGGGATGATGCGTTCGCCGCCCTTGCGCCGCGCGACCAGTTCGGCGTCGAGGGTCGCTGCGGTCAGGCACCATTCGGACGACGGGTCGGCGTGGGCGAGGCTGCCGCACATGGTGCCGCGCATGCGGATCGGATAGTGCGCGATGTTATGCACGACCGACGCGAGCAGCGCGCCGAGTGGCCCCGGCTCGACCGGCTTGTGGAACGCGGCGTGGCGCACACACGCGCCGACAATAAGCTTGCCGTTCTCGACGGCGAGCTTGTCGAGACCCGCGACCTCGTTGATATCGACGAGATGCGCCGGGCGCGCCATGCGGAACGCCATGATCGGCACGAGGCTCTGCCCTCCGGCGAGCACGCGGCCGTCCTGCGGCGCGACTTCGGCCAGAATCGACAGCGCCTCGTCCAGGGTTCGCGGCGTGTGACGAACGAACGGCGCTGGCTTCATGGCATCACCTCGTCAGGCGTCGTCGAGCCCGATATCGACGGCAGGGGCCGCCTGAATGGTCTTGCTGGTGGAAATGTAGTCGACGCCGGTCTCGGCGATCGGCCGCACGGTGTCGAAGCGCACGCCACCCGACGCTTCCAGCGGAATGCGTCCGGCAACGAGCTTCACCGCCTCGCGCATTTGATCGAGCGGCATATTGTCGAGCATGATGATGTCGGCTTTCGCCTCGATGGCTTCGCGCACCTGATCGAGACGGTCGCATTCCACTTCGATCTTCACCAGACCGGGAATACGTGCGCGGGCGCGTTCGACCGCCTTGGTGATGCTGCCGCACACGGCGATGTGGTTGTCCTTGATGATCACGCCGCCGTCGAGGCCGAGGCGATGATTGGCACCGCCGCCGCAGGTCACCGCGTGCTTCTCCAGCATGCGCAGGCCGGGCGTGGTCTTGCGGGTGTCGATCAGCTTCGCTCTGGTGCCCTTGATAGCGTCCATCCAGCGCGCGGTTTCGGTGGCGATCCCGGAGAGATGCTGGGTGATGTTGAGCGCAGTGCGCTCGACGGTGAGCAGGCTGCGCGCAGCGCCGGACACGGTCAGGAGCGTCGTCTTCGGCTTGCAGCGCGTGCCGTCCGGGGTCTTGACCTCGACCTTGACGTTGGGGTCGTAGCGCTTGAAGCAGGCGGCAGCGACGTCGATGCCGGCCAGCGACAGATCCTGCCGCGCGTTCATGTGAAAGGTGGTTGTGGCGTCCGCCTCGATCATCGACAGCGCGGTGAGGTCGCCGTGGCCGATATCCTCTTCGAGCCAGAGATCGATCAGGCGATTGACAGAGTAGAGATCCAGCATGCGGGGTACTCGCTACATCGGGCGATCAGCCAATCCGGCGATGATAGCCCGCCGGGCCGGCAAGGCAAGATCGTTTGTGCGCATACAAAAGCGGCGCGGCCCGCGCGGGCCTAGCGCGGCGCCGTCCGGTCCAGCATCAACAGCAGCGCATTGGCGCCCACGGCGAACACCGACAGGAACAGCGCCACCGCCATAATGGTGGCGATGTCGCCCAGCCCCATCGCGCTGGTGATCATGAAGCCGAGCCCGCGCTGCGAGGCGAACATCTCGCCGATCAGCACGCCGAGCAGCGTCAGCGAGAAGCCGAGTCGCGCGCCGGCCAGCACTTCGGGCAGGACGGCGGGGAGCGCGATATGCCAGGCCATCTGGCCGGGGGTCAGCCGCATGGTTTCGGCGGCGCGCCAATACACCGGTTTGATTTGCAGAATCGCCTTCATGGTGAAAATCGTCACCGGGATCAGCCCGTGCATCGCGCCAAAAGCGATCTTGGCGGAGATACCGAGACCGAAGCACAGCAGCACCAGCGGATAGAGCGTCACCTTCGGCAGCGAATAGAGCGCGATCAGGATCGGCTCGGAGACGATCGCCGATGTGCGGCTCAGGCCGAGCGCGACGCCGAGCGCGACACCGCCGATCAGCGAGATCAGCGCCGCGGCGACGAAAGCGCGTGCGGTCTCCGCCACATTCAGCCAGAACCGTTCGGTGCCGATCAGTTTGCCGAGATGCTCGAGCGTGTCGAGCGGGGAGGTGAGGGCAATGTCGCCGGCGATCCAGTGCAGGATTTGCCAGGCGGCGACGATGCCGACGATCAGCAGGATGAAGTCGATGAGGCGTTTCATCGGCAGGTCACCGCTGCAGCCGGCTTTGCAGCCGCCGGTCGATGCTGTCGAGCACCGCATTAGCCACGGTCGCGACGACGATGACGAGCAGCATCAGCCCGTACATTTTGCGGTTCTCGAAATTGTTGTAGGCGTAGGCGATCTGGTAGCCGATGCCCTGGCCCGACAAGATGAATTCCGAGGCGATCACGCCGATGAAGGCATAGGCGAAAGCGAGCTTGATGCCGGTGAACAGATGCGGCGCTGCCGCCGGCAGGTCGATCAGCAGCGCGCGGCGCGCGAGCCCCATCCGGTAGATCGCCGCGGTCTTGCGCAGCACGCGCGGGATGCGGTCGAGGCCGGTGAGCGTCGAAGCAATCATGGCGACGATCGACAGCAGCACGGCGATGGCGATGATCGCCCGGTCGCTGACACCGAACACGACAATGAACACCGGATAGAACATGAAGGTCGGGATCGCGTAATAGCTCGCGAGCAGCGGCTCCAGCGTTGCGCGTAAGCGGGGGATCGCGTGGATGGCGATGCCGATCGCGAAACCGAGCACGATCGACAGCGCCGAGGCGATGGCGACGTCCTGCAGGGTCGAGGCGATATCGGCATTGAACTCGCCGGTGTCGAGCAGGTGCCAAAGGCTGGTCGCCATCTCCGATGGGGGCAGCACCACGGTGCGCGGCAGCACGCCGAGACGGCAAAGCGCCTCGAAGCCCAGAATGAACGCGGCCACGACCGCGAGGCGAATCCAGCCTTCGCGGGTCAGGCCGTAGCGTTTCACGGCCGCGTACCCATCAGTTTGAGAGATTCGACGCGCAGCTTGTCCCACAGCCTCGCGGTAATCGCGCCGAAGCCGGGATCGGAGACGATGCGGCTGTCGCGGTCGCGCGGCCATTGCGTTTCGACGATGTCGATGAAGCGGCCGGGCCGCGCCGACATGACGCCGACGCGGTCCGACAGCATCGCGGCCTCGTCGAGCGCGTGGGTGATCAGCAGAACGGTGGCGCCGGTTTCGCGCCACAGCCGCAGCAATTCGTCACCCATCAGCAGCCGGGTCTGCTGATCGAGCGCGCCGAACGGCTCATCGAGCAGAATGAGCCGCGGCTGCAACACCAATGTGCGGGCGATGCAGACGCGCTGACGCATGCCGCCGGAGAGCTGCGCCGGATAGGTATGCTCGAAATCGCGCAAGCCCATGAAGCCGATGGCGTAGTCGACACGCTTTTTGACTTCGGCATCGTCGACACCGGCACGGCGCAGGCCAAACGCGACATTGTCGCGCACCGTCAGCCACGGAAATGAAGCGTCTTCCTGAAATACGACGCCGACGCCGTCCGGCACGCCATCGATGATTTTGCCTTCGAAGGTGGCCGTGCCCTCGGTCGGCGGCGAGAGGCCGGCGAGCACGTCGAGCAACGTGGACTTGCCGCAGCCGGACGGACCGACCACGGCAAAGAACTCGCCACGATAGAGATCAAGATCAATGGGTCCGAGCGCATGCAGGCCGGCACCCGACGCGAGCGGGAACACGCGGGTGACGCCGCGCAGTTGCGCGTGAACGGCGCGGGCTTCGGTTGTATGAACGGTCGTCACGCCGGACATAACGCCGGTTCTCGCGCCGTCGGATGCGGCGGTCACAGTTTGCCTTGCAGATCCTTGGGCAGGAACGACTGGTCGACGATCTTGCTCCAGTCGACGTCCTCTTTCAGCTCGCCGATCAGTTTCAGACCTTCGGCCGTACGGTCGAGTTCGGCACGATTGAAGTCGCCAAGGCTCCACATCTTCGGCTCGATCATATTGTGGACCGCCTGCTTGGCGATGGCGGCATCGAAATTCCACATCTTCTGCAGGATCGCGGCGGTCTCGTCCGGATTGGCGTAGATCGCTTCCACCGCGGCGCGGCGGCCGGCGATGATCGCGCGCAGCTTGTCGCCGTTGGCGCGTGCGAACTCGCGCGTGGTGATGCCGACGGATGTCGTCATCGGCGGCAGGATGTCCTTCGCCGCGGCGATGGTGCGGTAGCGGTCCTTGCGGATGATCGACAGCGGCTCGATCAGCGCGGCAGCAGAGACGGCGCCCTGTTCGAGCATGGTCAGCGCCGGCGGATAGCCGCCCGCCGCGACGCGCGTCACCTTGCCGGCGTCGATACCCTTGGCCTTGAGCTCCATCAGGAAGATCATTTCCGATGACGACTTCGGCGAGGTGATCGCCACCTTCTTGTCGACCAGATCGTTGATGGTCTTCACGTCGGAATTCGGCATCGTCACCAGCGTCGATTCCGCGATCGTGCGCGTGCCGACATTGACGATGACGAGATCGAGTCCCTGCCGCGCCGCGGCGAGCGCCGCAGGCAATGCCACTTCGCCATAAGGCGTCGAATTGGCAAGAATGTTGCGAACCGTTGTGCCGCCGCCGGCCGAGCCGATGATGCCGGTGATGTCGACGCCAGCCTTCTTGAACAGGCCTTTCTCCATCGCGACGGCAAAGGGCGCGCCATAAAGGCTCTGACCCCATTGCGTCACGGCGATTTCTTCGGCGTGAGCAGGCGTCTGGAAAGCTGCGCATGCCAAGGTGACCGAAGCCGCGAGCAGCGGAGCGGCATAACGAAGCAAACGAGTCCTGATGTTGATCATGATCTCCACCTGATCCCGGACTTGAGTTTGTTTGTGCGCAAACGAGAGGCTAGGGGCGGGCCTCTAGGGTGTCAAGAAAGGGTTTACGTGACGCAATGTGCGACGGGCTCGGCTTACGTTCCAACTTTTAGTTCGGAGACGAGCCCGCGCAACGTCGCGACGGTCGAGAGCGCGACGATCCGGCCCGTGCGGGGATTCTCGGACGGCACGTTCTCGATGGCCATCGAGAAACGCGCGGTGTCGGCATCGACCTCGATGCGATGTGTGTTGAGCGTCAGCGCTGGATCGGCCCAGATTTCGAGCTGCGTGCGGTCCGGCCCGATGCCGGCGAGGCTGAGCGCCACGGCCACGTTCACATTGGCCGGAAAGCCCTTCACACCGTCGCGCGCGCTGCCGGAAAACACCAGCAGCGGCTTGTCGAGATTCTTCACCGAGATGTTATTGTCGACGAGATGCGGCGCGCCGTCGAGGCCGCCAGGCGGCTTGCGCGTGATCATCTTGACGGAACGGATCTCGCCTTCGGCGGCGGCGCGCACGGCATCGAGCGCCAGCAGCGCGCCGGAGGGGACCAGGATGCGCGCATCCTTTTCTTTGGCGCGCGCCACCAAGTCCCAGTTCGGCAGCAATTGTCCGACCGACAGCGGCATGAAGATGCGGCCGCGATCGATCGCGCTGATGGCGATGTCGCGGAATAGCGCGGGCGGCAGCATCTCCACCACCACGTCGCAATCCTCGGCCAGCGCCGCCGGCGTCTTGAATGGCGTTGCGCCGATTTCCGGCAGGTTGCGCCGCGCCTTGTCCTGATCGTGCACAGAGACCGCGCCGAGTGCCAAACCGGGGACGCCTCGGATCAGCCGTCGCGCCACTTCGAGGCCGACGCCGCCAAGACCCGCCAGACCAACCCGCAACACCCGCGCCATCGTCGCTCTCCTCCGCTTGCCGAGGTGCCTTAGCGGGGTTCCGGACGGCGGTAAACCCGACTCTGTAGGGAATCAGTTCTATCAGCGGCGGCCGGTGAAATTCGGCTTGCGCTTGTTCATGAACGCCTGCACCCCTTCCTGATAATCGGGCGCAAGGCTCGCGTCGCGCTGGCTGTCGCGTTCGAGGTCGAGCTGCTGGTCGAGGGTGTTGTCAGCCGACGCATTGAGCGCGCGCTTGATCAGCGAGAGGCCATAGGTCGGCGCGCTGGCGAAGTGCGCGCACAGCTTGTGCGCCTCATCCATCAGCGCGGCGTCGTCGATCGCTTTCCAGATCAGGCCCCAGTCTTCTGCCTTGCGCGCCGGCAACGGCTCGGCGAGCAACGCAAGCCCCCGGGCGCGCGCCATGCCGACCAGCCGCGGCAGATGCCAGGTGCCGCCGGAATCCGGAACGAGGCCGACCTTGGCGAATGACTGGATGAATGTCGCCGACTGCGCCGCCAGTACGATGTCGCAGGCGAGCGCGATATTGGCGCCGGCGCCGGCGGCGACGCCGTTCACCGCCGCGACGACGGGAAACGGCAAGGCCTTGAGCTTTCGGATCAGCGGATTGTAGTGCTGCTCCAGCGTGCCGCCGAGTACGATCTGCTCGCCGGGCTTCGCCAGCCGGTCGCTGAGGTCTTGTCCGGTGGAGAATGCACGGCCGGTGCCGGTGAGGAGAAGCGCGCGACAGCTTTCGTCGGCCTCGGCGGCTTCGACCGCCTCCCGCAGCGCCGCGTGCTGCGCTTCGTTGAATGCGTTGAGCCGGTCCGGCCGGTTCAGCGTCAGCACGCGATAGCCCGGCCGCGTCTCGACCAGCACTTCATCCATTGGACAATACTCCTGCCCCAGCGGCGATTTGCGTCGTTATAGCAGGGTTGTCGCTTAAAGATGCGTCGCGCCGCCGTCGAGATTGATCGACTGGCCGGTGACGAATGCCGCATTGTCGGAGGCGAGGAACAGGGCCGTCCCGACCAGATCGTCCGGCGTCTCGGGGCGGGGGATGCACTGCATGGCGACGATGCGCTGTTTCTGCTCCGGCGTCACGGTCTTGCGCTCGACCTCGGTGAAGGTCGCGCCTGGCAGGATGCTGTTGACTGTGATGCCGTCGCCGCCCAGTTCGCGCGCCATCGAGCGGCTCATGCCGGCAAGCGCGGCTTTCGAGGCGATGTAGTGCAGGTAGTTCGGTCGGCCGAGCGACACCGCACCGGAGGCGATGTTGATGATGCGGCCGCGCTTCTGCCGCCGCATCGCCGGCAGCACCGCGCGGGCGCAGAGGAATGGACCGGTGAGGTTGACGCGCAGCACCCGTTCCCATTCCTCCAGCGGAATTTGGTCGAACGGCCGCATCTCCAGCGTCGAGAAGATGCCGGCATTGTTGATCAGCGTGTCGATACGTCCGCACTGATCCTCGACCACGCGCGCCATCAGCTTGATCGAGGCTTCCTCGCTCACATCGGTCTCGACGGCGAGCGCCTTGCCCCCGGCCGCCATGATCTCTTCGGCGACGTCGGTGGCCTTGCGCGCGTTGAGCTCGGCGATCACCGCGGTGGCGCCCGCTTGCGCGAACGCCTTGGCGAAGGCGCGGCCGATGCCCTGACCGGCACCGGTGATGACGATGACGTGGCCTTCAAGCGATCCGAAATCCGTCATGCCGCACCTTTGTGGTTCTTGATGTGCGCGTCGAGCGCTTCGCGCGCATTCCACGGCGTCCACCACAGCGGCACGCCCAGCTCCTTGGCGATGATGCCGGCTGTGATGTAGCCGGCGCCGCCGGAGATCGCGCCGCCCGGATGGCCCGACGATCCGGCGCAATACAAGTTCGGAATCGGCGTCTTGTAGCCGAAGTGGTTATACATCACCTGATCGGCGTTGAAGGCGCCCATGAAGATGTCGCCCTCGCGCATATTGATCATCTCCTGGGTATATTCGCGGCCGGTATAAATGTAGCGCGCCAGCACGTTCTTGTCGGTCATGTTCGGGCAGACCTTGGCCCAGGCCTCGATGATCTTATCGGAGAATTCCTCCTTGAAGCTCTCGTAGTCCTGTCCGCCGATGTCGGGATTGAGCGGCATCACATGCCAGGCATAGGTGGTAGCCTTGCCGGGCGGCGCCTGCGTCGGATCAAGCAGACTGAGTGGCCCCGCGCCGAACTGGATCACCTTCGGCACGCGGCCGGCCTTGGTGTCCTCGTGCGCCGAAAACAGGTCATCCATCGTTTCCGCGCCGATGCTCCATTTCTGTGCGCGGTTGATGTTCGGGTCGAATTTTTCGGCGGCGAAGCGCGGGCTTTCGTTGAGCGCCAGATGCAGGCCGAACAGGCTCCACTTCGTGTATTGGAACTTGTCGATCTTATCGAGGAACGGCTGCGGCAATTGCGCGCGGCCGACGAGCTTCTCGAAGGTCTGATGCACGTCCAGCGTCGAGGCGACGAACTGCGTCGCGCGCACGGTGCGGCCGTCGGTCAGCGCGATGCCGGTCGCTTTGCCGCCCTCGACGACGATGCGGTCGATATTGACCTGCGGCTGAAACGTTCCGCCTGCGGCGATGAAGCATTCCATCAGTCCGCGCGCGAGATTGAACGAGCCGCCTTCACAGAGCTGATAACCGCTTTCAAGGTCAAAGGCACGGATCACCGAGCCCATGGGGCTCGTCTTCGAGGTAGTGTCGACCAGCCAGGTGCCGAACAGCGAGACCTTGAACAGAAAGAGAAGCTGGACATGTTCGTTCTCAAACAGGTCGCGCACGACTTCCAGCGGTTCGCGGCGCGAGACCTCAAGGAACTCGCGGCCGAGCGCCGTCTGCGACAGCATCGCCTCGCGCTCTGCCTGCGACAGCGGCTCGGAGAACCGCTCCGGCATGAAAATCTCTCGGGTGATGGTCTCGGCGCGCGCATTCCAGTCGCGGAACGTCTGGGCGTCGCGCTTGGAAAATCGGGCGAGATTGGCGACGGATTCGTCGAGATCGCGGCCGAGCACCAGGGCGGTGCCGTCGGCATGCGCCTGCGCCAGTTCGTAACGCGGCGTGATGTAGTTGACGCGCTCGCCGACGCCGAGGTCCTTGAACCACGGCGCTTCCGTGATGTGGAAGTGATTGATGGAATGCAGGTTGTGGTAGAAGCCCGGCAGCGTTACTTCCTCGGTGGAGAGGCCGCCGCCGTAGCGCAGCCGCCGTTCCACCAGCAAAATCTTCAGGCCGGCACGGGCGAGATAGGTGCCGAGGATGAGGCCGTGGTGGCCCGCGCCGATGATGATCCCGTCATAAGTTCTGTCGAGTGCGGCGGCCATGGCGTGTCCTCTTGATGGTCTTGATCTTGATGGTCTTGGCTTGATGCCTTTGCCTGCCGAGCAGCATGGCGGCTCGCCCGCCCCGGTCAATGGTTCTGACCGCGGGACAGCCTTGCGGGAGCATGCGACATTTTTTACGTATGCGTAAATTATTTCTTGACTTGGTTTTGGCTGCCACGCGACACTCCGCCGCCAGCGAAAGGGCGCGTATCCGATCCTTTCGCAAGGCGGACAGTCTTGCGGGTAGACCTTATGACCGCTCTCCCGCTAGAATTAGCGCCAGTCTAACTGGCCGGAACGGCCTCGGGAGGGAACATCAATGAAACAAAAGACCTTGCTGCTCGCCAGCGCATTGCTGATGGCGGCGATGCCAGCCTATGCGCAGCAGAAATCCGTGAAGATCGGCTTCGTCAGCACCTTCAGTGGGCCGACGGCGGTGATCGGCAACGACATGCGCAATGCGTTCGAAGTGGCGCTCGATCACATGGGCCGCAAGATGGGCGGCCTTCCGGTCGAAGTGATCTATGAAGACGACGGCCAGAAGCCGGATGTCGGCAAGCAGAAGGTCGAGAAGCTGGTCCAGTCGGACAAGGTCGACTTCATCGCCGGTATCATCTGGTCGAACGTGCTGCTCGCATCGCTCAAGACCGCGGTCGATTCCAAGACGTTTCTGATCAGCGCCAACGCCGGTCCGTCGCAGATCGCCGGCGAGCTGTGCAACCCCTACTTCTTCACCACCTCCTGGCAGAACGACCAGACGCCCCAGGCGATGGGCATCTACATGAACCAGAAGGGCGTGAAGTCCGCCTTCCTGATCAACCCGAACTATGCCGCCGGCAAGGACATGGCTTCGGGCGTGAAGTCCACATTCAAGGGCAAGATCGTCGGCGAGGAATATACCGTCTGGCCGTCGCAGCTCGACTTCTCGGCCGAGTTGTCGAAAGCGCGCGCGTCGGGCGCGGACGCGATCTTCGCGTTCTATCCGGGTGCCGCCGGCGTGCAGTTCCTCAACCAGTATGTCCAGGCGGGCATGAAGCAGCAGATTCCGCTCTATACCGCCTACATGATCGACGAACTGTCGCTGCCGCTGCAGAAGGAGAATGCGCTCGGCATTCCCGGCGCGCAGGAGTGGGTCAACGACCTCCCGAACGAGCAGAACAAGAAGTTCGTCGCCGATTATCGCGCCAAGTTCCCGGGCAAGCGCCCGAGCTACTATGGCGCGCAGGCCTATGATGCTGCCCAGCTCATCAATAGCGCCGTTGTCGGGGTCAAGGGCGACCTGACCAAGAAGGACGAGATGATCGCGGTGATGAAGAAGGCCGACTTCAAGTCGGTCCGTGGTAACTTCAAGTACGGCAACAACCACTTCCCGATCCAGAACTTCTATCTGCAGGAAGTGGTGAAGGACGCCAACGGCGAATTGTCGCTCAAGACGATGGCCACCATCGTCGAGAACGCGCAGGACAACTACCACACCAAGTGCCCGATGAAGTAATTCGGGGTCGCGCCCGGAACGCGGCGGCAATTGGGGTTGCCGCCGCGTTCGCTTTTCGGGAAAGATAAAACATGGTCCTGAGGGGGGACCGTCCACGACCATGCTGCTTTTCATCGAACAATTGCTGAACGGGTTGCAGTTCGGCCTGCTGCTGTTCCTGCTGGCGGCCGGACTGACGCTGGTGTTCGGCATCATGGACATGGTGAACCTGGCGCACGGTTCGCTCTACATGATGGGCGCCTATTTTGCGGCGACCTTCGCGGCCTGGACCGGCAGCTTCATCGGCGGCGCGCTGCTGGCGCTCGGCGCCACATTCCTGCTCGGCATCGCGCTTGAATTCATCGCGTTGCGCCATCTCTATGGTCGCGACCATCTCGACCATGTGCTGGCGACGTTCGGCCTGATCCTGTTCTTCAACGAACTGGTGCGGCTCGTCTGGGGGCCGGGCGGCTTGAGCCTGCCGCTGCCGGCGTGGCTGACGTTCCCGGTGCAGATCCTGCCCGGCGTCTATTATTCGGCCTATCGCCTGAGCATCATCGTGGTCTCGCTGCTGGTAGCCGGTTTCCTCTATGTGCTGGTGATGCGCACGCGCATCGGCATGCTGATCCGTGCCGGCGCGTCCAATCGGGAAATGATCGGCGCGCTCGGCATCAACATCAAGTTGCTGTTCATGCTGGTGTTCGGCCTTGGCGCCGCGCTCGCGGCGCTGGCCGGGCTGATGCAGGCGCCGATCCTCACCGTGCAGATCGGCATGGGCGAGAACATCCTGATCCTTGCCTTCGTCATTATCGTCATCGGCGGCATCGGCTCGATCCGTGGCGCCTTCATCGCCGCGGTGCTGGTCGGCCTGATCGACACGCTTGGCCGCTCGTTCCTGCCGGACCTGCTGCGTCACATCCTCAGCTCCACCGCCGCCTCCACCGCCGCGCCGGCGCTCTCGTCGATGCTGATTTATCTGCTGATGGCTGTGGTCCTGGTGGTCCGGCCGGAGGGGCTGTTCCCGGCCAGCCGTCGATGATGAAACAATCGCTCCTGTCCGTGCGTGGCGTCGCCATCGCGATCGTGCTGCTGCTGCTGGCGCTGCTGCCGCTCTATTCGCATCTCACCGGCAACATTTTCGCGTTGACGCTGTTCACCCGCATCCTGATCTATGCGCTCGCGGCGGCGAGCCTCAATCTGATCATGGGCTTCGGCGGCATGATGAGCTTCGGCCATGCCGCCTATCTCGGCATCGGCGGCTATGCAGTCGGCATCCTCGCGCATGAGGGCATCGCGTCCGGCTTCGTGCAATGGCCTGTGGCGATCGCGGTGTCGGCACTTTTTGCGCTTGTCATCGGCGCGCTGTCGCTCCGCACGCGCGGCGTCTACTTCATCATGATCACGCTCGCCTTCGCGCAGATGGCCTATTACATCGCCGCCGGCATGGCGCGCTATGGCGGCGACGACGGCCTGACCATTTACAAGCGCAGCGACTTTGCCGGACTGATCAACCTGTCCGACAAGGTACAGTTTTATTATCTCTGCTTCGTGCTGCTGCTCGCCGCGCTCTATCTGATCTATCGCATCGTCAATTCGCGGTTCGGCATGGTGGTGCAGGGCGCGCGCTCCAACGAAAAGCGCATGCAGGCGATCGGGTTCCCGACCTATCGCTACCAGCTCACCTGCTTTGTGATCGCCGGCACCCTGTGCGGCATCGCCGGTGCGCTGCTCGCCAACAATACCGACTTCGTCAGCCCGGCGATCATGTACTGGACGCGCTCCGGCGATCTTATGGTGATGGTGATCCTCGGCGGCATGGGCTCGTTGTTTGGGCCGGTGTTCGGCGCCATCGTTCTGCTGGTTCTAGAAGAGCTGCTGTCGCAGTTCACCGAATACTGGCAGATCATCCTCGGGCCGATGCTGCTCTTGATCGTGTTGTTCGCGCGCGGCGGCATCGACGGCATGTTCGGGAGGCGCACCCATGACTGATGCGCAACAGTCTGACGCGCTGCTCCAGGTCAAAAACCTCAGCAAGCGGTTCGGTGGCATCGTCGCCACCGACGATCTGTCGCTCGACGTGCGCCATGGCGAACTGCATGCGCTGATCGGCCCGAACGGCGCAGGCAAGACGACGCTGATCACCCAGCTCACCGGCCAGCTCACGCCTGACAGCGGCGCGGTGCTGTTCGCCGGGGAGGATATCAGTGGTCTCCCAGCCTATCAGCGCAGCCAGCTTGGCCTCGCGCGTTCGTTCCAGATCACGTCCCTGTTTCTCGACATGACCGCGCTCGACAATGTCGCGCTCGCGGTTCAGGCCCATGCCGGCCATTCATTCCGGTTCTGGGCGCCAGCGCGGGATGAGGCGGAATTGCGCGATCCGGCCCGCGTCGCGCTCGGCCGCGTCGGGTTGTCGGAACGAATGAATGTGCGTGCCGCGGCCATGAGTCACGGCGAGCACCGGTTGATCGAGATCGCCATGGCGCTCGCCGCCCATCCGCGGCTGCTGTTGCTCGACGAGCCGATGGCCGGTCTCGGCCCGGAGGAATCCGCCCGCATGGTGACGCTGCTGCGCGAGTTGAAGCGCGACTATGCGATCCTGCTGGTCGAGCACGACATGGAGGCGGTGTTCGCGCTCGCCGACCGAATCACCGTCTTGGTCTATGGGCGGGCTATCGCCACCGGCGCGCCCGATGCGATCCGCGCCAACGAGGACGTGAAGCGCGCCTATCTCGGCGAGCAGAAGGCGGTGGCGCGCCATGGTTGAAACCGCGCCGCTCTTGCAGCTCGACCAGGTCGAGACTTGCTACGGATTGAGTCAGGTTCTGTTCGGCGTGTCGCTGTCGATCATGCCAGGCGAGGTGGTCACGCTCATGGGCCGCAACGGCATGGGCAAGACCACCACCGTGCGCTCGATCATGGGCCTGACGCCGGCGCGGGCCGGCAGCATCCGGTTTTCCGGTTCGGATATCCGCGCGCTGCCGTCCTATCGCGTGGCGAAGCTCGGTCTCGGCCTGGTGCCGGAGGGCCGGCAGATTTTCCCGAATCTCACGGTGCGCGAAAACCTGATCGCCACCGCGCGCGGCGGCGGCGAGGGAGCGTGGACGCTCGACAAGGTGCACGCGCTGTTTCCGCGGCTCGCCGAGCGTGGCGGCAATATGGGCAATCTGCTTTCGGGCGGCGAGCAGCAGATGCTCGCGATTGGCCGCGCGCTGATGACCAATCCGCGCCTGCTCATTCTCGACGAGGCGACCGAAGGTCTCGCCCCGCTGATCCGCGAGGAAATCTGGAACTGCCTTGGCATGCTCAAGAAAGCCGGGCAGTCGATCCTGGTGATCGACAAGAACGTCGATGCCCTGACCGAGATCGCCGACCGCCATTACATGATCGAGCGCGGCCGCGTAGTCTGGAATGGCACATCGCGCGAACTGCTCGACGCGCCAGATATCCAGCACCGCTATCTGGGTGTGTGAGTTCGGTTAATCCCGGACGCGAGCGCAGCTTCGCGCTAAGGCGCGCCCCGGAATGACGTCGAGGGTTATTGGATTTCCGCCGGACGCGGCACGGGGCCGCTCGCCACCGTGTGGCCGGCGCCGCCGAGGCGACGGTGCAACCGGTCGAGCAGCAGATAGATCACCGGCGTCGTGTAGAGCGTCAGCACCTGCGAGACGATCAGACCGCCGATGATGGTGATGCCGAGCGGCCGGCGTAACTCGGAGCCGGGACCGGTGGCGACCACCAGCGGGATCGCGCCGAGCAGCGCCGCCATGGTGGTCATCAGGATCGGGCGGAAGCGTTCGAGACAGGCGTCGTAGATCGCCTGCTCCGGCGAGAGGCCGCGCCGCCGCTCGCCCTCGAGCGCGAAGTCGACCATCATGATGCCGTTCTTCTTCACGATGCCGATCAGCAGGATGATGCCGATGAAGGCGATCACCGTCAGTTCGGTGTTGAACGCCTGTAGCGCGAGCAGCGCGCCGAGACCCGCCGACGGCAAGGTCGAGATGATCGTCAGCGGATGCGCCAGGCTCTCATAGAGCACGCCGAGCACGATATAGACCGCGAGCAGCGCGGCGACGATCAGCAGCGGCTGCGCGCTGGCGCTCTGCTGGAACGCGCGGGTGTCGCCGGCGAAGTCCGCGTTGATGCTGTCGGGCATATGCAGTTCGGCGACTGCCTGCGAGATTGATCCGGTGATCTCCTCGAGCTTGGCGCCCGGCGCGATGTTGTAGCTGATCGTCACCGACGGAAACTGGCCCTGATGATTGACGACGAGCGGCGACAGGCCGCGCTCGATCCGCGCCACCGATGACAACGGCACCTGGCCGGACGAGCCGTTGACGAAAACCTGATGCAGGTCGGACGGATCGGCCTGATAGCGCGGGTCGATCTCCATGATCACGCGATACTGGTTGCGCTGGGTGTAGAGCGTCGAGATCTGCCGCTGCGAGAAGGCGTTGTTCAGCGCGTTGTCGATGTCCTGGATCTTCACGCCGAGCCGCGCGGCCGCGTCGCGGTCGATCTTGATGTCGGCTTGCAGGCCACCCTGCTCGCGGTCGGTGGTGACGTCGACGATGCCGGGCAGCGTGCGGATGCGGTCCTGCACGCGCGGCACCCATTTCTGCAACTCCTGGAAATCCGAGCTCCACAGCGTGAACTGATATTGCGAGTCGGTTTGCCGCCCGCCGACGCGCAGGTCCTGTGCCGGCACCATGAAGACTCGAAGGCCGGGAATATTGGTGAGTTTGGCGCGCAGCCGCGCGACCACCGCCTGCGTGCTGATGCCGCCTCGCTCATCCTGCGGCTTCAGGCTGATGAACATGCGGCCGCGATTGACCGAGCCGTTGAATCCACTCGACCCGACCGACGAGCCCACGCTGGCGATCGCCGGATCGGCCATGACGATGTTCAGCGCCTTTTGCTGCAGGTCGACCATCGCCTGATAGGAGATGTCCGTGGACGCCTGCGTGCCGCCGAAGATGAGCCCGGTGTCGTCCTGTGGGAAATAGCCTTTCGGCGTCTTGATGAATAGAAACACGGTGAGCGCGATGGTGGCAACGAACACCAGCAGGACCAGCGCGTTCCGCCGCAGCACGATCGAGAGCGTGCGCGCATAGAACGCGAGCATGCGGGACAGCAGCGTTTCGATGGCGCGGTCGAGCCAGGTGGCATTCGGGCTCGGCGGGGACCGCACGAAATAAGCGCAGACCATCGGCGTCACCGAGAGCGAGATCACCGTCGACACGACAATGGCGAAGGCGAGCGTCACCGAGAATTCGCGGAACAGACGGCCGACGATACCGCTCATGAACAGCAGCGGAATGAAGGCCGCGATCAGCGAGATGCTGATAGAGACGACGGTGAAGCCGATCTGCTTCGCGCCCATCAGCGCCGCGCGCAGCGGCCGATGCCCCTTCTCGAGATTGCGGAACATGTTCTCGATCATGACGATGGCGTCGTCGACGACGAAGCCGATGCTGACCGCCAGCGCCATCAGCGACAGATTGTTGATCGAGAAGCCGACCGCCCACATGGCGGCGCAGGTGCCGGCCAGCGACAGCGGCACGGTAATGCCGGCGGCGATGGTTGCGGCGCCACGACGCAGGAACAGAAACACGACCGCCATGACCAAAAGCGCGGTGGCGGCGAGCGTCAGTTCCATGTCGTGGACGCTGGCGCGGATCGTCTGGGTGCGGTCGCTCAGGACGGAGAACTCAAGCCCGGCGGGGACCAGCCGCTGAATCTCCGGCAGTGCGGCAAAGATGCGGTCCACCGTCTCGATGACGTTGGCCTCGGCTTGCTTGGTGATGATCAGCAGCACGGCGGAGTCGCGGTTGAAACGTGCGTCGGATCGTCGGTTGCGTACACCGGGCTCCACCTTGGCGATGGAACCGAGCCGGACCACATTGCCGTCTACCGTCTTGACGACGATCGGCTCGTAGTCCCGCGCGTCCTGAAGCTGCTTGTTGGTGCCGATGGTGGAGGCGCGTTGCGGCCCGTCGAACACGCCGAGCGGGCCCACGGCGTTGGCGTTGACCACGGCTGTGCGAACGTCCTCCATCGACAGGCCCATGGAGGCGATCAGCACCGGATCGACGCGCACGCGCACCGCGGGCTGCTCCGATCCGGCGGCGGTGACTTCGGCGACGCCGTCGATCTGCGACAGCCGCTGCACGATCACCGTATCGGCGGCGTCGTAGATCGCACTCGGCAGCATGGTCTTTGATGTCAGCGCCAGGATCAGGATCGGCGCGGCGGCGGGATTGGCCTTGCGGAACGTCGGCAGGGTCGGCAGGTCGCCGGGCAGGGTGGACAACGCGGCGTTCAGCGCCGCCTGCACGTCGCGCGCCGCGCCCTCGATGTTGCGTGACAGGTCGAATTGCACGGTGATGCGCGACGAGCCGAGCGAGGACACCGAGGTCATCTCGGTCACGCCGGCGATCTCGCCGAGGCGGCGCTCCAGCGGCGCAGCGACGGTGGCGGCCATGGTCGCGGGGTCGGCACCGGGACGGCTCGCCATGATGTTGATGGTCGGGAATTCCACCGATGGCAGGCTCGACACCGGCAACTGATCGTAAGCGACGGCACCGACCAGGAACAGGCCGATCGCCAGCAGCGTGGTGCCGATCGGCCGCCGGATGAAGGGATAAGAGAAGTTCACGGCCGGTCACCGGCCACGGGCGGTTGCAGCGGCGTCACACGAGGCGCGCGCACCGGGACCGGCGACAGCCGCGCACGCAGACGCTCCATGTAGAGATAAATAACCGGCGTGGTGTAGAGCGTCAGCAGTTGCGACAGCAGCAGGCCGCCGATGATGGTGACGCCGAGCGGGTTGCGCAGCTCCGAGCCGGTTCCGCCTTCGAGCGCTAACGGCAGGGCGCCGAACAGCGCCGCCAGCGTCGTCATCATGATCGGCCGGAAGCGCAGCAGCGCTGCCTGGACGATCGAATCTTCCGGCGACAGTTTCTGCTCGCGCTCCGCGTCGAGCGCGAAGTCGATCATCATGATCGCGTTTTTCTTGACGATGCCCATCAGCAGCACGATGCCGATCAGCGCAATCACCGACAGGTCGTAGTTGAACAGCATCAACGCGAGCAGCGCGCCGACGCCGGCGGACGGCAGCGTCGACAGGATCGTCATCGGGTGGATGAAGCTCTCATAGAGAACGCCCAGCACGATATAGATGGTGATGGCGGCGGCCAGGATCAGCCAAGGCTCGCCTTGCAGGGACCGCGCGAATTCAGCGGCATCGCCGGAATAGCTGCCGAGGATCGCCGTCGGCATCCCGATGGTCTTCTCGGCCTGCGAGATCACCGCGACCGCATCGCTGAGTGCCGCGCGCGGCGCGAGATCAAAGCTGATCGTCACCGAGGGGAATTGCTCCTGATGCGCGATCGACAGCGGCGCGGTGACGCGCTCGAAGCTGGCGAAAGCGGCGAGCGGCACCTGCGTGTTGACGGTGCTGGTCGCGGTGTTTGACGTGGTGCTGCTCGCGGCGCTGCTGCTGGTACCGGATTGCGTGCTGGTGGGAGTCGTTGTCGTCGTTGTTGTCGTCGTGCTGGAGCCGGGCACATAGAGCCGCGCCAGCGCGCCCGGGTCCTGCTGCTGGCTCGGCAGCGCCTCGAGGATCACGCGATACTGGTTTGCCTGGCCGTAGATGGTGGAAATCTGCCGCTGGCCGAAGGCATCGTTGAGCGTATCGGTGACCGACTGCATGCTGATGCCGAGCCGGCCGGCCTTCTCACGGTCGACATTGACGTTGATGCGCGGTCCGCCGTTCTGCGCTTCGGACGCCACTTCGCGCAGGATCGGCGATTCCCGCAGCTTCGCCGCCAGCGTATCCGCCCATTGATTGACTTGCGCCGCATCGCTGCCGGAGAGCGTGTATTGATACTGCGCGCGGCTGGCGCGGGTGCTGATCTGGATATCCTGCACGGGCTGGAAATAGACGGTCATGCCAGGAATAGGTGCCACCGCTTCCTTCAGCCGCTCGATGATCGCCTCGACGCGAGCTGTGCGGTCCTCACGCGGCTTGAGCGTAATGGCGAGCTTGCCGGCATTCGGCGTGGCGTTGACCGGACTGACGCCGACAATCGAGACGATGTCGGTGACGTCGGGGTCGGCGCGGATCGCGTCTTCCGCCTGTTTCTGCCGGCGTGTCATCTCCATGAACGAGACGTCGACGCCGGCTTCGGTGACGGCGGTGATTTGCCCGGTGTCCTGCAACGGCAGGAAGCCCTTGGGGATGGCGAGATAAAGCACAACCGTCGCGGCAAGGGTGACGATGGTGACGACGAGGGTCGCGCGCTGCCGGCGCAGCACCCAGCCGAGACTGACGTCATAGAACGCGACGGTACGGTCGACCGCGCCGTGAAGCCGCCCCGCCAGCGCGCTTTGCGCCTTGTCGACATGCGGCTTGAGCAGCCGGCTGCACATCATCGGCGTCAGCGTCAGCGAAACGATCATCGACACGACCACAGCGATGGTCAGCGTCAGCGCGAATTCGCGGAACATGCGGCCGACCAGGCCGGTCATGAACAGGAGTGGGATGAACACCGCGATCAGCGAGATCGTCAGCGAGATCACGGTGAAGCCGATCTCGCGTGCGCCGCGCAGTGCGGCTGCCATCGGGTGTTCACCCTTCTCGATATGGCGAACGATGTTCTCGATCATGACGATGGCGTCGTCGACGACGAAGCCGGTACCGATGGTCAGCGCCATCAGCGACAGATTGTCGAGCGAGAATCCGCAGAACCACATCACGCCGAAAGTGGCGATGATCGACAGCGGCAGCGCCACCGCGGCGATGATGGTGGCACGGATCGTCGAGAGGAAGACGAATACCACCAGAACCACGAGGCCGACGCTGAGCATCAGCGTGAACTGCACGTCGCGGATCGAGGCGCGGATCGTCACCGTGCGGTCGTTTACCACGGTGAGCTTGGCGGCGGCGGGCAACGCGCGTTGCAGCCGTGGCAATTGTGCGCGAATGCGCTCGACCGTGTCGATCACGTTGGCGCCGGGCTGGCGCTGCACGTCGATAACCACGGCCGGCTTGCCCTGATACCAGGCGCCGACCTTCACGTTCTCCATGCCCTCGACGACGTTAGCGATGTCCCCGAGCAGGACAGGTGCGCCGTTCTTGTACGTGATGACGATGGATTTGTAGGCGGCCGCGCTGCCGATCTGGTCGTTGGCGGCGATGGTGTAGGACTGCTGCGCGCCGTCGAGCGAGCCTTTCGGCCCGGCGACATTGGCGCCGACGATCGCGTTGCGCACATCTTCCAGCCCGATGCCGTAGGCGGCGAGCCGCGACAGATCGGCCTGGATGCGGATGCCGGGCCGCAGGCCGCCCTGCACCGAGACGCGGCCGACGCCGGAGATTTCCGACAGGCGCGGCGCCATCAGCGTATCGGCGAGATCGCTGAGCTGGCGCATCGACACGGCATCGGAGGTCAGCGCGAGCGTGATGATCGGCGTGTCGGCCGGGTTCACCTTGGAATAGAGCGGCGGATAGGGAAGGTTGCGCGGCAGGGTCGAACCGGCGGCGTTGATCGCCGACTGCACGTCCTGCGCGGCCGCGTCGATGTCGCGGTTGAGATCGAACTGCAGCGTGACCTGGCTGATGCCGAAGCTCGACGACGAGGTCATGCTGGCGAGCGAAGGTATCTGCCCGAACTGCCGCTCCAGCGGCGCGGTGACGAGCGATGTTACTGTGTCCGGATTGGCGCCGGGCAGTTGCGTCGTCACCTGGATGGTCGGGAAATCCACCTGCGGCAAAGCGGACACCGGCAGCCACCAGTATCCGAGGAGGCCTCCCAGCATCACCGCCACCGCGAGCAGCGAGGTCGCGATCGGCCGGCGGAGGAAGGGCGCCGAGACGTTCATCGTAACAGGATACTCACTGTGACGCGGCGCGCGCCGGCGTCACAGGCGCGGGTGTGGATGAAGGCGCGCTCCGCGATGGGTCGGACCGCTGACGCTCGCTGCGGGCCTGGCCGTTCCGGCGCGAGGTCGCGGGTGGCGTCGCGCCCGGTTGCGGCTGCGCGTTGGGGTCGGAGATCCTGACCTCCTTGCCGTCGGCGAGCTGCGCAAAGCCGGTGGTGACGACGCGCTCGCCCGGCTCGACGCCGCGGGCGATCACCGACCGGTTCTCGTCCTGCATCGTGAGCGTCACCGGGCGCTGCTGCACCTTGCTCTCGGCATTGACCACATAAACGAATGTGCCGGCGGAGCTGCGCTGCACCGCGCCGGTCGGGACGACCACGACCTGCTGCAGGGTGTCGACCGTCAGCCGTACATCGACGAACTGGCCGGGCCACAGTTGCTGATTGGTGTTGGGAAACTCGGCCTTGAGCTTCACCGTGCCGGTCGCCTGGTCGATCTGGTTATCGACTACCTGCAGCGTCCCCTTGTCGATCAGCGCGCCGGTGTCGGACTGCAGCGCCTCCACCGTCAGCGGGCCTTTGGCGAAGGCTGCGTTGATCTGCGAAACGTTCTGCTGCGGCAGATTGAACATCACATTGATCGGCTTGAGCTGGGTGAGAACCACCAGCCCGCTGGAATTGGCGGCGCGCACCACATTGCCGACGTCGATCAGGCGGATGCCGGTGCGTCCATCGATCGGCGAGGTGATCTTGGTGTAGCCGAGAATGGCGCGCGCATTGTCGATCGCGCCCTGGTCGGACTTCACCTGCGCTTCGAGTTGCGCGACCAGCGCACGCTGCGTGTCGGCCTGCTGCCGGTTGATCGAATTGCTCGAAGCGAGCCGTTCATAGCGTTCGAGGTCGAGCCGGGCATTGGCGAGTTGCGCCTCGTCCTGCGCCTTTTTGGCAACCGCCTGATCCAGTGCGGCCTGATAGGTGGTCGGATCGACTTCGGCGAGCACGTCGCCCTTGGCGACTTCCTGTCCTTCGTTGAAGTTGATGCTGATGAGTTTGCCGTCCACCTGCGGCTGCACCGTCACGGTCTTCAGCGCGCGCGTGGTGCCGACGGTTTCCAGATAGACCGGAACGTCTTCTTTCTTCGCCGCCGTCGCCAGCACTGGCACCGGGCCGCTCGCGCCGGCAAAGCGGCCGCGCCCACGCTGTGCGTTCTGCGAGGAGCCTCCGCCCGGCCATTCGTAAACGACGACCGCGGCAACCACGCCGATCAGCACGAGGCCGATCAGCCGTCGGGTCCAGCGGCGTTTACGGCCGGTGTCGAGATTATCGGGCATTCGCTTCCACTGGTTTCGGCAGCCACCCGCCGCCGAGCGCCTGGAACAGACTGATCACCGCTTGCAGCCGCGCGAGCCGCACCTGCGCCAGCGCGTCTTCCGCCTGGAACAGGGTTTGCTGGGTCTGCAACACGGTCACGAGATCGACGGTTCCCTCACGCAACCGTGTCTCGGAAATCTCGAAGGCGCGGCGGGAGGCGACCACCGCTTCCTGCTGCAGCCGTTCGCGGATCGCGTTCTGCTGGATCGCCACCAGGGCGTTCTCCACATCGGTGAAGCCGGAGATCACCGATTTGCGGTAGTTCTGCAGCAACTCGTCCTGCCGCCCCTTGGCGAGATCGAGTTGCCCCTGCAGCCGCAGGCCGTCGAAGATCGGCTGCGTCAGGCCGGCAGCAAGATTGAAGAACGCGGATTCCGGCCGCATCAAGGTGCGCAGCGCCGAACTCTGGTAGCCGCCTTCGCCGGTCAGGGTGATGCTCGGCAGCATCGCCGCGCGCGCATTCTCGACATTGAAGCTGGCCGCCGCCAGCGCGGCTTCCGCCTGACGGATATCCGGACGCTGTGCGATCAATTCGGACGGCAGGCCGGGCGTGACGCGCGGCACCGCGACCGAACGCAGGCTGCCGCCACGGACGGAGACGCGCTCCGGTGGCCGCGCCAGCAGGAGAGCGAGCGCATTGGCGTTCTGCCGCAAAGCGAGTTCGAGCGGCGGCACGGCGGCTTTCTGCGTCGCCAGCAGGCTTTCCTGCTGCGAGGTGTCGAGTTCGGATGCGGTGCCGGCATTGAGCCGCTGGCGGATGAGGTCGAGCACGCGTTGCGCGCTGGTGATGTTGCGACGCGCGACCGCGAGACGATCCTGCGCCGCCAGCACCTGGAAATAGGCGTTCGCCGCCGCCGCCATGGTCGTGAGCGCGACCACATCGCGGTCGAACCGGGTCGCCACCGCGCTTTCTTCGGCGGAGCGGAGTGCTGCGCGGTTCTTGCCCCAGAAGTCGATCTCGTAGCTGCCGCTCAACGATGCGGAATAGATGCCACGTTCCGAGGCGCCACCGACACCGGTGCCGGTCGATTGCGATGACCGCGAGCGGGTGCCGCTGCCGTCGAGATTGACGGTCGGCAACAGCGCCGATCCGGAAACGCGCGCTTGCGCGTCGGCCTGCACGATGCGTGCGATCGCCGCGGCGATGTCGAGATTGGCCTCGCGCGCATCCTCGATGATCTGCGTCAGTTCGCGCGAACGGAAGCTGCGCCACCAGTCGAGTCGCGGCAGCGCGGCTTCGGCAACCGCCGGATTGCGCGGTCCAGCGCGGTAATGCGTCGGAATGTCGAGCGCCGGATCTGGATTGTCGGTCAGTAGACAACCACCCAGCGGCAGAGCGAGAGCGGCGGAGCCGATGGTCAGCAGCCGGCGACGAAACGATCGATTTTTCAACACAGAACCCAACCCGCGAATCGAGGCTTATTGATGTGACTTCGCCATACCCTGGCCGCCGAATCGGCCTCCGTTCGGGTCGCCTGATCCGATGGACACTAGCGCGTATTGGAGCGCCAGTCGGCGAGCTTGCTCCGGCCGACCGTCGACATCCGCGAGGCCGCGGTCAAGACCACCCCGTGCAATACCTGGTAAAAACTCTCCCGCGCGGCGCGGCTGCCCGCCTGGGCAGCCCGCATGGCACCTGCATCAAAAGGTTCCTTTCGCAAGGCGGCGCGGATTTCATCCTGTTGCCGATGGATGGCGTCACGGGCCGCCTCAACCGCGTCGCGCTGGCGGGCATATTCGGCGCGCAGCAGGTCGCCGTCAGCGGCCGGCAGTGTGGCGGCGATTCGCTCGATCTTGGAGATGTCGTTGCGCTGGGCGCTCTGGGTGTCGAGCAGATAGCGCACGCCCATTGCCCCGACGATGCCGATGAAGAACAGGTTGAGCGCGAGCGAGATCACCAGCAGCCAGCGGGGCTGTGCGGATGCGGGAACGCGGGAGTGGGTGACGGCGCTCATGACAACATACCTCTTGCGCTCAGGGCCGCAGTCCGATCAGCGGCTCGACGTCGTCGGTAAGGGACGGGATATCCGACGCGACGATGGTGGCCGAGGCTTCGTCGATCCGCGTGTCGAGACCGGCCATGCCGATGATGAAGCCGGCGGCGATGCACGACGCGAACACAGCGACGCGCGGCCAGGCCGGCGCGAAATCCCAGTCGAGCAGGATCGCCGGCCAGCGCAGCCAGCTTCCGCGCTGGCGCGGCAGCGGGACGGTGGAGAGCTTGCGCATGATCCGCGCGGCGGCTGCGTCGTCAGCCGGTGTCGTTGTCGACAGGTGCCGCTGCAGCAGCGCGTCGAGCGGATCGGTGTTCTGTGGGGTGTTTTGATGCTGTGTCATGTCATTCTCCCGATCGGAGCGACTCACGAAGAGGGGTCATCGCGCAACTCGATGCGGAGCTTCTGCTTGGCGCGGACCAGCAGCGTTTCGAGCGCGGAGACCGAGGTGCCCAGCGCCTCGGCGGCGTCCGCATTGCTGAGGCCGTCGCGATAGGTGAGCGCGATCGCGGCGCGCTGTCGCGGCGGCAAAGCATCGATCGCTGCATTGACACGCCGTTCGGCCTCGGTGTCCTGCAATCGCTGTTCCACGTCGGGCGCGCTGTCGGCCGGATCGCCGGCGACGTCGAGCGGCAGCGGCGTGGCGCGGCGTTTGCGGTCGAGACAGAGGTTGACCACGATCCGCGTGAGCCAGGTCCGGAACGCGGCCAGCGGTTGCCAGCGCGGCGCATGAGTCCAGACCCGCAGCATGGCTTCCTGGGCGATATCCTCGGCATCGGCGCCATTGCGCACGATATGGCGGGCGAGTGCCACAACCGAGGGGAGGTGCCGACGCGACAAGGCACGGAACGCGGCTTCGTCGCCGCGCCCGATCCGGGCCATGAGCGCTTCGTCACTGTCTTCCATGCTCGGGCTGTCGTCTGCATGCCTCGTCCGCGCATCTTAAAGCGTGTGATGCCGATTAAACGTATCGCAACTGCGAAACCTGCGGGACGATAATAGTGGGGAAAAGTTCCGGAGCCTAACCCTTTGATTTTGCTGCCGTCGGTGGTGGGTTAGGCCGGAGAGGGCTTAACCGCACCGGCCGGCACGGCAAATCCGGCGATCCGCTTGTAGTTGTCGGAAAGCGCTCGCAGCTCATCCTGGGTGATGTAGTCGTCGAGCCGCTCGAACGGCCGGTCGCCGACCAGTTCCTCGACCTTGATATTGATGAAATCCGGCGGATGCGCGCGGTTGGTCTCGACGATCCGCGTGGTCGGCGCGAGGCGCGCGGCTTCGTAGGCTTTCAGCGCCGCCACCGGGTCGGGTTCAGCCGCGAGCATATCGGCCAGTACGCGTGCGTCGATCACCGCTTGCGCCGAACCGTTGGAGCCCCGCGGATACATCGGATGCGCCGCGTCGCCGGCGAGCGTGACGCGGCCGAAGCTCCATTGCGCGATCGGGTCCTTGTCGACCATGGGATATTCGAGGATCTGGTCGGCATTGCGGATCAGCGCCGCGACGTCGAGCCAGTCGAATTGCCAGTTCTCGTAGAGCGAGTAGAAATCCGAGAGCTTGCCGGTGGTATTCCAGTCGTTGGAGTGGCGGATGTCGCGCTTGATCTCCGCCATCCAGTTGATGAGTTGGCGACCTTCGCCGTCGATGTCGTCGATGATCGGATAGATCACGATCTTGCCGGTGAGGATCGAGCCGACGCGCATGTAAGTGCGTCCGCCCAGGATCGGCTTATGGCGGGTGATGCCCCGCCAGGTGTTGATCCCGGTGAACACCACCTTGTCGTCCGGGTAGAACTGCTTGCGCACCGCTGACTGGATGCCGTCGCAGGCGATGGCGATGTCGGCGCGCACCGGCTCGCGCATCGCGCCGTTCGTCGGATCGCGAAAGCGGATGATGACGCCGCTCGCGTCCTGCTCGACGCCGATGCAGTCGTGCGCCGTTTCCACCGCATCGGGGAGGCGTTCGCGCACGGCGTCATAGAGGGTCATGTGCAGGCGGCCGCGGTGGATGCCCACTTCCGGGTATTCGTAACCGCTGAAGCGGCCACGCGGCTCCTTGTAGATGAGCTGGCCGAATCGGTTGAAGAAGCAGCTGTCGCGGTTCTCGATGCCGGCCTTGAGCAGCGTGTCGGCGAGGCCCAGCGCGGTGAATTCGCGCATCGCGTGAGGCAGGAGCGTGATGCCGACGCCGATCTCCTTCAGTTCGGCGGCGCGCTCATAAACCGTGCAAGCGATCCCGCGCGCCTTGAGATTGAGCGCCAGCGCCAGACCGCAGATTCCGCCGCCGATGATCGCAATCTGCATGAAGCCTCCGTCGTCCTCTTCGCTGCCAACCGAATGGACGGGATCGCCGAATCCCTGTCAACTTCGCCGGAAGGCGATAGTGTCGCGAGAAGGGGAGTGAAGCGATGGACAAGGATATGTACGACCGCGGCATGGCCAAGCGCCGTGGGGTGCTGGGAGACGCGTATGTCGACAAGGCGATGGCAAATGTCGACGATTTCAACCGCGATTTTCAGCGGTTCGTCACCCAGTACTGCTGGGGCGAGGCGTGGGGCGACGAGACCCTGACGCCGCGCGAGCGCAGCATTCTCAATCTCGGCATGATCGCGTCACTCGGCAAGATGCACGAATTCGAGACCCATTTCCGCGGCGCCATCAATAACGGCCTGACGATCGACGAATTGCGCGCCGTGCTCACCCAGATCGCGGTTTATTGCGGGGTGCCAGTCGGCGTCGATTGCTTCCGGGTCGGGCGCCAGGTGCTGGCCCAACTCGCGGCCGAGCAGGCCGGCAAGGACGTCAAGGGGTAAGGGAATGACGGGCCGGGATGGCATGAAAGCCACACCTCGGGACCAGCGATCACATTGACGATATTCGTCCAATTCTGGTCTTGAATGTGCCTTCATCCTGCGTCAGTGCAACGCCGACTTTCCGATGTGGGTGACACAACGCATGATTCCCCGTCTTAACGGCAAAACCGCGAACCTGATCGCTGCTGTCGCGCTGGTGGCCATTGTGCCGGCAGGCTCGGCCCTGGCTCAATATTCGTCCCCGCCGCCCGGTTACCGGTGGGGGCCGCCGATGGCCGAAGCGGACCAGCCGGCCGGCCGGTACGGAGCGGAATCGCGTCAGGTTCAGATGGCCCCGGATCGCGGTCCGGTTCAGGGCGAGCCTCAAGTCTATCGCAATCCGGATACGCTGGCGCCGATGCCGGGCCAGCCGATCGACGGCAATCTGCGGCCGCCGGCGGCGGTAGGCGGTGCGGCGGCGCCGGGCGCGCCCTCGGCTGAGCCGGGTGCGGCCCCGAACGCCGTAGCGGCGCTGCCGCCCGAGGATCAGCCGGAAGTGGGCGAGCCGAAGCAGCTCCCGCCCCAATTCCAGAAGCAGCTGGTCGACTATCACACCAAGGAGCCGGCGGGCACGATCATCATCGATACGCCGAACACCTATCTCTATCTTGTCCTCGGCGACGGCAAGGCGATGCGCTATGGCATCGGTGTCGGCCGCGAGGGCTTCACCTGGGCCGGCGCCGAGCGCGTCAGCCGTATGGCCGAGTGGCCGGACTGGCATCCGCCGGCTGAGATGATCGAGCGTCAACCCTATCTGCCGCGTTTCATGGCCGGCGGCGACGGCAATCCGCTCGGCGCGCGCGCGCTCTATCTCGGCAAGACGCTGTACCGCATCCACGGCACCAACCAGCCGTCCACCATCGGTACCTTCGTCTCGTCGGGCTGCATTCGCCTGACCAACCGCGACATCGAGGATCTCTACAGCCGGGTCCAGGTCGGCACCCGCGTGGTGGTGCTGCCGGGCGGCAAGCCGCCGGCGACCGCGTCGAACGCGGCCATGACCCCGGCCAGCTATCAGCAGCCGCAGGGCGGGCCAGCCGTTCCGGTGCAGCAGGGTCAGGGACAAGGCTATCAGGGGCAGCCGCAAGGTCAGGCCCAAGGCCAGACTCCCGCCTACTACCCCAACGGTTCGGCGAGCGGCGCGGGCGGCGTCAGCATCTCCGGCCCAAGCTCGATCCCGGCATCGGGCCTGCCGCCGGCGCGCTGATCGCATCATCCAACGGACTTCCATCGGGACGTTCTCGCGAAGCGGGAGCGTCCCGATTGCATTTTGATCTGGTGTGTTTTGCTCTGGCCGGTGTAGCAGAGCATCACCATGTCCGGCCGCATCAGTCTCCGTGATCATTATCCCGTCGTCATCGTCGGCGGCGGCCCGACCGGGCTGACGCTCGCCAATCTGCTCGGCGTCTATGGCGTGACCTGCCTGCTCATCGAGCGCAATGCTGCGACGGTGAGCGAGCCGCGCGCGGTGTCGATCGACGATGAATCGCTGCGCACCATGCAGATGGCGGGGGTGATCGACGCCGTTTTATCCCGCGTCGTCACCGGATACGGCTCGCATTATTATTCGCCACGTGGGCGCTGCTTCGCCAAAGTCGAGCCGACCGGAAAACCTTACGGCTACCCGCGCCGCAACGCGTTCCGTCAGCCGGTGCTGGAAGCGCAGTTGCGCGACGGTCTCGCGCACCAGTCCACGGTCACCGCCGCGTTCGAACATCGGCTGGTGCAATTCACCCAGGACGACGCGGCCGTCACGCTGACTGTGGCAACGTCCGACGGCAGCGAGACTATGATCCGCTGCGACTATCTCGTCGCCGCCGATGGCGCCAGCAGCGCGGTCCGCCGCGCGCTCGATATCGTGCTCGGCGGCTCGACTTTCGACGAGCGCTGGCTGATCCTCGATCTGGAAAATTCTCCGGTGGCCTCGCGCCACACCAAGGTGTTCTGCGATCCGCAGCGGCCGTGCATCGCGCTGCCGGGGCCGGACGAGACGCGCCGCTACGAATTCATGCTGCACGCGAACGAGCGCGACGAGGACCTGCTGCGCCCGGAGGTCGTTCAACATCTGCTGGCGACGCACGAAGCCGCGCCGCAGAGCAAGCTGATCCGCGCGGTGGTCTATGCCTTCCATGCGCGGCTTGCCGAGCATTGGTCACGCGGCCGCGTGCTGCTCGCCGGCGATGCCGCGCATCTGATGCCGCCCTTCGCCGGTCAGGGCATGAACAGCGGCCTGCGTGACGCAACCAATCTCGCATGGAAGCTGGCGGCCGTATTGCGCGGCGTGCTCGGCCCGCGCCTCCTCGACACCTATGAGAGCGAGCGCCGCACCCACGCCCGCGCGATGATCGGCCTCGCGCTCAACATCGGCCGGGTGATGGCGCCGCGCAACGCGCTGATGGGCCTCCTCACCCGCGCTCTGTTCCGCCTGCTGGCGATCTATCCGCCGGCGCGCGACTACATCGCGCAGATGAAGTTCAAGCCGCCGCCGCGCTTCGATGAGGGCTTCCTGCTCGACGATCCCGACAGCGCGCGCCATCCCATGGTCGGCCGGCTATGCCCGCAGCCGGAGGTGATCGGCCCGGACGGCCGGCCGGTGCTGCTCGATTCGCGCCTCGGCGACGGCTTTGCCGCCCTGATCCTGACGGCCCGGCAGGAGGTCAGGGCATGGCCCCCGGTGTGGGACCGGCTCGGGGTGCGCCGGCTACGGCTGCTGCCGCCGGACGGGGCCGCCGGCCCGGACGATCTGCGTTTCGTCATCCAACCCACCGGATTCCTGGCCGAAACCGGCCAAATCGTGCTGCTGCGCCCGGACCGCTATGTGGCGGCGGTGATCCCGCTGGACCGGCTGGCTGCCCAGTCGGCCCGGCTGGAGGCCATGGTCGCCGCCACATTCCCCTAAAGTCGGATTCTGCCGCCGCCGCCCCCGGCAGATGGTCGGTGGGAAGCCGCCGGACCGGCCTTGTCAAATGACCAGCCGCCCGGCAAAGGAGGCGCGGACTGGCGCGCCCGTCGCCCGATCCATCCCGAGACGCAGCCCCGAGGGTTCCATGCTTCGCTGGTTTCACAAGCTGATGCCTAAGGAGGAGCGTTTCTTCGACCTGTTCGCCAAGCATGCCGAAGTCATCAGCGCCGGTGCGGTGGCGCTGCGGGCGATGCTCGAAGGGGGTGAGGCGGTGCCGGTCCAGTACAAACTGGTGATGGACCGCGAGCACGACGCCGACAACGTCACCCGCGATATCCTGATCGCGGTGCGCCGCTCCTTCATCACCCCGTTCGACCGCTCCAACATCAAGGATCTGACCCAGTCGATGGATAACTCTATCGACCAGATGCAGAAGACGGCCAAGGCGGTGATGGTGTTCAAGCTGCGCGAGTTCACGCCGCAGATGAAGGCGATGGCCGACGACATCGTGCAGTGCGCCGAGCTGGTGCAGAAGGCGGTGCCGTTGATGCGCTCGATCAGCGCCGAGGCGGTGCACATCAGCAAGATCGCCGAGCAGATTTCCCAGATCGAGGGCCGCGCCGACGAACGCCACGACAACGGGCTGAAGGAATTGTTCGAGCAATACGGCTCAAGCAATCCGATGGCCTTCATCACCGGCAATGAAGTCTACGACCACCTCGAAAAGGTCGTCGACCGGTTCGATGACGTCGCCAATATCATGCAAGGCATTGTGCTCGAGCACGTCTGACCGGCAAGGCCATCCATGGACGCCCTCGTGCTCAGTTTCCCGCTGCTGGTCGGCCTCATCGGGGTCGCCCTGCTGTTCGATTTTCTCAACGGGCTGCACGACGCCGCCAATTCGATCGCCACAATCGTCTCCACGCGTGTGCTGCGGCCGCAATACGCGGTGGCGTGGGCGGCGTTCTTCAACTTCATCGCCTTCCTGTTCTTCGGTCTGCATGTGGCGCAGACCATCGGCACCGGCATCGTCGCGCCGGATGTAGTGACGCCGCATGTGATCTTCGGCGCGCTGATGGGCGCGATCGCCTGGAACCTGATCACCTGGGGGCTCGGCATCCCGTCATCGAGCTCGCATGCGCTGGTCGGCGGTCTGGTCGGTGCGGGCATCGCCAAGGCCGGCTTCGGCGTCATCGTCTGGCACGGTCTGCTGCCGACGATCATCGCCATCTTCGCCTCGCCGATGGTCGGTTTCTTGCTCGCCCTGATGCTGGTCCTGCTGCTGTCGTGGCTGTTCATCCGCAAGACGCCGTTCGCTGTCGACAGCAATTTCCGCCGGCTGCAATTCGTGTCTGCGTCGCTCTATTCGCTCGGCCATGGCGGCAACGACGCGCAGAAGACCATGGGCATCATCGCCGTGCTGCTCTACTCGCAGGGCTATCTCAACGGCGAATTCCATGTGCCGTTCTGGGTTGTGATCTCCTGCCAGGCGGCGATGGCGTTCGGCACGCTGTTTGGCGGCTGGCGCATCGTCAAGACGATGGGCTCACGCATTACGCGGCTGACGCCGATGCAGGGTTTCTGCGCCGAGACCGGCGGCGCCATCACGTTGTTCGCCGCGACCTGGCTCGGCATTCCGGTGTCGACCACGCACACCATCACCGGCGCGATCATCGGCGTCGGTTCGGCCCGGCGCGCTTCAGCGGTACGCTGGAATGTCGCCGGCAACATCGTCGTGGCCTGGTTCGTGACGATCCCGGCATCGGGCGCGCTAGCCGCGTTGTTCTACTGGCTGTCGTCGCTGGTCGGCTGAGCATTTACGCCGCGACGTCGCCGAGGAAATCTTCCAGTTCGCGGCGTAGATCGGCCGCCGCCTGACGCACCACCTCGGACGCATCAAGCACCGTGCGCGCCGAGCGCTGGGTTTCCGCCGTGGCGCTGGCCACCTCGCCGAGCACAGTGGCGGCGGTCTTGCTGCCATCGGCGGCGCCGAGCACGTTCTGCGCGATCTCGCGGGTCGCAGCGCTCTGCTGCACGACGGCGTCCGCCACCGTCGAGGTGCACATCTGGATTTCCTGCATTCGTGCGGCGATGCGGCCGATGCCGTCGACGGCGTGCGTGGTGGATGCCTGTACGGCCGCGATCTGCGCGGCGATGCTTTCGGTCGCTTTGGCGGTCTGGACCGCCAGCGATTTCACCTCGGAGGCGACCACCGCGAAGCCGCGGCCAGCTTCGCCGGCGCGTGCCGCTTCGATGGTGGCGTTGAGCGCCAGCAGATTGGTCTGGCCCGCGATGGCGCGGATCAGTTTGATCACGTCGCCGATCTCGTTCGCGGTCCGGGCCAGCGCCTCGATCTGCTGATGCGTGTCATGCGCTTCTCCGACGGCAGTGCGGACAACGCTGCCGGCATGCGCGAGCTGCTGATCGATCGCGCCGATCGAGGAGTTCAGCTCGTCGGTGGCCGCTGCCGCGGTTTCCACGTTGGTCGAAGCCTCGTGCGAGTTCTGCGAAGCGGCGTCGGCGCGCTCCGAGGTCTGCTCCGACATGTCGAGCAGGCGCTCGGCACTGCCGCGCATCGCCGTAGTGCTGTCGGTCATCGCGCCAATCAGCGCTTCGATCCGGGAGCGGAATTCGGTGACCGCGCCGTCGAGCCGGTCGCGGCGGGACTTTGCTTCCTCCGCAGCGACACGTTCGCCCGCCGCGCGGCGCCGCTCGGTGATGTCCTCATGGGTCGACACCCAGCCGCCGTCCGGCAACGGCCGGTTGCGCATCGCCACCAGCCGCCCGTCCGACAGCACCGCTTCGCTGTTGAGTCCCTTGCCCGCGCCGATCTCGGCGGCCAGTTCGCGTTGATAGGCGGAGGCATCGCCGGTGAACGAACCGGATGCGCGCCGGAGAGCCATGATCTCCGATAGCAAGATGCCGGGCTTCACCTGCTTCGGCGACAGACCATACATCCGCAGATACTGGTCATTGCAGAACAGCAGTCGCTGCTCCGCGTCGAACATGCAAAGGCCTTGCGACAGATGATTGACCGCAGTGCGGATGCGCAGTGTTTCGGTCGACATCGCGCGCCGCACCAGTGCGCCGACGATGCTGGCGGCGACAAGGCCCACGACCAGCGCGCTGAGGCCGGTCTCGCGCATATTGCCATTACCCCATTGGTCGAGCGCGAGATAGGCCAGCGCGGCGGCGACCGCACCGAAGAGCGGGATGGCCGGCGAGGGTATGCGGGCGAGGCGGTGGGACAAGGACAGGGTCATAGTGTGACAAGTCTTGACGTAACGGTTCTTGGCGTAACGGTTCTTGGCGTGACAGTTCTTGGCGTGGCGGGTCTGGCGTCACTCACGATCCTGGCAGAGGTAGCGCCGTCTGGTTTTTTTGCGGTTAAGCGCCTGTGAAAGAGTTCCGTTAACGAAGCGTCAACCGGGCCGGGCGAGGACACCTTCATGGCCGTGTCCACCATTCGGCCACGGTCCACGGCTAGCTCGGGCCGGTTTTCGCAGGAGAGTTCCCCACAATGGCGCGATATTGGACGCGGTTCGCGGTGCTGGCCGGGGCCTTGATGCTGGCGGCGTGCGCCGCACAGGAAACCCCGGTGCCGAGCCAGCCGAGCTTTTATCAGAGCATGGCTCGGCCGGGCGCCGTACTCGACACCGCGGCTGCCGCCTCCATGGTGTCCGGCTATCGCCGGAATAACGGCCTCAATACGGTGACCATTGACCCCGAGTTGAATCGGCTGGCGCAGGAGCAGGCTCAGGCCATGGCGAAGCGCGACAAGCTCGACCACAACCTGATCAAGCCGTTCCCGGCGCGCCTCAAGGCGTCGGGCTATCGCAGCGCGGGCGCGGCCGAGAATATCGGCGCTGGCTATCACACGCTCGCGGAAGCGTTCTCCGGCTGGCGCGATTCGCCGCCGCATCGCGCCAACATGCAATTGCGGGGAGCGACGCGCATGGGCATGGCCGCGGTCTATGCGCCGACCTCGAAATACAAAGTCTACTGGTCGATGATCCTCGCGGTCCCTGACAAGGATTGATCCTCGGACTGTTGGAGCCCTGCCCAGCACGTGATGCGAAAGGTGGGGTGACACACCCGGTGTGCGGCGGTTAGGGTTCGCGCGCCGGAGACCCGCCGATGCTGCCGCCGATCCGCGACTACGACGCGCTCTATCGCGCTTTCCGCTGGGATATCCCGGCGCGCTACAATATCGGCGTCGATGTCTGCGACCGCTGGGCCGCGCAGGAGCCGGATCGGCTCGCGCTGATCCATGTAAAGCCCGACGGCCGGCAGGACAACATCAGTTACGGATGGCTGCACGAAACCTCGAACCGTCTCGCCAATGTGTTGCGCGCACATGGCATCGGGCGGGGCGACCGTGTCGCGGTCTTGCTGCCGCAGATGCCGGAAGTCGCCGCCGCGCATATCGCGGTCTACAAGCTCGCCGGCATCGCGCTGCCGCTCGCGATCCTGTTCGGCACCGAGGCGCTGAGCTATCGGCTGCAGAACGCCGGCGCCAAGGCGGTGATCACCAATGCCGCCGGTTGCGCCAAGGTCGCGCAGGTGCGCGAAGCGCTGCCCGATTTGGCGGTGGTGTTGACCGTCGACGGCGCGCAAAACGGAGATGATAACGGATCGCTCGATTTCACGACGGAGCTGGCGAAGGCCTCCGCGTCATTCACGCCGGAAGACACCGCGGCCGACGATCCGGCGCTGATGATCTACACCTCCGGCACCACCGGACAGCCGAAGGGCGCGCTGCATGCGCATCGTGTGCTGCTCGGTCATCTGCCGGGGATCGAATTGCCGCACGATTTTTTCCCGCAGCCGGGTGATCGGTTCTGGACGCCGGCGGACTGGGCCTGGGCCGGCGGTCTGCTCGACTGCCTGCTGCCGAGCTTGCATTTCGGCGTGCCGGTGGTGGCGCGGAGGTTCGACAAGTTCGATCCCGATGATGCGTTCGCGCTGATGGCCAATGCCGGTGTGCGCAATGCGTTCATCCCGCCGACCGCGTTGCGCATGCTGCGGTCGGCGCCGTCGCCGCGCGGCCGCTACGACATTCGCCTGCGTACGGTCGGCTCCGGCGGGGAGGCGCTTGGCATCGAGGCGCATGAATGGGGCAAGAGCGCCTTCGGCGTCGACATCAACGAATTCTACGGTCAGACCGAATGCAATCTCGTCGTTTCGGCCTGTGCGCAGATCGGGCTTTATCGCGCCGGCGCCATGGGCAAGGCGGTGCCGGGCCACAACGTCGCTGTGATTGATCGCGACGGTCAGCCGGTGAAGCCGGGCGTGACCGGGCAGATCGCCGTGCAGCGGCCAAACCCGGTAATGTTCCTGTCATACTGGGGCAAGCCGGAAGCGACGCGCGATAAATTTATCGGCGACTGGATGACCACCGGCGATCAAGGCATGATCGATGACGACGGCTATATCCATTTCATCGGTCGCGACGACGATGTCATTACCTCGGCCGGCTATCGCATCGGCCCCGGCGAGATCGAGGATTGCCTCATTCGCCATCCGGCGGTGGCGCTCGCGGCGGTGGTCGGCAAGCCCGATCCCCTTCGAACCGAGATCGTCAAGGCGTTCGTGGTGCTGAAGGACGGGGAGACGGCGTCCGACGACCTCGCGAAAAGCATCCAGGACTTTGTGCGCCAGCACCTCTCCGCGCACGAATATCCGCGCGAGGTGGCGTTCATCGATCAACTGCCGATGACGACGACCGGCAAGGTGATCCGCCGGTTGCTGCGCGAGCAAGGTTGAATTTGGAGCCGGCTCTATCGGTTCGTCATGGCCGGGCTTGACCCGGCCATCCCGCTAAGGATGGCATGATGCTCACCTGATCGGGATCGCCGGTACAAGCCCGGGGATGACCTGTTTCGGTTGTCGGTCGAATGAGGGGAGAGCGGATACTAATTCCGCCCGAAAAGTCCGCGGCCGATGAACATGGTGATGCCGAGCTTGCGCTTCACCGCCACCACCAGCAGCACTGACTCCACCACCACCGCGCAGGCGGTGGCGATCGCCGCGCCGATCGGCCCGAGATGCGGCACCAACAGCAACAACGTGGCGATATTGACGACGACCGCGCCGGCATAGGCCATGGCGCAGACGCGCTGCTGACCGACCATGTTGAGAAGGCGCTCCGCGGGACCGACCGACGAGCGCGCCATGAGGCCAACGGCGAGCACCAGGATCATCGGATAGCCGTGCTCGAAGCCCGGACCGAACAGCATCAGGATATATTTGCCGAACAGGACGAGCGCGCCGACCATCACCAGCGATGGCCAGAACATCATCTTGGTCGAGGTATGGATGAAGTCGGAGAGCTTGGTTTGATCGCCCTGTGCGTGATACTCGGCGAAGCGGTGCGCGCAGGCGCTCGACACCGCGAAATAGATGAACGCGACCAGCGCGAGCGTCTTGCTCGCCGCATAATACTGCGCGATCTCCTCCGGCCCGACGAACAGCTTGAGCAGCAGCACGTCGACATAAGTGAGCAGGAAGAAGAAGCCGTCGATCAGCAGCACCGGAGCCGCGGTGCGCATCCACAGCGGCACCGCGTAGCGGCGTGGGCCGGGCTCGATCTCCTGTTTAAGACGGCGGTGCAACAGTAGCGTCTGTCCGAGCGTCGTCACCCAGATCGCGATCAGGAACGCGAACAATGCCGCTGCGGCATCGATCGCGAAACCGGACAGGTGCATCGCCAGCAGGATCGCCAGGATCAGGATCGGCCGCACGATATAGCCGGGGATCAGCGCGACGCTGGTCCACGTATAGGCGTTGGAGATTGATTCCTGCGCGCTCGACACCGGGAAGATCGGCAGCGACGCGAGTGCCAGCAGGAACGGAATGACGTAAGGCGCGGCGATCCGGTCCCCGAGGCCGAACACCACGGCCGTACCGACGAGACCTGCAGCGGTGCCGAGCGCAAAGCACACCCAGCGTGCGCCGGTGAGAAAACCGCGCAACGCGTCACGGTCGCCGCGCGCGGTATATTCGGGAATGAAGCGCTGCGGCAGATAGGCGAGGCCGAGCGGCGCCAGCGCGCCGAGCATCAGCAGCCAGGTCCAGACATAGACATAGATGCCGAACTCGTAAGTTCCCATCCAGCGCGCGAACAGGATTTGCGACAGATAGATGAGGCCGGCGCTGGCGACGCGGACGATGAAAGCGGTGCCCGCGACCTTCTGCGCCAGGGCGAGATGGCTCTGGCTGTCGCGGAATCCGCGCAGACGCGCGGCGAGCGCGCCAAGCGCAGATGGCCGGGCGGGAGAAGCGTTGTCTATGTCGCTCAGGGCCAAAACCGATGCTCCGTGGGAGAGGGTGCTCCGCCGGGGGCCTCTGCTTTAGCAAGGAAGCGTTAACAGTCTCTCGCCGCGATCAGAGAGTCGGGCTCGATGCGGCTTCCTGTCATTGCCGGGCATAGCCCGTCGAAGACGGGCGTAGACGCCCTGATGACCCGGCAATCCATCTTTAGATTCAAGACGTTGGATGCGCGGGTCGAGCCCGCGCATGACAGTGGTCAGCGTTGTCGACCTCGTCGGACTTCAACTGGGCAAATCCGCAAGGATTTTCGCCACCGCCTCGCGCTCCGCCGGGCTGAGCGGCACCTGCGGCGGCACCGGATCGCCGACCGCATAGCCCTGGATTTCCAGGCCCGCCTTCATGCAGGCGGCGAGTTGAAACCGGGCGAACGCCTCGTTCACATGCCAGAGCTTTCTTTGCAGCGCCATCGCCTCATCCCAGCGGCCGGCGCGGCAGAGGTCATAAAGCCGCACGCTCTGGCGCGGCACGATATTCGCCGGACCGGCCATCCAGCCGACGCCGCCGATCATCATCACCGCCGCCGGAATATGCGCCGACGCGGCGAACACCTTGAGTTGCGGACAGCGGTTGATGATCGACATCAGCCGCCCGGTATTGGTCGAGGCGTCCTTGAGGTAGCGGATGCGCGGATGTTCGGCGAGCCGCGCGATGGTGTCGATGGTCAGGTCGCTGCGCTGGAATTGCGGATTGGTGTAGATCACCACCGGAATGTCGACGGCGTCGGCAATGGCGCGGAAATAGCTTTCGATCTGTGCGTCCTTAAGCGGGAAATAGGCCTCGAGCACGGCGAGGATGCCGTCGGCGCCGAGCGCCTGATAGCGCTTCGCCTGTTCGACCGCGTCGCGTGTGACGGTGGAGGCGACGCCGGCGATCACCGGAATGCGTTTCGCGGTCGCCTCGATAGTGACGCGCACGATGGTCTCGCGCTGTGCTGCATTAAGATAGGCGAACTCGCCGGTAGAGCCGAGCGGCGTGATGCCATGGATGCCGGTGCCGACCAGATCGTTCACCAGCCGGCCCAGCACATCGTCCTTCACCCGGCCGTCGGCATGGACGGGAGAGACCAGATAGGGAAACACGCCGTGCAATCCAGTCACGTGCAAGTCTGCCATGAGATTCATTCCACTCCTTCGTCAGCCGCAAGGCGTGCGGCGTGCGCGGCGCGATGCTACAAGGACGTCCGGCAAACAGCCAGCTTTACAACGCGATTGCGACGATAGGCCCTTATGAAAGAATCAAGCGTGCAGAACATTTCCGTCGCGATCGTCGGCGGCGGGCCGGTCGGGCTCATGCTCGCGCTATTCCTCGATCGGCATGGCGTGCGGTCGGTGGTGTTCAACACCGAACCTTCGGTGCGCATCCATCCGAAAGGCTCGACGCACAATTCGCGCACCATGGAGCACTATCGCCGGCTCGGCTTCGCGCCGCGCGTGCGCGCGCTGGGTCTGCCGCCCGATCACCCGACCGACAGTGTCTACATGACCGGCTTTCAGGGTCACGAACTGGCGCGGCTGCGCATGCCGTCGGAGCGGGAGAAAATGGCGCAGGTAGCGGCGTCGCCGATTGACGATCAGGTGCCGGAGCCGATCCATCGCGCCAACCAGATGTATGTGGAGCAGGTGCTGTTCGCGCAGGCTGCTGCGCGGCCGAACATCACGTTACGCTATGGTTGGCAGGTGACGGCGGTGATGCAGGATGCGGATGGCGTGTCGCTGACGGCGGAGAGTGATGACGGCCAGCGCGAAGAATGGCGCGCCGCTTATGTCGCCGGTTGCGACGGCGGCCGTAGCTTCGTGCGCCGTTCGCTCGGAATCGCTTACGAAGGCCATGCGGCGCTCGATCAGCCGTTCTTCGGCCAGAACATGGTCTCGACCTATATCCGCACGCCGGCGCTTTATGGCGATATCGTCAAGCCGGAGCAGCGCGCGTGGCAATACTGGTTCGTCAATCCGCGCTTCCGCACGGCGATGGTGGCGCTCAACGGCGCCGACGAATTCATTATCTGGACGCGGCGCGCCGGGCCCGATGCGCCGATCGACGACCGCGCCATTGCCCGCATGCTGTCCGATGCGGCGGGCGCGGACATTCCGGTGGAGATCATCGCGCACGGCGTGTGGACCGGTGGTGTCGCGCTGCATGCAGAAGGATTCGGTGAGGGGCGCATCTGGCTCGCCGGCGACGCGATCCATCTGTTCACGCCGACCGGCGGCTTCGGCATGAACACCGGCATCGACGATGTGGCCAATCTTGCCTGGAAGCTCGCGGCGCGGGTGCAGGGCTGGGGTGGGCCGGCGCTCCTCGCCTCTTATGCGAGCGAGCGCAAGCCGATCGCCGTGCGCAACACCGCCGCCTCGCGGGCGCTGGCAAAGAATGTCGGCGATGTGCCGGTGCCGCCTGATCTGGAAAGCCCTAGCATGGCCGGCGCCGCCGCGCGGCGCGAGGTCGGCGCGTTCCTCTCGACCTTCGGTGAAGAATTTGCCTCGCTCGGCGTGCAACTCGGCGCGCGCTATGACGGTTCGCCCATCATCGCCGAAGACGGCACGCCGCCGCCGGATGATTTCGTGCGCTATAGGCCGAGTGGCGTGCCCGGGGGCCGTGCGCCGCATCTGTGGATTGGTGCGGGGCGGGGAGCGGCCGATTCCTTGTTCGATCGCTTCGGTGTCGGCTTCACGCTTTTGCGGTTCGGCGTCGAGAGCGGCGCGGCGCTGATTGAAGCCGCCGCGGCGCGCGGGATTCCGCTCACGGTGGTCGATGCGATGCTGCCCGCAGCGCGCGCTCTCTATGGCCGCGATCTCGCGCTGATCCGGCCGGACCAGCATGTCGCCTGGCGCGGCGATACGGCGCCCGCCGATGCCGATGCGCTGTGGGCCAAGCTGACGGGGTTTTAGCCGTATCCGGTCATTCCGGGCGACCGGAATGACCAAGCGATCACCCCGAAAATCCGCCGCCGTCGAGGAACGCCTGTTCGTCCGGCGTCGTGTCGCGGCCGAGCGCTTTGTTGCGGTGAGGGAAACGGCCGAATTTGCGGATGATGTCGGCGTGCAGTTGCGCCCACTTCTCGCCGTCGCTGTCGCCGGCGGTGCGATAGAGCGTGACGCCGCGGTTCTGCTCGGTCAAATCCTCCGCATGCATGAACGGCAGATAGAAGAAGGCGCGCATCTGCGGCGCGACCTGCAGGTCGAAGCCGCGGCCGATCGCGCGCTTGGCGAGCGCCAGCGCTTGCGGATCGGTGGCGAAGGCACGGCCGCTATCGCGGAACATGTTGCGCGGAAATTGGTCGAGCAGCAGCATCATGGCAAGCGCACCGCTCGCGCTTTTCTCCCAGTCCGCGAGCCTGCCTTCGGCGGCCGCCTCGTGCGTCGCCAGAAACCGTTCGCTGATCTCCGCGTCGAACGCTGGATCTTTCTTGAACCAGCGCGGCGGCCCGGCCTCCGTCCAGAATGCGACGATCGACTCCGGCGTCACCTCGCGCAAGGCGTCAGGCAAGATATCAGGCATGTATCTTCTCCGTTTGCGCTTCGTCTCGCAATTCGCGGCGCAGGATCTTGCCGACATTGCTCTTCGGCAGGCTGTCGCGGAATTCGATGGTGTGCGGCCGCTTGTAGCCAGTCAGCCTATCGTGGAGGAAATCGCGCAGCGCATCCTCGGTCAGTGACTTGTTTTTGCGCACGACGAACAGCTTGACGGTCTCGCCGGAATTCTCGTCGGGCACGCCCACCGCTGCACATTCCAGCACGCCGGGGTTCGAGGCACAGACATCTTCGATCTCGTTCGGAAACACCTTGAAGCCGGAGACGGATATCATGTCCTTGAGCCGGTCGACGATGCGGATGCGGCCCTGCTCGTCCATTATGCCGATGTCGCCGGTACGGAAGAAGCCGTCGTCCGTCATCACTTTTTCAGTTTCGTCCGGACGATTCCAGTACCCGGGCATCACTTGTGGTCCGCGCGCGCAAATCTCGCCGCGCCCGCCGAGCGGCACTTCTTTTCCGTGCTCGTCGCGCAGCGAAATATCGGTCGACGGCATCGGCAGGCCGACGGTGCCGGTCCAAGCAGTGATGTCGCCGCGGTTGCAGCACAAAACGGGCGACGTCTCCGACAGGCCGTACCCTTCAATGATCGGCTTGCCGGTGCGCTTCACCCATTGCTCGGCGACCGACTGCTGCACCGCCATGCCGCCGCCGACGGCGCATTTCAGCCCGCTCCAGTCGATCGTGGCGAAATCCGGATGATGCAGCATGGCGTTGTAGAGCGTGTTCACCGCCGGGAACGAATTGATCTTGTATGGCGCGATGGCCTTGATCAGCCCGCCGATGTCGCGCGGATTGGGAATCAAAAGCGACAGCCCGCCGATCCGCATGGTCAGCAGCATGCATGCCGTCAGCGCGAAGATGTGATAAAGCGGCAGCGCTACCACGAACACCATCTGCGGGACTTTCGGCGGCGCGTCGAGCAGCGGTTCGAGCCAGGCATCGACCTGCAGCAGATTGGCGACGAGATTGCGATGCAGAAGCATCGCGCCCTTGGCGACGCCGGTGGTGCCGCCGGTATATTGCAGGAAAGCGAGATCGTCCGGCCCGATCATCGGCTGCGACAGCGTCAGCTTTTCGCCTTCGTTGAGCGCGGTTGAAAACGCAACCGCCTCCGGCAGCGAATAGGCTGGCACCATCCGCTTGATGTGTCGCACGACAAGATTGACGATGGCGCCCTTCAGCGAGCCGAGCATATCGCCCATGCTGGCGACGACGACGTGCTTGATGTTCGATCCCGGTAGCGCCTCCTGCACGACGGAGGCAAAGTTCTCCAGGACGATAATGGTGTCAGCCTGCGAGTCCTTCAGCTGAAATGCCAGTTCGCGCGGCTTGTAAAGCGGGTTGACGTTCACCACGGTCATGCCGGCGCGCAGGATTGCCAGCGTCGCCACTGGGCATTGCAGGATGTTCGGCATCATCACCGCGACGCGGTCGCCCTTCTTCAGGCCGCGCGCCTGCAGGAATGCGCCGAATGCGCGCGAGGCGCGCTCCAGTTCCGCATAGGTGATCGCCTTGCCCATGCAGGCGAAGGCCTGCTGGTCCGCATAGCGGCGGAAGCATTCATCGAAAATCTCGACGAGCGAGCCGTAGCGCGCCGGATCAATCTCGGCCGGAACGCCGGGCGGATAATGTTTCAGCCAGATGCGATCCATGAACGATCCTTGCGGGCGACGAATTCGGACGGCGCGGGTGACGCCGGCGAAGCATCGGCAAATCAGCGTGGTGTGACAAGAGCGGCGAACGCGGACCCGATGTCGCGCGCAAGCGGAGCGGCTTCCTTAGCGGTCCATGCCGCCGAACGGCACCAGCGGATTGTCGGTGAGCGCCGCGCGATCCGGCCGGTCGATGGCCGTGGTGCCAAGGAACGCCTCGAACAAATCGCGGATGGTCTGCGGCTTGATGTCCCGGACGATGAAGACGAGCCGGCTGCGATGGTCGTCGTCCGGCCAGCGCGGCAGTGTGGCGGTCGGATGAAACACATGCTGCACCCCGTGGATCACCACCGGCGTGTCCGGCATTTCCGCGACATTGACGATGCCCTTCATGCGCAACAGATTCGGCCCGTGGGTCGCGCGCAAGAGTTCAAGGAACATCTCCAGCGTGCCGCCAGGGATCGGTTTGTCGCTCGTCAGCGAAAAGGCGCGGATGCGGTCGTCGTGCCGGTTCGGGTCATGATGGTGGTCGTGGTGCCCGTGATCGTGATCATGCGCATGATCCTTGTGATGGCCGTGATCTTGTCCGATCTCCGCATAGGCTTCCGCCGCCAGCCATTTTTTCACGTCTGGGATTTTACGCTCGGGGTCGTAAAGCCCGGCCGAGAGCAGCGCCGTCGCCGTCGCTTCGCCCTTCGCCGCATCGAGGATCGGCGCAGCGGGATTGAGCGCGCGCAACCGCGTCAGCAGCTTATCACGCGCAGCGATTCGCTCCGGCGTGTCGAGCATGTCGGTCTTGGTCAGCACCAGGCGGTCGGCGACGGCGGCTTGCTTTACGGCTTCCGGATGTGCGTCGAGGGTCGCCGCTCCGTTGATGGCATCCACCGTCGCCACGACGCCGTCGAGCCGATAGCGCATGACGAGATAGGGATGCGCCATGGCGGTGTGCAACACGGGCGCCGGATCGGCGAGGCCGGTGGTTTCGAGCAGCACGCGGCTGAAAGTGCAGCGGCGGTTGTCGAGATCGCGCAGCAGCGTCTCCAGCGCGTCTATCAGGTCGCCGCGCATGGTGCAGCACAGGCAGCCCGATTGGAGCAGCATCATGTTGTCGCTGACGTACTCGACCAGCAGATGGTCGAGGCCGACTTCGCCGAACTCGTTGATGATCACTGCGGTCCCGGCCAGCGCCGGGTCCTTGAGCAATGTGTTGAGCAGCGTGGTCTTGCCGGAGCCGAGAAAGCCGGTGAGCAAGGTGAGCGGGATCGGCGCCGGCGGCTGGCGCGGCCGCTCCGGGCCGCCGGTCATTGCGCGGTCGCCGTTTTCTTTTTCTTCGCGGCCGGCTTTGCTGCGGGTTTGGCGGCCGGTTTCGCGGCATCCTTCTTCGCAGCGTCCTTCTTAGCAGCGTCCTTGGCGGGTTTTGCCGCATGCTTCGCATCGGCTTTGGCGTCGGTCTTCGTCTCAGCCTTGACCTCTGCCTTGGCATCGACCTTGGCGTGCTTCGTCGCCTTACGCTTCTTCGCCGCCGCCACCGGAATGGCGTTGTTGGTCGGGCTGCGCGCCGAGCCGGTATAGACGTCGATGATCGGGCCGCTCACGGTCATCGGCGCGAGCACATATTTCGCCGGCGGCTGGCGGATCGCGGACAGCGAGAACACCTGCGTCGCGTCGGCGCCATCTCCGGTCGCCCCGGCGCTGGCCTGCTCTTCGCCCTCGTCGTTGTCCTCGGAGGCCGGCTTGCGGCGATGCTTGCCGCACATTTCCTCGCGCAGGTCGGGCGGCGAGGCATTGATCGGCTGCAGGGCGTCGACGGTGCCAAGCGACGGCGTCAGCCATGACAAATTGCCGGAACCGAAGCCGCGTTCGAGCAATTGCGCCGCTTTTTGCGCGCGCACTGCGCCGCCATAGGCGCCGAGCACCACGGCGATCAGCCGCTTGCCGTTGCGCGTCGCCGAGGCGACGAGGTTGTAGCCGGAGGCGCAGATGAAGCCGGTCTTCATGCCGTCGGCACCGGGATACCGGTCGATCAGCGTGTTGTAGTTCCGCATCACGCGTTTGCCGTAGCGGATGCCGGAAATGTGCCAGAGCGGGTCCTGGTCGGGGAATTCGCGGATCAGCGCCCGCGCCAGAATCGCGAGGTCGCGCGCGGAGGTGACGTGGTTCTCTGCCGGCAGGCCATTCGGATTGACGAAGTGCGACTGGGTCATGCCGAGCCGCGCCGCGTTCTCGTTCATCTTGTCGGCGAAACCCTCGACCGAGCCGCCGATGCCTTCGGCGATGGCGACGGCGACGTCGTTGGCCGACTTCACCATCAGCATCTTCAGGGCGTTGTCGAGCGTCAGCGTGGTGCCGACCGGGAAGCCCATCTTGGTCGGCTGCTGCGCCGCCGCGGCGGGGGACATGGTCAGCAGCGTGTCCATAGTCGCCTGCCGGTCCTTCACCGCACGCAGCGCCGTATAGGCTGTCATCAGCTTGGTGACGGAGGCAGGATACCAGGGATAGGTCGCGTTCTCCGCGTGCAGCACCTTGCCGGTGTCGGCTTCGATCAGCAGCAGCGCCTCGGCCCCGGCGGTGCGGCTTGCAAGGCCAAGCGCCGCGCCACACATCACCAGTGCGACGGCGGAGCGGAACAGGCGGGTGGACAAACGGCGGGCTTGAGTCACTGCGATGATCCGGATGGGGCTGCCCCGTCGTTGCGGAGCCTGGCAACGCCAGTTTCCACGGCTGCGACAACGCGCTATTTAAACGAAACCGGAGGGCCGACGCAAAGCCGCGGCGCCCCCCTCCACATTAATAGTAACCGCTGCATCGCCGACGAAAGCGACGAAAATTCGGCGGGTTAGCCCGGAAAGGCGAAGTTCCATCCGGGGTGGCCCGAAGGTCATAAGACGTAAACGGTGAATGAGGTCGTCATGAGCGCATGTATCGTCGGTTGGGCCCACACCCCGTTCGGTAAACTCACCAGCGAGACGCTGGAAAGCCTGATCGTCAAAGCGGCCACCGAGGCGCTCGCCAATGCCGGCCTCGCGCCCGGCGACGTGGACGAGATCGTGCTCGGCCACTTCAATGCTGGCTTTTCGGCCCAAGACTTCACCGCCTCGCTGGTGCTGCAAGCGTCGCCGGATCTGCGCTTCAAGCGGGCGCTGCGGGTGGAAAACGCGTGCGCTACCGGGTCGGCGGCGGTGCATCAGGGCCTCAAGGCCATCGCCGCCAAGGCGGCGCGGGTGGTGCTGGTGGTCGGCGCCGAGCAGATGACCACGACGCCGGGACCGGAGATCGGCCGCAACCTGCTGAAAGCGTCCTATGTGCGAGAGGAAGCCGACATTGAGGGCGGCTTCGCCGGCATCTTCGGCAAGATCGCCGGGCTCTATTTCCAGAAATACGGCGATCAGTCCGACGCGCTGGCGATGATCGCCGCCAAGAACCACAAGAACGGTGTCGGCAATCCCTATGCGCAGATGCGCAAGGACCTCGGCTTCGAGTTCTGCCGCACCGAGAGCGACAAGAACCCGTTCGTCGCCGGCCCCCTGAAGCGCACGGATTGCTCGCTGGTGTCGGACGGCGCCGCGGCGATCGTGCTCGCTGATCTCGAGACCGCGCTGCAACTCGACAAGGCCATCGCCTTCCGCGCGGCCGAGCATGTGCAGGATTTCCTGCCGATGTCGAAGCGCGACATTTTGAAGTTCGAGGGCTGCTCCAAGGCCTGGCAGGGCGCGCTGGCGAAGTCCGGCTTGAAGCTCGACGATCTGTCGTTTGTCGAGACCCATGACTGTTTCACCGTCGCCGAGCTGATCGAATACGAAGCCATGGGCCTGACGCCGGAGGGGCAGGGCGCGCGCGCCATCGTCGAGGGCTGGACCCAGAAGGACGGCCGGCTTCCGGTCAATCCGTCCGGCGGGTTGAAGGCGAAGGGCCATCCGATCGGCGCCACCGGCGTGTCGATGCATGCGCTCACCGCGATGCAGCTCGCCGGCGCCGCGCCAGAAGGCATCCAGATGCCGAAGGCGACCATCGGCGGCGTGTTCAATATGGGCGGCGCCGCGGTGGCGAATTACGTCAGCATCCTCGAGCGGATCAGGTAGCGCGGCCACAAAACGCTGCGCGGAGCGCGGTGTAGTCGTCGCGCAGCCTGGCGATGATCTCGGCCACCGGCTCGGATGCCGTGACGGCGCCGACTGCTTGTCCCGCGCCCCAGATGTTCTTCCACGGCTTCGCCTTGTCGGTGGACGTGAAGTCCATCTTGCGCTCGGCGCGCAGCATCTCCGGCGTGAAGCCGGCGGCGGTGAGGCTCGGCAGCATCCAGTTGGCCGGCACGCCGGTGACGGCGGCGCTGGTGACGATGTCTTCCATGCTCACGGCGATGGTCATCGCCTTGCGGTCCGGCTCGCCCAGGCTTTCCTGCGCGGCGAGGA